>SKJX01000195.1 GCA_007121785.1 Nitriliruptoraceae bacterium
CGTCCTCGCACGCGCGGCACAGGATGCACAGCTCCGCGGTGAGCCCGATGTGGCGCTTCGGCTTGACGCGTTCCTGGAGCCACTGCGGGTCGACCTGCTGGACGGTGTAATCGTCGAAGACGAGCGGGTGCTCGCCCTTGTCGGTCTTGCCCACGGTGCACCTCCCTCCTGCGTCGAACGTGTCCGGCCGCCGCGCGGTGCGGCGGCCGCGATCTACTTGTAGCCGCCGGCCTCGGGCTTGGTCTCCCCAGGAGCGAGCGTCTTCGGCAGGTGTCGCTGCATACGCAGCGCCGCCCAGACCGTCACGACGATGCCGCCGATCATCAAAGCGCCGACGATGCCCTCGGTGATCACCCCGTAGAGGTTCGAGGCGATGTCCAAGCGGTAGTCGTCGGTGACGTCGATGCCGGCGGTCGCCGGGATCACGGTGCCGGACAGCAGGTCCGCCTGGGAGTCGGTGAACTGGATCCACCCGTGCGGGATGACCCCGTGGAGCCACCACAGCAGGCTGGAGGCGCCCATGATCCCCATGGTCGCCGACACCCACTCACGCTTGCCGTAGAACAGCTTGGCGAGGTAGAGCGGGAGGATCCCCAGCGGACCGATCCACAGCACGGTGATGAGCGCACCGACCCAGCCTCGGCCCTCGTCCTGGGGGTCGCCGAACTCGTAGACCGCCCGGAACACCTCCGGAAGGGTCGAGAACATCTCGCCGAACCACTCGAGCACGTCGCACCCTCTCCTGGTCCCGGAGTCCGCCACCGCCGTCGGCGCCGAACCTGCTCGTGGAACTTCTCGATGGATCTTCGGACGGACCTGATCAGATGGATCTGATCTGATGGAACGCGGACGAATCCGGGCCATCCTGACCGGCGGTGGCCGGCCCAGAGCGCAAGGTACCAAGGGCCGGAAGACCCGAACAAACGGTCACCTCCGTCACGGGCAGGGGCGAAGGTCATCCGGTGGCGGCCAACCGCTGCGCGGCCTCCTGCGCGGCAGCGACGATCCGCTCGAGCATCGGCTCGTCCAGGGCGGTCGACGGGAAGATCACCTCGTACCCGGACGGGGCGAGGTACACCCCTCGGTCCAGCATGGCGTGGAAGAACCGTGCGTACATCGCGTGGTCGGCGGCGGCGACATCCTCGAACCGCCTCGGGGCGTCCGACGTGAAGAGGACACCGGCGAGCGAGCCGTGCCGGGTGACCGTCGCCGTGATCCCCGCCGCGTCGAACGCCGCCTGGAACCCGTCGGCGAGCGCGGTCGCCGCGCCCTCCAGTTGCTCGTAGACGGCCGGGGTGAGCAGCTCCAGCTGGGCCCGACCGGCCGCGACCGCGACCGGGTTCCCCGAGAGGGTTCCCGCCTGGTAGACAGGCCCTTCCGGGGCGAGCTGATCCATCAGCTCGGCCGGACCGCCGAACGCCGCGAGCGGGAACCCGGCGCCGACCACCTTGCCCATGACCGTGATGTCGGGGACCACCCCGTGGAACTCCTGGGCGCCGCCCCGGGCGAGCCGGAAGCCGGTGATCACCTCGTCGAACACCAGCACGGCACCGCAGGCGTCGGCGTGGTCGCGCAGGGCTGCCAGGAACCCGGGGTCGGGCGGGACGAGGTTCATGTTGGCCGCGACCGGCTCGACGAGGATGGCCGCCAGCTCGTCGCCGTGCTCGGCCACCGCGGCCGCGACCGCGTCCGCATCGTTCCAGGGCACCAGGATGGTGTCCTGGGCGGCCCCCTCGGTCACCCCCGGTGACCCGGGGATGCCGAGCGTGGCCACGCCGGACCCCGCGGCGACCAACAACGCATCCGAGTGCCCGTGGTAGTGCCCGACGAACTTGAGCAGCTTGTCCCGTCCGGTCGCGCCGCGGGCGAGCCGGACGGCGCTCATCCCGGCCTCGGTCCCGGAGTTGGTCAGCCGGACCTTCTCCACCGACGGCACCGCGTCGATGATGGCCGCGGCCAGCTCGACCTCACCCTCGGTCGGCGTCCCGAACGAGGACCCGCGCTGCAGGGCGCTGCTGGCGGCGTCGATGACCTCCTGCCGCGCGTGCCCGAACAGCAGGGGGCCCCAGGAGTTCACCAGGTCCAGGTACTCGTTGCCGTCCTCGTCGATCATGGTGGCACCTTCGCCACGCGCGATGAAGCGCGGGGTGCCGCCGACGCTCGCGAAGGCACGTGCCGGGGAGCTGACGCCTCCGGGGATGACCTCGCGGGCGCGTTCGAACAGTCGGGCGGAACGGTCGGTGTCCACGCTGGCCTCCACGTCGTCCGGTGAGTCGAGAGCGGCACGTGCTCGGTCTCACATGTTCGGTCTAGGGGCGCACGTGCTCGAAGATCACGTTGTCCGCGAGGCGGCGCGCCCGCGCGAGCCCCTCCTCGCCGACCGCGGTCCAGGTCACTAGGAGCCCACCGGCCTCACGCCAGCGATCGGTCGCCGGGGTCGGCAGCGCGTCGAGGTCGTAGCTCACGGCGTGCGGGGCGACGCGGTCCAGGTCCGACAGGGCTGCCAACCGGCGCTTGACCGGACCGGGGAGGTCGACCCCGTCGAGCGGACCTGCGGTCAGAACCCGGATCGCATCGGGCCGGTTGCGACGGAACCAGCGGACGCTCGCCGGGTTGAAGCTGGCCACGCACCAGGGCCCCGGGTGTCCGTCGAGCAGCCCGGCTGTGACCTGCTCGAGCTTGTTCGCCCGCAGGTTGCTCTGCTTGATCTCGACCATGACGGGCACGTCGGCCAGCCGCTCGAGCGCGTCCGCGAGCGTCGGGACGTGTGCCGGCGTCCGACCGAGTCGGACCTGCTGGAGCTCGTCGACGGTGAGCTCGTTGACCTTGGCATCGTGGTCGCTGATCCGTCCGAGCTCCGGATCGTGTACGACGACCGGCACCCCGTCGCGGCTGAGGTGGACGTCCAGCTCCACCCCGTACCCGGCCGCGGCGGCCGCCTCGAAGGCTTCCAGGGAGTTCTCCGGACGTTCGTCGTCGTGGAGCCCGCGGTGGGCCAGTGGCACCTCCGCGAGCCACGCGGGTGGCGTCAAGGGCTCGGGGACGGACGCGGTCCGGCTCATGGGGCAGCTGCGAGGTCGAGCGCGGCGTAGGTCAGGACCAGGTCGGCGCCGGCGCGGACGATCGACAGGACCGCCTCGTGCATCGCCGCGTCCCCGTCGAGCCACCCGCGCTCCGCGGCCGCCTTGATCATCGCGTACTCCCCGGACACGTGGTAGGCGGCCAACGGCACGTCGTGGTCCTCGCGCGCGTCACGCAGGACGTCGAGGTAGGGCAGCGCCGGCTTGACCATCAGCGCATCGGCCCCCTCCTGGAGGTCGAGGGCCAGCTCGCGACGGGCCTCACGCCGGTTGGCCGGATCCATCTGGTGACCGGCGCGGTCGCCCTCGGCCATCGTGGACTCCGCGGCGTCACGGAACGGACCGTAGAACGCCGAGGCGTACTTGGCGGCGTAGGCCACGATCCCGACCTGCTGGTGGCCGGCGTCGTCCAGGGCGGCGCGGATCGCCCCGACCTGGCCGTCCATCATGCCTGACGGGGCGACGAGGTCCGCGCCCGCATCGGCGTAGGCGAGGGCGTCGCGGACGTAGCCGTCGACCGCCGGGTCGTTGACGACCTGACCGGTGGCGTCGAGCGGTCCGCAGTGGCCGTGGTCGGTGTACTCGCACTGGCAGACGTCGGCCCACAGGACCAGATCGTCACCGACACGCTCGCGGATCGCCCGCAGCCCGGCCGGTACGGGCCCGTCCGGATCCCAGCCGGACGCGCCCACCGGGTCCTTGGCCGCCGGGATGCCGAACAGCATCATCCCCCCGACGCCCAGCGCGACCGCACGTTCCGCGACCGCGGCCACCGACCCGGTGCTGTGCTGCTCGACCCCCGGCATCGACGGGATCGGCGACGCCGAGGTGGCGCCCTCCTTGACGAACACGGGGAGCACGAGCCCGGCCGGGTCCAGACGGGTCTCCGAGACCGCACGACGCAGCGCCGGGGTCCGGCGCAGGCGGCGGAGGCGGGTGCGGGGGTAGCTCACGGGGGCGGCAGCCTACTCACGGTCCGGACCCAGCCAACGCCACGCCGCCGCGAGGGCAGCCACGCCCAACCCGAACGCCACCGTCCGCCGCAGGTCGCTGGAGCGGTCGTGCGCGTCCTGCTCCCGGTCGGCGACGGCCATCCGGTCGCGGGTCGTCACACCCACGGTCGGGGTCACCGCAGCCGGGCCCGGATCGCGCGGTCGCGGCTGCCGGGCGGCGCGAGGCA
>SKJX01000009.1 GCA_007121785.1 Nitriliruptoraceae bacterium
CCTATCTCAAGGACTGGCTGGGCGGGAAGGAGGAGGTCGCCGTCGACGCGAAGAAGGTGATCGAGTCCGAGGACGGCACGGAACTGGCCGTCGAGTGGACGATCTCCTACACGGCCGGGGGGCGCCGGTGGAACGACCTGCCGCGGGCGAGCTTCTACGGGTTCGACGACGAGGGCCGGGTCGTCTACCACCGCGACTACACCTAGTTTAGACCATCGGCGGCCTCGATCTGCCCGGCGCTCCGAGGGCGGACGCGGGATGACGTCGACTCCGGCGCACGGCCGCGGACCGTCCATGGCGCGATCTGTCATTTCTCGATACCCGGCCGCGATCACGACCTTCCCGGTTAGAGTGAGGGCTGGAGTCGCACGGTGGGGTGGCTTCGCAGGGGCGGCGAGGGGTCGAGCATGGTGCGGGCACGGATCGTGGCGTCGATTCTCGCGGTCGGTCTCGGGGTGGCGGCCTGCGCCAGCGACGAGGAAGAGATCGCGGCCGACGCCTGCCGACTGCTGGAGGAGCGCGTCATCGGCCAGGGTCCAGACGCGCTGATGGACGAGGACCTCGAGGACGACTTCCGTGAACTCGAGCAGCGCGCCGAGGAATCTGGCCTGTCGGATGAGGAGATGGAGCGGGCCATGCGGGACGAGTGCCCGGAGGTCTTCGACGCACTCGAGGACACCTTCGGTTCCCCCGCCCCCGCTCCGGATGATGTCGGTGAAGCCGAGGACCCGCAGGACTAGACCTGGGCCCGCTCCCGGCCCCGTCCGCGACCGTCCTGACACGCGTGGCTCCCCGACCCCTTCCTGCACGAGCGTTCAGCGCTCGCACTAGTCCGACCGGCGGCCACCGGGCCGCCGTCGCTGGACGGGAGCCGACAGATGTCTACGGTCGTTCGGGCGACTGGGGCCGTCATTCCAAGGCTTGGCGCTCCGATGTGGGTAGGTGGCGCAGACTGGTCGCGGGGCTGATCAGGCAGAGCAGGGGCCGAGGCCATGCGCTGGGGTGATCGTGTTCGACGCGTGCTCATTTCGGGTCTGACGCTGGGGTTGATCGCACCGCTTGTCGTGCCGGTCGCACCGGCGGCCGCCGACAACCACGAGGACAGTCCTGAGGTGAAAGCGCTCAAGGGAGCGCTCGACGGGGTGCTCTCCGGCCTCACCGGCCTCGACGTCGGCGACGCGATGCTGGATCCGGTGCCGCTGACCCCCACCGGTCTCGACCGGATCCTCTCGTTGCCGACGACGCTGACCGCGCTCGCGGCGGCTGTGGACGACGCGCCCACCGAGCTCGATGCGTTCATCGACGAGCTGGTGAGCGGCATCGACGCGGCGAGCCTGCCGGGACTCGACGACGACCTTCTCGAAGATCTCGGCATCGAGACCCTGGAGATCGCCGCCGACGGCGTCAATCCCGCCGAGTTCTCACTGGACGACGGCGCGCTCGACCTCGTGGTCACCCTCGAGCGTGCGGTGGGCAGCCCCCTGGCGGTGCTCCACGACATCGTCGCCTACGACCCGGACGCGATCCCGGTCGACGCCACGCTGAGCGTCCCGTTGACGCTCGAGTTCGGCCCTGACGTCGATGACCTCGACCCGCGCGTGGACCTCGGGCAGGTGGAGCTCGGAGCGGAGGTCGCGGCCTCCTTCACGGCTGGCGCCTCCGCAGGGGACCCCGCCGAGCTCGACCCGCTCGGGATGAACGTCGGCATCCTCGCCGTCGAGGCGACGGGCGACGTCAGCGCGATCCTGCAGCTCACCGCCGGCGTCGACGGCACCGTGCCGCTCAGCGACTGGGTCGGCACCCCACCGCGTGATCTGTTCGCCTTCGACGTGGCGACCGCCAGCGCGACCGCGGACCTCGACCTCGACGCGGTCGACCTCGACGGGCTCGAGAACGCCGGCGCGTCGCTCAGTCTCGACTGGCCGCCCGATCCCGAGGATGTGGACCTCGCCGAGCTCACCGGCTGGCAGGACGCCGTCTCGGTCGACCCGGGCGACCTGGGCGACTTCCGCAACGTCTTCGTGGAGGAAGTGATCGCGGGGCTGGCGCAGCTGGCCGTCTCCCTGGGCGCGACGCAGCGCTCGGGCGTGGCCGACCTGCGTCTGCCACTGCTGGGTGAACGCGCCAGCGAGCTGGGTCACCTCGGCCAGGGCATCCTCGACTGGTTGCTCGACCAGACCGTCGTCATTGACGACGAGGAGCGCGCGCTGGCGCGCATCGATGACGACGGGCGCCTGCAGCTGCTCGATGAGCTGGACCGCGAGGTGCTGGTCGGGCTGGGTCTGACCGACGTCCAGGCGATCCTGACGAGCCTCGCCAAGGAGCTCGGCCTCGAGGACCTCACCGACCTGGGCGCGACCTACCTCCCCGGCGAGACGGCGCTGCACTTCGACCTCGGCTGGGAGCGAGGCCCGGGCGACCTGGGCCTCGGTGCCGACGCTGACCAGCTGTCCTTCCGCCTGTCCGATCGCCTACGGGAGATGACCGGCCTGTCGGGACTCGTGGACGCGGCCACTCTCGAGGATCCCGACGGCGCGCAGCCCGCGAGCCAGATCTCGGCCACACCCGAGGTCACCGCCGACCTGGCGGTCGCGTTCGATCTCACCTTCGACGATGTGCGCGAGCTGTTCGACACGGAGTACGACTTCGATCTCGATGCGTTCCGCGACGCCGGCCACGACCCTGACGACATGATCGCGGTCAGTGAGCGGGTCCAGCTGCTGACCGGAGACAGCTTCGTCGGGCTCGACGTTCCCGTCGACGCCACGCTCGACCTGGCCGGCACGATCGGCTTCCTCGGCCTGTCGGCCTCCACGGGCGACACCCCCCTGCGCCTCATCGACGCCGCGGGCGACGGTCCGATGCTGTCGGTGGCGTTCGTCGAAGGAGAGCCCAACTCCGGCCGGCTGAGCCTCGCCGAGCTCCTCGATGGCCTGGGCGACGACCCGACCGGCGTGGTCGACGTCACCGTCGACGTCACGGTCCCGACGTTCGACCTGACGGTGGCGGCCGAGGTCGGCGGCACCGAGCTGGGTGGCCCCCTCGAGCTCGGCGGTGCCTGGGACAGCGCCGTCGGCGAGCTCGACTTCGCCACCGTCGACGCCAGCGGTTTGGAAGAGCTCCTCGACTTCGCCTTCTCACCCGACCCGCACGCGCTGCTCGACCTGCTGCTGCAAGGCATCGACGAGCTCACCGCGTCGTTGGAGGCACGCGTGCGGGGCGGCAGCGCCCTCGGACGGCTGCCGCTGGTCGACCTCGATCTCGCCGACATGCTCACCGGCCTGCGGGAGGTGCGCGAGCAGGTGGGCGAGCTGGCGACCGATCCGGACGCGACGCTCCAGGAGGCGGGCACGCGGCTCAACTGCCTGCTGGTGGAGGCCTTCGGCGCCGGCACCTGCGACGGCGACGAGCCGAGCCTGCTCACGCTCGACGTCGAGCCGGCCGACGGGGCCACGCCCACGACCGTCCGGGCCGCCATCGAGCTCGACATCTGCGGTTCCCCCGGGGAGTGCCTGTTGGCCCAGGTGATCGAGCTGCCCTTCGACCTCGACCTCGCCGAGGTCACCCCGGACCACCCCCTGGCGGCCGCGATCGGCTCCATGGTGGAGCTGAGCACCTCCGGCGTGGTCGACCTCGACTACGACCTCACCGCGAGCCTGCACGCCGGGGTCGAGCTGCCCGACGTCACCCCGGGCACCTCGATCGGTGAGCCGGTGACCGTGGACGGCACGCCCCGTGTGGTGCTGTTCGACGACACGAACCTCGACGGCAGGGTCGACCTCGAGGCCGTGGCCACCGACCTCGAGGTCGCGATCGGACCCCTGAACATGCAGGGTGCCAAGGAGGACACGCCGGCCGTGGCGCGGCTGGGCGCCACCTTCGGGTTCGAGCATCCCGGTGACGGCCGGGTCGGCCTCGACGAGCTCGCGGAGTGGCTCGGCGAGTTCGACGCCACCTTCGAGGGCTCGGGCAACAAGTCGTGCCCCACCGGCATCGAGCCGGCGGCGTTCGCCCAGGTCAGCGGGACCGTCACGGACGCCCACACCGAGGACGGCGTCGAGGCCACCGTGACCGCCGAGGGCAGCACCCCCGACGGCGATGACGTCACCGAGTCCGTCGACGCAGACGAGGACGGCGAGTTCGACCTCGAGCTGCCGGCCGGCGACTACACGATCACGGCCGCCAGCGGCGACCACGAGGCCCAGGAGGCGGAGGTCACGCTGGGCGCCGGTGACCAGGCCACGATCACGTACACGC
>SKJX01000156.1 GCA_007121785.1 Nitriliruptoraceae bacterium
CCGCGTGCGCGCCACGAGAGCGACGATGCCGGCCGACCCGGCGGCGAGCAGCGCCGCCGCGTAGCTGGCGCCGCGCAGGACCTGGCCGATCCGGTGCGCGATCCCGCCGTCCACAGCTTCGGTGATATCAGCCAGCACCGCGTCGTCGACCGTGGCCGTGTCCCCGACGGTGAAGGTCGAGACGCCGCTGACCGGGTGCCCGTCGGCGGAGATCACCCGGTAGCTGATCACGTACGCACCCTCGGGGAGCCCGACCGGGAGCGCCCCCGTCAGCGTCGACGGATCACCGTCGTCGACCACCTCGACGCGGACGCGGTCGGCGACGTCGTCCAGCACCCGCAAGCCGTCCGAGGGCACCTCGACGGGTTCGTTGAAGGTCAGCCGGACCTCCTCCGGCGCCTCGTCGAGCACGTCGCCGTCCGCCGGCTCGGAGCTGACGAGGTAGGCGTGGGCGGCTGCCGGCATCGCGGACGCGGCCAGCAGCGCGGCGACCAGGCAGGTCAGCAGCGCGGCAGGGACCGCCACACGGGCGGTCGAGCGGACAGCGGTTGAGCTCACGACGATCCTCGGTGCGGTGGGGACGTCGGTCGGGGGTGGACGGTTGCGACGGGGCAGGTGCGCGGCGTACACCGGGGTCGGGGGTTCCGGGTCACGCCCCGGTCGGTGCCCGGTCAGGTGCTCGCGGTCGGTGCCGGCCGGATCGTGGCAGGGCGGCGCAGCGCGACCGGTGGGACGGGTGCCCGCCGTCGTAGCGCCCACAGCGCCAGCACCCCGACCACCTCGGAGAGGTGGGTCAGTTCAGCGGTCAGGGCCACCGTGCCCGCAGCCACGTCGATGCCGGCCGTGATCACCGCGACGACCGCGACGACGGCGGCGACCGGCAGCACGCCGACCGCGCGCGTCGGCTGCCACGCGGCGAGCAGGAGCCCCACCGCCAACGCCAACTGCAGGGCACCCAGGTCACGGCCGAGGTGCTGATCGACGCTGACGACCCCGAGCAGTGCCGGGATGGCCACCGAGGCCTGCACGAGGCCGGCCAACCCGACCAGCCAGCGCAGTTCGCGGACACGTCGGCCCACCGGCTGCTCGGCCGCCACGCGAGCCAGGATCGGCTCGGTCAGGTTCGGGACGGACTCGGCGGCGGCGACGCGCGCACGGCGCGAGACGACCCCGAGCCGTCCGGCGAACCGCTCACAACCCTCGCAGCCGTCGAGGTGGTGAGCGACCGCCTCGACGTCGACCGGGGACGTCTCACCGTCGTGCCGTGCGGAGACGGCCTCGCGGACGTCCGTGCATCGCAGGACGGGCAGGGACGGATCCATGGGTGCTCGCTCCTCCGGGAGGTCTGCCGTCGCCAGCTTCCGAGCCGGCACCAGCCATCGCACACGTGGTCGCACGACGCGTCGGTCCGGTTCCCACCGAGGGCCGTACCCTGCCGGCGCGGCCCGACCCACCGGCTCGCACGGATCGCCCCGTCCCGAGGGATGCGCCCCGGCATGCAGGACGTCACCGATCACGACCTCACCCGGCTGCTGCTCGACGCCGCCGAGGGCGACCAGGTGGCGCTCGCGACGTTCATCCGGCACACCCAGGCGGACGTCTGGCGGTTCTGCGCGCACCTGGTCGACCCGCCCGCCGCGGACGATCTCACCCAGGAGGTCTACCTGCGGGCGATGCGGACCGTGTCGCGGTTCCGCGGGGACGCGAGCGCCCGGACCTGGCTGCTGGTCATCGCCCGGCGGGTCGCCGTCGACGAGATCCGCCGCCGGCAACGTCGACGGCGGCTACCCGATCCGTCCCCGCCGGACGCGGCCCCCGACGGAACCGACGAGGTCGCGCTGCACGACCTGGTCGACGAGCTCGCCCCCGACCGGCGGGCGGCGTTCGTGCTCACACAGCTCCTGGGCTGGTCCTACCAGGACGCCGCGGACGTCTGCGAGGTACCGGTCGGAACGATCCGCTCCCGTGTGGCCCGAGCACGTCAGCAGCTGATCGACCGGCTCGACGCGGCCGAGGAGGCGGGCGCTTGACCGGGCGTGCACCGCCCGCCGAGCGCCCGACCTCGGCCCCGGCTGCACCGTCGGCCGCGCAGCGACCGCCGGCCGCGGGTCATCAACCGCCGGCTGGCAGCCGACGCCGGGTCGCCTCGACCTCAACGGCCAGGTCGGCCTGCTCCGGATCGGCGCGGTCCAGGGAGCCGGACAGCTCGTCCAGGACCCGACGGCCATCGTCGGGCCGGCCGAGGTCGAGCAGCAGCTCCGCCCGGTCGTGGTCGGCGGCCGCGCGTTGGAACGCCACACCGGGATCGTCGAGACCACCACCGGGCAGGCCCTCCACGGCGGTCAGCGCCTCCTCCAGCCGGCCGAGATCCTTCGCTGCGGCCGCGTGGATCCGGCGGCCGACCACCAGTTGCTCGGCGTCGAGCGGTGCCGCGTCGTCCAGCTCGGCGGCGAGCTCGCGGACCGCCGCGATGGCGTCCTCCGGACGGCCCAACACCCGCAGGGTGGCGGCACGGTTGGTGCGGGCGCGGACCACCTGATCGGCCGTGACCGGGTCATCGGCGACGCCGAAGCGTTCGATCAGTTCGTCGTAGGTCGTCAGCGCCGCGTGGGGATCGCCGATCGCGTCCAGGCAGACCCCGCGGTTGAGCAGCGCCATCGCGACCTCGTGGCGCTGATCGGGGTCGTCCGGGTCGGTCGGCACGGTGGCCGCGCGCCCGTAGGCCTCCGCCGCACGGTCCAGCTCGCCGAACTCGATCAGCACCATCGCCCGCTGGAACCGGGCGGCGAACAGCGACTCGCGCACGATCTCGTCGGAGAGGTCGCCGACGGCCGCATCCGCTTCGAGTTGCTCGGCGGCTTCGAGCGCCTGGTCGAGGTGGCCGTCTTCGTGGAGCCCGAGCACCTCGTCGGCGCGAACGCGCAGCCCCGCTGGGTCGTCGGACCACGCGGGGCGCCCCGTCACGTCGCCATGCACCATACGTCGGTCACCAGCGCAGCCGTGCCGCGACGCCTTCGTGCTCGGCCAGGGGTTCCGCCGTCTCGTCGGAGACCGGCGTCACCGTCGCCGAGGTCCCGATCGCCTTCTCCAGCATCCGTTCGACGAACAGCGGGTCGCGCCGCAGGGTGACCTCGGACTCCGCGACCGGGCCCTCCACGCGGGGGTGGACCGTGCCCTCGTCGGAGACGTAGCCCTCGAGCTCGAGATCGACGTCGTACAGCAGGTGCGCGACGCGGCCCTCGTTGAGCGCCGCACAGACGTTGCGCAGGCCGACCGCGGCCGGCCCGCCGCCGAGCGCCCGCTCGAGCACGTCGTTGACCAGTTCGCGCTCACGGTCGCGGTGCACCGACCGCAGCAGGTGCCAGGCCTGCTGCGCGATCCGCGCCGGCGGTGCGTCCTCCCACGCCTGGTCCGCCTTCAGGACCCGGTAGGAGCCGGCGGCGGCGAGGTCGTCGGCGAGCTCGTCACGCAGCTTCAGCGGGGCAGACAGCACCAGGCGGTCCCAGCCTTCCGACTCCGCGCGTTCGGCGGTGTCGGCCACGACCTGCTTGAAGAACCGGTGGCGGTTCTCGTTGAGCCGCTCCTCGAACTTGTCCCTGCCGGTGTACGACTGCTGTGGGTTGGCCGGGTTGCCCATGGCGGGGCCGGCCTTCTCCTCCGCGAACACCTGGTCCTCGACGGTGAAAACGTCCTCCTGGAGGACCTCCACACCCGACAACGACCACCGAAGCAGCCGGGTGCCCTGACGCGAGACCACCAGGATCCCGGCCGAGCGACCCTCATCGAGCGCGGCGACGAGCGGACGCACGTAGGCGTTGCTGTCGAAGATGACGCGGTCCTTGAAGGGGACCTGGACGTGCAGCGACATCGTCTCGCCGGACCCGACAGCGACGAACAACGCCCGACCCTGGCCGCTGGCCTTCGGATCGAGCAGTTCGTCGATCTGCCCGTCGAGGGCCCGCAGCCGCGACTCGACCGCACGCTCGACCTCTCGGCCGGTGCCGTTGAGCCGGGAGCGCAGGGCCTTGAGTTGGTTGCGGATCTCGATCGGCGCCGTGGGCTGTGGATCGGCGGCCTGCGACGGGGTATGCCCGACGTAGAACGACAACACGCCCACGGGGTCGGTGAGATCGATCAGGTCACGGATGGTGGTGTCTCGTAGCTCCATACCCACACGATAACCGCCCGGAGCCAAGCGTGGGAACCAGATGGGCCGCCTGAACGGACGGTGGCGACGTGATGCGCTGTCCGGACACGTCGACGGGGCTGCCGGCCCGCGTCGAGGGCCCGCCGTGGACGCGGCCGGCCCGTCGTCGGGGACCGGTACCGTCCGTCCCTCATGCTCGCCCGTGCCGTGCGTGTCGCCGCCATCAAAGGGATCGAGGTCCGCCTCGACCCCTCCGTCGTGTTGCTCGCGGTCCTCGTCGCCGTGCTGTTCGCGACCCGGTTCCTGGACGGGTTCGCGCCTGCGATGGCGTTCACGATGGCCGGGATCGGCTCGCTGCTGGTGGTGGCGACCACCTTCGCTCATGAGCTCGCCCACGCACTCGAGGCACGCCACCGCGGGTTGGAGGTCGAGTCGATCACCCTGCTGCTGTTCGGCGGGGTCACCGAGATGCACGCCTCAGGACAGTCGGCCCGGGACGAACTCGCGATCGCCGCGGTCGGGCCGTACGTCAGCCTGGTGTGCGGCGCTGCGTTCGGGCTCATCGCGACGTTCACGCCGGACCTGCTGCCGTCGACGGTCGCGGACCCGGTCGCCGAGGTGGCCGGGCTGCTCGGCTGGTGGAACGTCCTGCTGGCCTTGTTCAACATCGTGCCGGGTGCACCGCTCGACGGCGGACGCGTGCTTCGTGCGCTGCTGTGGATGCTGCTGCGCGACCGGCTGCGCGCGCTTCGGATCTCCGTGCGCGCCGGCCAGGTCCTCGGCTTCGGGCTGGTCGGCACCGGCGTCTGGGTCGTCGCCTCCGGTGCCTTGCCGCTGATCCCCAGCCTGGTCGGGGCGTTCGTGCTGGCCACGACGGGCCTCTTCATCGCCAACGCCGCCCAGCGCGAACTCCGGAACGCCGAACTCGACGAGGTCCTCACCGGCCGCACGATCCGTGACCTGGTGGCCACCTTCCCCACCCCCTGGCCCGCGGACCAGCGCGTCGCCGACGGTCATGCCCGCCTGGTCGAGGCCGACGCCCTCGACGGGGAACTCCTCACGATCGACCACCCCGACGGCCGCATCGGTGCCGTGGAGGTCGCCTCGATCGGCTCCGACGGAGGCGACCACGACGCCACCCGGACCGTCGGTGAGCTGGGGACCGACGTCACCGACCTGCCGGCGATCGACGTCGACGCGGACCTGCATGCCCTGGTCGACACCTTCCAGGGCGAGCACCGGATCGTCCGGGTGACCCGTGACGGCCTCACGATCGGCGCACTCACCGAGCGCGAAGTTGCCCGCGCGCTCGAGCGGCTGCGGCGCGCCGGCACCCGCGCCGGACGTCCCAAGGACGACGCGGTGACCAGCGGCGAGGTGCCGATGTGACCGGGCCGACCAGCGGATCCGACGAGCCCACGGCCCGCGATGCGGACGTCCCCTCCGCCGGCCGGGAGGGGATCCCCGCAGCTGTGGGCGACACGGACGCCGGCCGGGAGGACGACACGGCGACGGGCGGACGCCGGGCACGGCGGCGGTCCCGCCTGCTGCGGTCCGCGTTCTACTCCGCCACGGTCGGGATCCTCGCGGCCGCGGCGTTCGCCGTGCCACTGCCCTTCATCGAGTACATCCCCGGCACCCCGACCGCCATCCCACCGCTGGTCGAGATCGACGGTGCGGAGACCACGGAGCTGGACGGCGACACCGCGCTGCTGACGATCCTGCTGCGACAGCAGCCCACCATGCCGGCGATCGGGGCGCTGCTGGACAACGACCGTGCCCTGCGCCCCCTCGCCGAGGTCTACCCACCGGGGGTCGACCGCGAGGAGCTCCGCGAGGCCGAACGCGAACGGTTCGGCCGCGCCTTCGACATCGCCGCGGCGGTGGGTGCCCAGGCCGCCGGCGTGGAGACCGAGCTCGTCACCGAGGTCGCCGTCATGCAGGTCCTGGCCGGGTCGCCGGCCGACGGCCTCCTGATCCCCGGCGACGTCATCGAGGAGGTCGATGGCGAGGAGGTCACGGCCGCCGAGCAGGTCCAGGAGGCCACACGCACCGCGGACATCGGCGACCAACTGGAGCTCCGGATCCGTCGCAACGGCCAGACCGAGATGGTCAGCGCCGAACTCGCCGACGTCGCCGGCGAGGGCCAGGCGATGCTGGGCGTGGGGCTGGAGACGGCGGTCAACGAACTGCAGCTGCCGTTCGACGTGCAGCTGTCCGAGGGCATCCGCATCGGCGGGCCGAGCGCCGGGATGATGGTCGGCCTCACCGTCTACGACCTGCTCAGCGAGGAGAACCTGCTGGCGGGGCGCACGGTCGTGGGTACCGGCACGCTGGACGCCGACGGCCGGATCGGCCCCGTCGGTGGTGTCCTGGAGAAGATGCGCGCCGCAGCCGAGTACGGCGCGGACCTGGTCCTGGTCCCGGCCATGCAGATCGACGAAGCCCGGGCCGGCGCGCCGGACGGCCTGACCGTCATCGGCGTCGAGGACCTGGATGCCGCCCTCGAAGCGCTCCGCCAGGACCCCGCCTGACGCGCCCCGCCGCAAGCGTGTGCACCCGCGATCACATCTGCACCGATCTGCACACACATCCGCGGCCGGCCCGCGCCCCGCCGCAAGCGTGTGCACCCGCGATCACATCTGCACCGATCTGCACACACACACGTACGCCGGCCCAGCCGGCCGGGCCGGCCCGGCCCCAGCGGGTCAGCTGGTGGCCACCGCCGGGTCCGCGGCGCCGGTCCGCTCCCCCCGCGCCGTGGCGCACCGGTCGAGGAAGCTGCCGAGCAGCGTCATCCCCACGGTGGTCAGGATCGACTCCGGGTGGAACTGCACACCCTCGACGTCGAGCTCGCGGTGGACGAAGCCCATCACCAGCCCGTCGGAGGTCTCCGCGGTGACCTTCAGCTCGCTCGGGAGCGATCCGCGGTCGACGATCAGCGAGTGGTAGCGGGTCGCCTCGAACGGCACGGGCAACTCGACCAGCGACCCCTCCCGCCGGTGGTAGATCGGCGAGGTCTTGCCGTGCATCAGCACGGGCGCGCGCACCACGTCACCGCCGTACACCTCGCCGATGCACTGGTGACCGAGGCACACGCCCAGCAGGGGCCGCACACCGGCTACCGCACGGATCACGTCGTTGGACAGCCCGGCGTCCGATGGGTCACCTGGTCCGGGCGAGATCACCACCCCGTCCGGCAGGTCGTCGAGCAGGTCGGCCACGCGGAACGCGTCGTTGCGCACCACCTCGACGACCGCACCGAGCTCCCCGAGTTCCTGCGCGAGGTTGTAGGTGAACGAGTCGTAGTTGTCGACGAGCAGCACGCGCAGCCCGGTGCGGTCGCTCACGTCGTGTCCTTCCCCACGAGCCGCTCGTGCAGCTCATCGCGCTTGATCCCACCCGCCTCGTCCTCCGGCAGGTCATCGACCAGGGCGACGTCGGCGGGCACCGCGGACGGGTCGAGGTGTTGCTGACAGTGTGCCACCAACTCGTCGGTGGTCGGTCGGGGACGCCGTCGGCAGACGACCGCCGCGCGGACCTGCCCCGCAGCGTGGTCGACCACCGCGCCGGCGCGGCGCACCGCCGCGTGCGTCTCCAACGCCGCTTCGACCCGCGCGGGCGCGATCCAGGTATCGCCGAGCCGCTCCACCTCGCTGAGACGTCCGAGCGGGGTGAAGGCGCCGTGCTCGTCGACCGTGCCGATGTGGTCGGTGACCGCCCACCCATCGACGAGGTGGGGGTCGCGGCGCCCGCCCCAGACGTCGGTGGCCACCTGTGGCCCGCGGACCAGCAGGCGCCCGAACGAGCCCGCCGGCTGGACCGTCCCGAGCGCGTCCGGGTCGACCACGACCGCGAGCGTGTCGGTGACCGGCGGCCCCACGGCCTGCTCGGTGGTCAGGCCGTACACGGGCTGGGCATGGGTCGGACCGGCCGCTGCAGCCGGCCGGAAGATCGCCCGCGCCCGTGCACCCCCGGTCCGCCGTGACAGGTCCGATCGCGTGCCGGGCGCCAGCGACGGCCCGCAGGTCAGCACCACCCGCAGCGAGGTCAGGTCGCGCTTGGCCGCCTCCCCGTCGGCCATGGCCGCCTGCAGCCGGGCGGAGGTCGCCAGCAGCAACGTGGGGCCCTCTTGCTCGACCGTGCGGGCGAACCGATCGCCGTCGGGTGCCTCGAGCAACACCACCGAGGTCGCGGCCAGCAGCCCGGCCAGCCAGCCGACCACCAGCGCATCGAGCCGGGCCAGCGGCTCGGTGACGAGCGCGACCTCGCGGCCCGCCTGGACGTCGGGGACCCACAAGCGGGCCTGGAACGTCGCCGCGACGAGGTGCTGGTGGGTGAACACCAGCCCGGTCGTCGGCTCGTCGCTGCGGTAGGCGAGCAGCGCCGCAGCCTCGGACGGGACCGGGAACACCGGCCGCTGCCAGCCACGCTGGGTGGCCTCGTGCACCGCCTCCTCCAAACGGACCGACCCGGGGGTCGGTCGCTCGACCGGCCGGGCCGACGGCTCGGTCCGTGCGGCACGGCGCCACGGCAGCCACGACCGGCGCCGGGTCCGGGCCGCGAGCACCCACCGGTCATCGTCGACGGTCAAGCCGATGGGGGGCCGGTGCTCACCGAGGCTGCGTTGGATCCGGCGGGAGGCGATGATCGCGACCGGCCGGGCGTCGTCGGCGACGCGGGTCAGCCGCTCGGTTGCCACGGACGGCTCGAGGGGGACGGCGATGGCCCGCAACCGCCAGACGGCGAGCAGGACGATCGGCAGTGTCAGCAGGTTGGGTAGCGCCACCAGCACCCGATCACCCGCGTCCACCCCGCGCAGATGCAGCGCTGCGGCCAGGTCCTCCACGCGGTCGCGCATCGTCGCATGGTCGATCCGGCCGTCGGCGGTGACCAGCGCGATGCGCTCGGGGAAGTCGCGGACGGCGTCGTCGAGCAACCGCGGCAGTCCGACCGTCGGCATGTGGTAGCTGACCGGCACACCCGGCGGGTAGGTCTCGACCCACGGGCGTTCGAGCAGGTCGGGGTCAGGCAGGTGCACGTCCGCCACCTCGACTCCTGACCCCTCCGCGAACCGTGCCTGGCCCCCTCACGACCTCAGAGCCTACCGGGAACCGGGCCACGGCTACGGTGCCGACCCCGTCCGCATCATCGACCGAACGCCGGGACCGACCGTGCGTTCGAGGAGCGCCCCGTGGCACGACCGATGCCGACCGCCCTCGACGCGCTGCGCGAGGAGATCGACGCACAGCTCACCGCGGCCTGGGACCGGTTGCTGCCCCCGGTGACCGCGATCGACCGGCGGCTGGCGCCGATCACCGCCGAGCTGCGTGCCTTCACCTCCGCCGGGAAGCGCATCCGCCCCGCGTTGCTGCTGCTCGGCTTCGAAGCCGCCGGCGGACGGGATCGTCGCCGGGTGTACGGACCGGCGCTCGCGCTGGAACTGCTGCACACCTGTGCGCTGGCCCACGACGACGTGATCGACCGGGCACCGACCCGACGTGGCCGACCGTCGGTCCACCGCAGCTTCGCGTCCGCCCACCTCGAGGCGGGGTGGGAAGGGGATCCGGACGAGTACGGCGAGGCCGTCGCGATCCTGCTGGGCGACCTCGCGTTCGTGCACGCCGATGCGCTGTTCCTGGAGGCGGAGGTCCCTGCTGACGCGCTGTTGGAGGGCTTGCGCCGGTTCGTCACCCTCCGCGAGGAGGTGATGGCCGGTCAGTTCCTGGACCTGCAGGCCGCGACCTCCCGCGACACCGATCGGGCGACCGCGCTGGCGGTCGCCACGCTCAAGTCGGGCCGCTACTCGGTGTCGCGACCGCTGGAGGTCGGCGCCGCGCTGGCCGGTGCCGAGATCGCCTTCCAGGAGGCGCTGCGAGCCACCGCCGACCCACTGGGGCGCGCGTTCCAGCTGCGCGACGACCTGCTCGGCATGTTCGGCGACGCCAGTGCGACGGGGAAGTCGACCGCGTCCGACCTGGCCGAGGGCAAGCGCACCCTGCTGATCGCCGAAGCCGCCGCGCGGCTCGACGACGCCGGCCGCACCACGCTCGAGGCCGGGCTCGGCGACCCCACCCTGTCCGACGCGCAGGTCGACCAGCTCCGCCGCCTGCTCATCGACTCCGGCGCCCGCGACGCCGTCGAAGCCACGATCGCCGACGAGGTCGCCGCGTTCGGCGCCGCGCTCGCGGACCTGGCCCTTCCGGACGACGTCCGGGTCACGTTCGAGGCGCTGGCGGACTACCTCGCCGACCGAAGCGCCTGACCGTCGCCGGGACGACGCGGGAACGTCCGAGCCGCTGAGCAGAAGCGAGGGGCCCGATCAGCCGCCGAGCGTCGGGTCCTGCTGCATCGACTCCACCCACGGGAACACCCAGCCGAACAGCACCACGATCGCCAGGGCGATCACGACCGTCCACAGCAGGACCTTGACCGCCTTGGGCAGCCCACCGCGGGGCTCGGCCGCGTCGCGGTCGGCCGGGCGGTCGGCCTCGTCGGCAGGGGTGCGGTCGTCCGGATCGTCGGGGTTCACGTGCCCGCCAGTTCGTCGATGGGGTCGCCCGCGGTCGACTCGATGGGGTCGCCGACCAACTCGCCCCAGGCGATCAGCCGTTGAGCCGCGCTGCCGCGCGGATGACAGGTGGTCAGGGTGATCGTGGGTTCGCCGCTGCCCAACGGGTCCTCGCCGATCACCCACAGCTCCGTGGGGGCGACGACCTGCTGCTCACGGTAGGCGTACACCCACTCGCGTCCGTCGCGGTCGACGACGTGGATCGTGTCGCCCTCGGTGAGCTCGTTCAGGGCCCAGAACGGTGAGCCGTAGGTGGTGCGGTGCCCGGCGATCGAGACGTTGCCCTCACCGCCGGGGCGTTCGGACTCCGGGTAGTGCCCCGGGCCCTGGCGCAGGATGTCCAGGCTGACGCCCTTGACGACGTAGAGGACGTCGTCGTTGACGATCCGCTCACCGTCGCGTTCGAACCAGATGGCGGCGTAGGCCTCGCCCGGTTCGAGGGACCCGTCGGACACGGACTCGTCGGAGCGTGACTCGTCGGGGTCGAGCGCCTGCGGGTCGTCCGGATCGAGCGTCGGGAGCTCGTCGCTTTCGGGATGAGGCGAAGACCCGTCGACGTCCACCGATCCGAAGGTCTCGGCCAGCTCGCTCTGCGCCCGGTCGGTCTCCAGGCCGGTGAACCACAGCAGGTAGACGACGTACAGCAGCACGACCGCACCGGCGATGACCAGCGTCCAGCCGACCCCTCGGACGACCTTGGTCACCTCGCCTCCGCTCGTCTGCCCCCGGTCGAAGACCACCGTCGAGGCGATCTCGAGGTGATCCGCGGCGCCCACCGAGCAGCGTACCGGCGGGCTCGGCCCGTCCGCCGCGACAGGTCGGTCGCTACGCTGCCTGGTCCGAGCGGGTACGCATCCGATCGGCCGCCGAGTCGGTGTCTTCGAGGACCTCATGCCACAGAGCAAGCACCGCCGCAGCGGGAAGAACCGTCCGCGGCGCTACCAGACCGAGGAACCCGAGAAGAACCCCACGCCGTCACCGACGTGGGTCCCGGCGACGGGCGCGGCGCTGCTGGTCGTCGGCACGTTGATCATCCTCGTCGGCTATCTGCCGGCCGTCAGCGAGGTCACCCGCAGCTGGCCCGGGTTCGGCTCCAACTGGGGGCTGATCGGCGGGTTCGTGGTGCTCGCGACCGGGTTCGGCTTCCTCACCCGCTGGCGGTAGACGCTGGCGGTCCAGGCGGCGGGCACGTGGCGACCGACGACGCGGCTCGGATCGTGCGCTCAAAGCGCATAACCGGGCGTCAAACGCTCACAGACGCTCGCTTATCCACAGGGCTTGCGGCCCCCGGTGGCTGGACCCCCCGGTTCCTCCGCGTCGTCCACAGGGACTGTGGACAGCCTGTGGTCAGTTCAGGATCTCCGTGCGCTCGTGCATCCGCTGCCCGCAGTGGCTCGGCGCGCGTGGCGCACCGCGGACCAGGAGCAGCACCTCGGTCCCGCACTCCTCGCACCAGAACAGCGTGCGCTCGTCGCTGCTGACCGGGTCGGGGGCCGCCTCCATCTCCTCGAGGTCCCGCGCATCATGGACCAGGGCGCGCAGGGACGCGATCGACCAGCGCAACAGGGCCGCGCCCAGGAGCGGTGCGAACACCCACTGCCAGCCGACCGTGACGCCGACCACCGCCGCGATGCCGGTGACCACGATGAGCAGCAACCAGCGCACGGACGTCCTTCCTCGACGTGGGGACGAGCACTCGACCGCGGTCGCGGACGCGTCCTCCACCGGTCGGGGCCCGCGGCTTGCGTCGGGGGTACACCCGCACCGGCGTGCGTCAGGGTGCCCCGCCCGCCGCGTTCGCGCCAGCCCGGGGCGCGGCTCCACGGACCCTCCGGCGCCGTCAGCGGCCCCGCCGCCGTCGGCGTATCCTGCGCGCGTCCATCAGGACGTGGGGGCCCGTAGCTCAGCCTGGTAGAGCACCTGCTTTGCAAGCAGGACGTCACCGGTTCGAATCCGGTCGGGTCCACCGCTGACCGCCAGCAGACGGTCGATCATGCCGGGAGGCGGCGACGCGCGCGTCGCCGCCTCCCGAAGGCGACCGCTCACTCCTCCAGGGCCGACTGGAGGAACGTGGCCATCTGCCCACGCGTCACGGCATCGCTCGGCCCGAACGTGCCATCCGTGCGCCCCGCGGTGATCCCCGCTTCGGCGACCGCGGAGATCCCCGCCTCGTGCGTGGCCCCCACCGCGTCCGGGAACGACTCGTCACCCTCCGGCAGATCCAACGCCACCATCAGGAACGTGGCCATCTGCCCACGCGTCACGTCATCGCCCGGCCCGAACGTGCCATCGGCTCGACCCGAGGCGATGCCCTGCTCGGCGACCCAGGCGATGGCATCGGCGTGGGTGGTGCCGGCGACGTCGGTGAAGCCACCGACCAGTTCGGTCTGGGTCCGCGCTCGCAGGGTGGCTGACTCGTCGATCGGAATCCGCCAGGTGAGCACGTCATCGGCGACCTCGGTGGCGTTGTCCTCGGTGACGACGCCGGGCAGCTCCAGGGTGACGATCACCTGCCCCGGATCGACGTCGTCATCCAGCTCGAGGTCGTCGAAGTCGGACCCGCGGTACACCGCGTCGAAGGCGTAGACCGAGCCCTCCTGCGTCACCGCGAACGAGTCGAAGGTCCCCTGCTCATCGGGCTCGACGATCAGGACCTCGGTCGCCAGCGCGTCGAGGTCGTCCAGCGAGTCGAAGGTCATGGTCGCCTGGCGGCCCTCGTAGTCCCCGTCGACGACGTCGCTGAACTCCGCGGAGTCGGGCATGCTCTCCTCGAACTCGGTGACGTCCTCGTCGAGCCCGAGTTCGTCCGCCTGTTCACGGAGCTCCGGGCCCTGCAGCTGCGCGAACGTCAACACCCCGGATCCGTCCTCCTCCACGGTCACCCCGATGTCCGCGCGCAGGCACCCTGCGGCGATCAGCGCCAACACCGAGACCATCGTCACCTTGCCCCAACGCATCCATCGTTGCCCCATCACTCTCCCCCAGCTCGTGGCGTTCGGCCGGGGCCCGTGCCCCGACCGCGGGGGATCCTCCCCCCGATGAGACCGACGCTAGGGATGACCTGGACGGGTGACCGGAGACGACCGGCACCTGCGCTCGACGGTGTGCGTGGACCGGCACCCGGCTTGTGCGTGGGCGGTCACGACCGAGTGTCACCGGCCGGAGCTCGAGGCCGCACCCATCGGTGGCCCGGCCGCTCAGGGCCGGGCGTAGCCGACCGGGGTGCGGTTCGACAGCGTCGCCGTGCGGACCGGGATACCGCTGCGCGAAGCCTCCACGATCGTGTCGCCGCCGACGTACATCGCCACGTGGCTGATGGGGGAGTTGTAGAACACCAGGTCACCTGGCTGGAGGTCGCTGCGCGACACCCGGGTCAACCCGGAGAACTGCGCGCCCGAGGTGCGGGGGATCGAGACCCCGGCGGCTGCCCACGCGTAGGAGGTCAGCCCGGAGCAGTCGAAGGCGTTCGGGCCGGTCGCACCCCACTGGTACGGCTTGCCGACCTGCGCGAGCGCGGTATCCACCGCGACCTGCGCCGACTGCCTCGGTGCGCTGGTGCTGCCGGATGACGAGTCACCCGAGGACCCGCCGGACGCGGAACCGCCGGAAGAGCCCCCACCGGACGATCCGTCGGACGAACCGTTCGACGAGCCGCCACCATCACCCCCGGCCTGCTGCTCGGCTTCCTGCTCGGCTTCCTGCTCGGCCTGCTGCTCGGCCTCCTGCTCAGCCTCGTACGCCGCGACGGCGTCCTCGTAGGCGTCACGCTCGTCAGCGAGTTGCGCCCGTGCCTGCTGGAGGTCGTCGCG
>SKJX01000181.1 GCA_007121785.1 Nitriliruptoraceae bacterium
CAGTCGGTGGCGGCCGCCTACGGCGCGGTGTGCACCCCGGATGTGTTCGTGTTCGACGCCGCCACCGAACTCGCCTACCGCGGACGCATCGACGCGACCCGACCCGGCCAGGGGGAAGCCACCGGTGACGAGTTGTCCGAGGTGCTCGACCTGCTCCTGCGGGGCGAGATGCCGCCGGGCGACCATCCGCCGTCCATGGGCTGCTCGATCAAGTGGTCACCGCGGAACCAACCGAACTGAACACCGCTCAAGTTCGTCCACGACGGGTCGATAGTGGGAGCAACGGACGTCCGGGGGTGCAGGTGGTCGCGGCGACAGAGCATCGGACGCGTGCGCCGTCACCCCAGGACACGGCAGACCACGTCGGCCAGGCCCGTGCGCTCCTGCCTCGCGTGTACGCCCGTGAGGCCGTCAGCACGGAGATCCACGAACTGGTGGAGCGGGCCCGTCGCGCCGGTGACGTCCCCGGGGAGTGCGCCGCACGCTACGCCGGGTTGGCGGCAGCAGCGATCGCGCAGGACACCGACGAGGCCCGCGTGACCGCCACCGCGATCGTCCAGCGCGCCTCCAGCGGGGGCTCGCCGGTCTGGGAGAGCGTGGGCCGCCAGTACCTCGCCCGGCTCCACCTCGCGGACGCCCGGGAGGATCTCGCGCTCCGCGAGGTCGTCGAAGCCGAGCTGCTCGTCGACGACCTCGATCCGTCCCTGCAGCTCGGTGTCGCCCTCAACGGCATCGCCATCGGCTACTCCCGGCTCGGGCTGTTCGAGGACGCCGAACGGATCTACACCTGGCTGGAGGACGTCACCGATCAGGCCGGCGATCGGTGGTCGAGGATCGCGTTGGGGCACAACCGGCTCCTCAACCGGGCCGCCTGGTCGCTGGCGTTGCTGCGTACCGGCGAGGAGGATGCGGCGCTCGAACGGCTCCAGGTCGCGGCTGAGCAAGCGTGGGCCGCGGCGGAGGTCGAGGGAAGCCCCGCCCGCCACGAGGTACATACGCTGCTGCTCTTCACCGAGGTGATGATCGGCCAGGTCAGCGTCGAGGACGCACGCGAGCGGTTCGCGACGCTGGTCCAGCAGGCGACGGCGGAGCCGGCTGGCTTCGTCCGCTTCGGCCTCGCTCATCGGCTCGCGCAGGACGGTCGACTGGCGGAGGCCCGCGAGGAGGCACAGGGCTCGCTCGCCTCCGTCGACCCGGTCGAGGGCGAGGCGATCCACACCATGCTGACGTGGCTCCAGGCACGTGTCGCGCTGGAGGAGGAACCCGACCACCCCGGCCTGCGGGACGTCGGCCGGTACGCAGAGCTCGCCAGCCGGCAGGTGTGGGAACTGCGTCTCCGCCGCCGGGAGGCGGCACACGAGCGGCTCCGCACCGGTCGGCTCCGCCGCGAGCACGAGCGGATGGAACGGGTGTCGCTCGAGGATCCGCTCACCGGCGCCGCCAACCGGCGCCGCATCGACCGCGAACGGGCCGCGCTGCTGACGCTCGATGCGAGCGTGTGGACCACGGTGATCTACGCCGACCTCGACCGGTTCAAGGACGTCAACGACACCCGTGGCCACGAGGCCGGTGACACGATCCTGCGGCAGCTGTCACGGCTGTTGATCGCCACGACCCGTGATGACGATCTGGTCGGACGCTACGGAGGCGACGAGTTCGTCATGGTCCTCCCCAACTGCGGACCGGCGGAGGCCGAGCAGTTGGCGCAACGCCTGCTCACCGCCATCCGCGAGCACGACTGGACGAGGATCGACCCGTCCTTGGAGGTGCGGATCTCGTTGGGCCTGGCGGTCGCCCGCGGCCCGCAAGGACGGTTGTTCCCGGAAGCCGACGAAGCGCTGTACGAAGCCAAGCGCGGCGGGCGGGACCGAGCGGAGCTTCGGGTGCTGGCCAACGGATCCGCCGTCCGCGGGGTCACCGTGGCCTAGTGGCCGTGCCGCTGGGACGTCGTGGGGCCCTCGGGCAACCGCTCGAGGGCTGAGTTGCATCCACTTTCGGAGCTCCGACTCCCCCTTCCCGCGAACCGCGGTACTCAGCCACAGACGGCGATTGCGGCCCGTGCTCACGCCTGCCTGCGTTCGGCCCCGGGCGGTGATGGGGAGGGCCCGTAGCGGCCACAGGCCTTGTCGTGCCGTTCGCTGCGTCGCCACGACGGTGGGGCGTCACCGGGTTGGGTTGCCGTGATGAAGGCGCGGACACGCAAGCTGCTATGGGCGACAGGGATCACCGCGGCGGTGGTCGCGATCGCGGTCACGCTGCTCGTGGAGTCTGCGTCAATGACCCCTGAGGTGCCCCGAGCGATGGACAGGGACGAACCGGACCTCGCGCTTGATGACCTGCCCCGAGATGAGTTGCTGAACCTCGATGCGGCGATCGATTCCCCGTTCTCGCAAGGATCTGCGCACCTGCGCTACCGACACCACGTCGACGACGATGTCAGGCGGTTCGGCGGGGGTCGTGCCGACGTTGACGAACGTGGCGCGACCATCGGACTGGCGGGAGGCCAGCAGCTGTTCTCCGATGATCAGGTGCTGCTCCGGCTCGGGGACGAGAGCCGTGGGGGCGCGTCGAACTGGTCGCCCGCGCCAGCAGCCCGGAACACGTCGCTGTGACCGAGGTCTCGGAGGTCGAGCTCGCACGGATCGGCGCGGTCGCTGACGTGTCGGCCACCCTTGACAACGTCGCTGAGGGGTTGCGTGAAACCATCGAGCAGCAGGGTGATGACGCGGCGGCCCCCGAGGGCGAGGCCGTCGACCTCGGCACGCTCGAGACGATGCTTGCTGCGACCGAAGCGCACGAGGGATGGCTACCGATCGAGCTGTGGATCGACGGCGAGCAGCGCATCTGGCGCATCAGCTACGACCTCGCTGGCTGGACTCAGCCATCCACCGACGACGCAGGCCAGCCGTCCACGTTCGCGCTGGACTTGCGCGGCTTCGGATCGGCGGACGAGATCAGCATTCCCGATGCCGACGACATTGTCGACGTCGATGACCCGGACGACGATGACCTGCCGGTCGAGATGCCGTAGGCAGCCCGTCACCGACCGACCTCATCACCTCGGAAGCGGTGAAGTCCGGAGGATCGCAGCTGGACCCACCGGCACAGCGGACTGCAGGAGGCGGGGGCGGTCGCGTCCCGACATGGGGACCGGCCGGAAGCGACCCGCTCGCCATCTACGACAGCGCCGAGTGGCGGACGGCCCATGTGGCAACTCGCCGTCGTGCGTGTGCGACGACCAGACGTGGCACCACTGAAGAGCTCAGGGATGACCCGCTACAGCTACATCAGGGGTCCTCGCCAACACCTTGCGTCGAGTGCGACGGCGATCTGAGCGCAGCGCCAGCGTGATGCGGCCCTGGAAGGGCGCGGGCCGCATCGACGTGGCGTCCGGTGTCAGCGGGTCTCACACCCCGCGATGTCGGTGTGGCTGGCGTCCCGATACACCGGGTACTCGCCATCCTCACAGAGCTCGTGCTCACCGTCCTCGTCACGGTAGAGCGGCCCATCCTGCCCCGGCGCGTCACCCGCCGATCCCGACCCGCCACCGGCATCCGGCTCGTCGCCCACCTCCGGCTGCTCGGGCTCCGCGTCCTTGGCCGTCTCACACCCCGCGATGTCGGTGTGGCTGGCGTCCCGATACACCGGGTACTCGCCATCCTCACAGAGCTCGTGCTCACCGTCCTCGTCACGGTAGAGCGGCCCGGAGTCGGCGGCAGCCGGTGCCAGCACCAGCGTCACGGCCGCCATCGCTGCCAAGATTGGAGTGAACACGGCCGTTCGGCGCATGAGATGCCCTTGGATCGAGGTTCGGTCGTCAGGCGATGCACACGGTTGGCCGTGGGCACCGACCTACCGTCACCCGTCGACCCCTCCAACTCCCGGTGAAGCAGAGTCACGGTGCGTCCTGCCCAAGAGGCAGGGGCACGAGAACTCCGGCCTGGCGGCCTCGCGGGAGCCCCCATGACGCGGGACGTGGCCGACAACGACCGTGATGCGGCCACGGCCGGAACCGGAGCCACGAACGACGGCCCCCCGCACGGCAGGACCACCATCGACCAGCGGTCGGTCACCCTGCCGCGCTCAGCCCTCGCCGCCGCCGACGACGCGTTGCGCGAGGACGGCCGCCTCCTCCGCACGTCCCTCGTCCACGAAGACCCGGGTGCCCCAGTCGCCGGCGAAGAGCACCCGCGCCAGCCCACCGCTGCGCTTGAC
>SKJX01000151.1 GCA_007121785.1 Nitriliruptoraceae bacterium
CACTCGGGATCGAAGCCATCGCCGGTCGCCTGCCCGACGAGTTCAGGGCGCTGCTCTGCCTCGACGACCCTGAAAGGCTCGCCGAGGCACTCGTTCGGGCCGACCCTGTGGCGACGCTCCGGCTCGCCAAGCACCACCGGCTCGCGGGGCCCTTGGGGCGAGCGCTCGACGAGGCCGGGCTTCGAGATCGGGTCGATCCGCAGCTGCGTGACGACCTCGACAAGGTGCGCAGGCGCACCCAGCGTCGATACGTCCGCAAGGCGCGCCCGCAGCTCCAGGAGCTGAGCGCTGCACTCGATGCTGTCGGTGTCCAACCGATCGCACTCAAGGGCGTTTCCCTGGTCGAAGGCGGTTGGCTACGGAGCGACGAGCGACGGTTCAGCGATCTCGACGTCCTGATCTCTCCTGACCAACTGACAAGAGCTGCGGGCGCCTTGAGCGAGCTCGGCTACCGCCCTCGGGGCGGCCAACCACGTCTCGACTGGGCACGTGCGAACCACTACCAGGATCCCCCGTGGGAACGTGGCGACACCTCGTTGGTCGTCGACCTGCACCACCACATCGTCTCCCCTCGCGACCGGCTGGCCTTCGATCGCAGCTCGCTTCGCTCCGTCCGCCTCGTCCGGATGGGAAGCATCGAGGTGCACCGTCTCGATGATGCGGATCAGGTCGACCACCTCATCCTGCACTTCTGGCGTGACCGCATGGCTGGTCGTCCAACCGCCCTGGGTCAACTCTGGGACATCCATCGAACGGCGACCGCGCTGACATCGGCCGGCCAAGCACGACTCCTGGAGGTCAGCGCCGCGCGAGGCCACGCCCACCTCGTCGCGCTGGTGCTTTCGATCGCCCAACTGACGTTCGGTACCCGACTCGAGGCCGAGAGGCTCGGGCTGGACGCGTGGCTCGGGGAGCCGGAACTCCACGCCTTCATCCTCCGACGGGTCCTGGTCGAGCGACCAGCGCATGCGCAACTCTTGATGCCGACCGGTGACGTC
The DNA here is from genome assembly GCA_007121785.1 of Nitriliruptoraceae bacterium. Lineage (GTDB taxonomy): Bacteria > Actinomycetota > Nitriliruptoria > Nitriliruptorales > Nitriliruptoraceae > SKTG01. Next base: position 999 of record SKJX01000151.1, read on the forward strand.
GACTACACGGCTGCTCGCATCGCTACGAGGCTGGCCGCTCAGATCCGACGACCGACCAGGCTGCTCGAGGGGTTCTACGGGCCCGCCGGTCCCCTGCGCCTGCGACTGCGGCATCTCGCCGAGATCGCCAAGCTGTTGGCCCGCTTCGCAGGGGCCCCGCGTGCGGGCGCGGCTGAGATCGCGCTCGATCGGTGGGTCCACGGTCTGGGCGCGCCCCGACCGAAGTGAACTCCGATCAGCCCTCGCCAAGTTGGCCACGCAGCGCTATCATCAGGCGATAGTGCGACCACTCTAGAGGTTCACGGGCTCACGTCCGTCACAAGCGAGGGGACCGATGTCGAAGCGTCAGATCTGGGCGAGCGCGAGCCGCGCCGAGCGACTCCGTCGGGTCGCCACGGTCGGTCTCGCCGCAGCCGCCGCGACACCCGTCCTGTCTCAGATGGGCGGCATCCAGTTCGCTGAGGCGAGCGTCCTATCGGATGACGAGGACGACGACGAGGACGACGACGAGGACGCCGGTTCTGAGGACGACGAGGAGGCCGAGTACGCCGCCGCCACGGAGGTCGAGGACACCTCGGAGATCGACCCGGAGTCCGGTGAGACCTACGAGTTCAAGGACGACATCTTCGACGAAGATGACGGGGATGACCCATCCTCCGAGGACGAGCACGACGAAGATGACGAGGATGACCCATCCTCCGAGGACGAGGAAAGCGAAGCTGAGGTCACCGCTGAGGACGAGGACGACGAAGCGGCCTGACCAACCCGCGCCGAACGCTTGACCGCCAGTTCGGATCCTCACCACCGGTCCCCAGGAGCCATATGGGAGGAGGGTCGCCGATGACGGTCGTTCGTTCCCTCGCCCGCCGGTGGTACGTCATCTTGCCCCTCCTGCTCCTCGTTTCGGTCGCTGCTTGGTCGGTGGAGCGCTCGACACCTGAGCGCTACGAGGCGAGTTCGATGATCCGGGTCGTCGGCCCGGAGGTCGACCCTTCGCGGTCGGCCCAGCGCCAGGTGGATCTGCCAGGCTTGGCCGAGGCCGCCGCCTCCGACCAATGGCGTCGCACGCTCGAGCAGCAGGACCTCCCCGCGACCTACGAGGTCAGGGTCGTCGGCTCGGACCGACTCCAGTTCTCCTTCGTTGGCGATCAGGAGCGATCCATCGACGCGGCTGGCGAGTTGTTGAGGGAAGCTGCAAGGGAGGTCGAGCGGGAACAGGCCGAAGCCGGCGTGGCCGCAGACGAGCGCATCCCGACCCGCCGGCTCATCGAGTTCCCACCCCAACCGGGCGGCGCTGAAGCTGGAGACGGGGAGGTTCTCGCCACGTTGCTCCTCAGCGATGATCCGTCACGGCCCAACCCACTCGGGCGCCCCGACTCGGTCGCCCAACTGCTGCGGATCATCGGCAACAGCGACCAAGCTTCGCGGGACATCGCGACGGCGACCGTCGCTGGAGTCGAATACAGCATCACGACAGGCGGTCGCGAACTCGAGGAAGGGCTCGTGGTGGAGGTGAGTGGGCCAACGGAGCAGGCCACCGTCGCCGGCGTCGACGCGGTCGAGACGAAGTTGGAGGAACTGCTCAACGAGCGACAGGCTGCAGCGCAGGTACCACCGGGCGAACGGCTGTTCCTCGAGTCGCTCGTGAGGGCTGACGGTGCCACGAACGTGAGCCCTGCCGTGTCGTTCCTCACCGTGCTCACCGCGGGCGGCGGCGCCCTCCTCGTGCTGGCAGGCATCGCCGGTGTCGAATTGCTCCTGCAGCGACGTCAGGAGCAGCCGACCCACTCGGCGACAGCCCTTTCGGAGACTGGACCTGCCGACGCTCCCGTCGGGAGGTCTCCTGCGCCGTCGACGGTCGACAGCCAAACACAGGTCACCTCGACGTCGGAAACATCGTCGGCCTCGGGTACTGAGGACGACCTTCGGTGGCCGCGCTCATGGCCGCCGGAGGCCGGAGGGGTCACCAGACGACGAGACAGTAGCCCGCGGCTGCGCGACCTCGGCGCACGATCTCGCCGACGTCCGCACGTGCGGACGCGACCCCGCTAGTCAGGAGACCCGAGACGATGGACCTGCTGACCATCATCCAGGCGGTGCTACGGCGGTGGTATGTCGCAGCCCCGATCCTGCTGGCGTTCGCGGCTGGAGCGTACTACGTCAACTCCACCATCCCACCGCAGTTCGAGGCCCGCGGGCAGGTCTTGCTGGCCGACCCGGAGCTCGACCCGTCCAACCTTCCGCGCCAATCGGTCAGCTTGACCGAGCTCGTCGACGAACTCCAGTCCTCCGAGGTGCTCGACGCCCAACTCGTCGGCGGAGCAACCCTGGATGCGACCGCCCGAAGGAACGGGATCACACTTGAGGTCGAGGGCGAGACACGCGAGGCCGTCCAGGAGACGGTCGCCAACGCTCGGAGCTGGTTGGCCACGGGACTGGAGGAGCAGCAGGAGCGAGCGAACATCGAACCGCTCGAACGCCTTCGGCTGAGCGATGCTGGCGTCGATGCGGTCGCCGAGGATGAGGAGGGACTTCGTCAGACCACGACGTTGGAGCTCGAAGATCCTGCGGCTGCCGCACCGAACCCGTATGGGGCGTCGAACCAGACGGGTCGCTTGCTCATCGTCGCTACGAGCAGCGACGCCGGCCGGATGCGCGTAGCCGAGAGGACCGGGCCGGACGTCAGCTTCGAGGTCTCCCAGGATTCGCGGGATGCTGCCCCGATCCTGTCGATCACCACCTTCGGGCCGGCCCCTCAACAGGTGATCGAAGCCTACGACGACGTCACTGCGGTCCTTGAGGAGGAACTCGAGGCGCGCGAGAGCCGTGCGGAGGTCCCGCCCTCACGACAGACCTCCATCGAGAGGATCGCCGTACCCCAGCAAGTCGCCGACGTGAGCCCACCGCTGGACCGGTCCGTAGCGGCGATCGTCGGCGTCGGTGGGCTGCTGGCACTGGCCGCAGCTCTCGCGCTGGACAGCATGATCTCGCATCGCCGGGCCCGGATCGCAGACGGTCCGCACCCGGCAGCCGATCAGGTGGGTCACGAACGGCCCGACACGCAGGCGGCCTGGTCCACGATCCAGACGGCCGAAGGGCCAGTTGAGCTCGATGGGCACGATGAGTTAAGTGATGACCCTCATGCTCCCATACCCGGGCCGAACCGGCGTTGAGCACGCTCTCGGGATCCCAAAGATGGGAGCCCCTGCCGTGGTAACAACCGAACGGTGGCTGGCTCGGGACTGCTGACGGTCTCGGGTCGGGCTCTTCCGTCCTATCTGTGGGCACCGAATCACACCGATGTAAGTGCTGCGCCGTCCCCGAAAGCGTCCGGCTGCCGAGCCCCAATCCCACCGGCGCCGTCAATGCTGCCGACACGCATTAGGTGACGATCCCTGATGGCGCCCGTGGTGTGGGTGCCCGTGGCGGCGGTCCCAGGGAGGTGGTGGTGGTCGGTGCGGTGCTCGCGCAGGATCCCTCACCCGATGACGAGGAAGCGCAGCCGTTGCTGCGTGACGTCGAGGCGCGGGAGCTTTCGGAGCTGACCGACCCGGCGACGGTGCGTGCCCCGGTCAGCGAACCGTTGACCGACCTCGCCCGGCGGGGCGACCGGTGTGGTGCGGTGCAGGTGGGTATCGACGACCGCGATGACCACCACGAGGCCGCCCGTGAGGTGCTGCGCGACAGCAAGACGTCGATCGACGCGGTGGGCATGACGATCTCGTGGCCGATCCGGACCCTCGCGCTCGGCACGCCGCCACTGGGGTTCGTACGGAGCCGACCACCAAGGACGAAACGTGAGGAGGCTGCCGCATGATCGAACCCACCGGGATCGACGGGTTGTTTGTGGTCTGGTTCGACACCCACGGTGACGAGCGCGGGTTCTTCCGGCAGACCTACCAGCGCTCCGAGCTTGCCGGGGCGCTGGGCCGCGAGCCCTCGTTCGCGCAGGGCAACCATTCGCGGTCCGCGGCCGGGGTCGTGCGCGGTTTCCACGCTGAGCCGTGGGACAAGCTGGTGTACGTCGCTCGGGGGACCGCGTTCTGCGCTGTCGCTGACATCCGTGCGGAGAGCCGAACCTTCGGAGAGACGGCGACGTTCCATCTCGGCGATCCGCCGGGGGAGCGGGCACGGCTGTTCATCGCCGAGGGGTTGGGCAATGCCTTCGCGGCGCTGAGCGAGGTCGATTACCTCTACGACGTCAGCGACGAGTGGCGACCGGACGTCGACAAGCGTGCGGTCGCGTTGGACGATCCCGACCTTGCGGTGGACTGGCCGGTTACCGACCCGGTCGTCTCGCCGGCCGACGCCGCCAACCCCACCCTGCGTGAACGGTTCCCCGACCACCCCCGGTGGCGGCAGTGAACCTGCTCGGCAGTCAGTCCGATGCGCGGGTGAAGCCGGCGGTGAGGACGCTGTCGAAGCCGGTCAGCAACGCGGTTGCTCGAGTGCGGTCTTGTCGTTGATCACGCCAAGGGTTGTCGGCGGCTGTCCCATATCGTCTGAACACGGGGCCATGCGCCAGACGAGCCCGGGTCGCCTCCCGGATCCGGGCCTACCCCGGTTCCCAGCCCGAGCCCGGGCACAGGGTAGGGCGGCATCAGTTCGGCGAGCGACCCCACTTGTTCGTCCGGCTCTCCGTCAGCTTGCTTGATCGGCCACCTCGCGGAGGTACGCATCCCGCGTGGCCGGTCCGCCCGACTCGAACTGGCCGGAGCGAGGGTCGTCCGCCGAGAAGCGGTCCCGTGCTTGCTCGGGGTCCTTGGCACGTGCTCTCCGGAACTCGAGACCGCGCCTTAGGAGTTCACGGAGGCTGTCGCCTTGTCCGGTTCGTGTCGAGCGGGAGACGATCCGTCCCAGTGAGCCGCTCCCATCCTCGCGTTCCGCGGGGCTGCGACGCCAGGCATAGGAAGTCACCGTCGCCCATGTTCGGTACGGCTTGCAGAGCGCTCGGATCTCCGCCGCATGTTCCGGCGTTCCGAGCGCGAGCTCGACCCGTCGGATCGCGGATACGAGTACCAGTTCGGCACGCCACGCGCGGGCGCGCTCAGCGACCGACTCGGGGTCGAGGTCCGCATGCGCCAACAGGTGTTCGACGTCCTTGAGCCAGATGAGTCGGTCGCCGCCGGAGTGCATGGTGTGCATCGCGACGTACATGACCGTGTCGGCCAGCGAGAGGGTGGGTACCTCTCGATCGTTCACGCTCACGTTGCGAGCCCGAGCGAAGAGCCCGTCGATGGACACGGGGAACCGCTGCCGACGCTCCGGGTCGTTGAACAGGTGCCAGTGCAGATCGAGGCTTGTCCCAGACGGCAGCTGGAGGTGGACCTCGCCCTTCATCTCCCGATGGATCAGCGTCCAGTTGCGATCCATGAGCGTGCTCCCCGCCGACTGGAGCACCCCCAACACCTCCTCAAGCCGCCGTGCCGGTACGAGGACATCGAGGTCGCCGTAGGATCGATGCTGTGCCGAGCCGTGCACGGGTTCGGCCAGGGTCGGCCCCTTGAAGACCAGCCAGGGAAGACCGGCCTCACCCAGGTGGCGCTCGAGGTAGTCGAGGTCAGCGACCGTGCGAAGGTGGCGGATGACCGTTCGGTCACGTAGCTGTCGGAGCGCGCCGCGGGTCGACTCCGGGAGGTCGGCAACCGGGTTGATCGCCGTGTGGACGTACCCGGCCACGCCATGGAAGTTCGTAGCTCGTACGAGGTCAGCGAACTGGCTGTTGGTCGCGGACCGGACGGCCTTCGTCAACTCCCTGGCTTCGACGCTGTCGGATCGATGGACAGCGGGAGTCATGCTCAGACGAAGCATCGTGCCGACGTTGGCGTCGTACGGCATACGTCCCCCATCCGATGACTAGTCATGCCTAGAGACGATACGAGGTATCCAGAGGCTGTGCCTCGAAGTCTTCGGCCAAGTCCTGCACGAACTGTCATGATGTCACCCGACGCCGACAGCGGCCTCGGTCGACAAGAGCAGCAGCTACGTTGCGCGGGTGGCTGTGCACGCGAGCGAGCGGCCGCTGGGGCGTCAGTGGTTGCCTGGATCGGGTCGTCACCCAGGCAGGGAGGGGTGAGGTGGCCGAGAACAGGGAGGGGTCGGCGCCGGACGACGACTCGGCTCCGTCGACCGTCGATGACGTGCTCGGACCGGCCGGCCATCGCGATCTGCGCCGGCTGCCGGCGCTGGTGGCGCAGGCCTTCCGGCTCGTGTGGCGTGCCGCCCCACGCCAGCTCAGCCTTGCGGGCGGTCTGCAGCTCTTCGCGGGGCTGAGCCTGGCAGGACAACTCGCCATCGTGCGTCGGATCATCGACCGCGCGACGATCGAGGACGGGGTCCCCGACCTTGCGCAGTTGGCACCGGAGTTAGCCCTCTTCGGAGTTCTGCTGGTCATCGTCGCCGTCGCCGCAGTTGCGCAGCGAGAGCAACAGCGACTCCTCGGGGAACTGGTCGAGAAGTACACGACCGGTGAGGTCATGAACGTCTCGACGGCGGTCGACCTGATCGAGTACGACCACCCGTCCTTCTACGACCGGCTGCAACGGGCACGCGTGAACGCCAGTGCCAGGCCGTTACAGATCGCCAACGGCGTCATCGGCCTCCTCGGCAGCGGTGCGGCGGTCGCGGCGGTTGGCGCAGCGCTGATCTGGATCGAACCGATCGTCGCGGCGCTCATCGTGCTCGGTGGCCTTCCGACCCTCTACTTCAACCGCCTGTCATCGAAAGTCATGCACCGCTACGCGGTCCGACAGACCGCAGGCGACCGCCGCCGTAGCTACCTCTACGAAGTGCTCAGCCGGAAGGAGACGGCCCAGGAGATCCGGGCCTTCGACAGCAGCGCCCACTTGCGCGACGAACACGATCGCCTCTTCGACCGCAAGATCGACGACCTGCGCACGACCATCCGACGCCGCATGAGCTACGGAGCCATGAGTGCGGCCATCACCGCGGCCGTGACCGTCGGGTCGCTGGTGTTGCTGTTCACCTTCGTCAGGACGGGCCGTCTGGCGGTGAGCGACGCCGCCGTGGCGGTCGGTGCGGTGGTCATCGTCGGGAGCCGGATCAAGGGCCTTCTGGCCAGTAGCGGATCGCTGTACGAGGGCGCGCTGTTCCTGCGTGACTTCACCGACTTCGTCGAGACAGGGGCTCGCGAGGCGGCGGCGCGCTCGCGGGCAGCGCCGGCCCCCCCGGCGTTCCAACGGATCGAGTTGGAGGACGTCAGCTTCACCTACCCGAGTCGCACGGAACCCAGCCTCAAAGACGTCTCGCTCGAGCTCCGGCACGGCGAGGTGATCGCCCTGGTCGGAGAGAACGGATCCGGCAAGACCACCCTGACCAAGCTGCTCGCCGGGCTCTACCGCCCCGACCGTGGTGTTGTTCGTTGGGATGGTCGGGACATCGCGGGCATCGACCTCGCGGATCTCCGTGAGCACGTCACCGTCATCTTCCAGGATTTCACCCGTTACTTCCTCAGCGCGCATGAGAACGTCGCCATCAGCCGCATCCGTGACATCGATGACGAGGAGGGGGTTCGTAAGGCGGCGATGACCGCCGGCGCGGACGGGTTCCTCCGGTCGTTGCCGGACGGGTACGCGACGTTGCTGGGCCCTGCGTTCCTCGGCGGCAGTGACCTGTCCACCGGGCAGTGGCAGCGAGTCGCGTTGGCACGTGCCTACTTCCGCGCCTCCCCTTTGCTGATCCTCGATGAGCCAACGGCGGCGCTCGACCCACGTGGTGAGTACGAGATCTTCCAGCAGGTTCGACGCATGGCCGAGGGGCACACGGTCGTGCTGGTCTCGCACCGCTTCTCGAGCGTGCGTGCTGCGGACCGCATCCTCGTGCTCGACGGCGGCCGCATCGTCGAGGAAGGTGACCACGACGCGCTCTTGGAGCGCGGCGGGCTGTACGCCGAGTTGTTCGAGCTGCAGGCGGCCGGATACCGCGAGAACCCGGTCTGAACCGACCCGTCAAACCCCGTCGCGCGCCGAGGAGGTCGCCCCCCCGTGTACTCGCCCCCGTTGCGCGATGGGCATACCTGGACGGCCCTGGAGCTCGCCGCCGGATGGCCTCTGGGTGGCGAGGTGCTCGCGTTGCCCGACACCTCCCGCGCTCCACGTGCCATCATCGAAGAGTCGGTCCGCGAGGCGCTCCTGCAACGCCCCTGCGTGGTCGAGTTCTCCGGCGGACGAGATTCCTCAGCCATCCTCGCCGTGGCGATGCACGTTGCACGTCGCGACGGGCTCGAGGAGCCGGTCGCCGTCACGCGCGTCTATCCGGGATCGGCTGAGGCTGACGAAGGTGCCTGGCCGGAGATCGTGGTCCGACACCTCGGCGTGCGCGAGTGGGAGCGCATCCCGATCCATGAGGAACTCGATGCGGTGGGCGACATCGCCCTGAAGCTGGTGCGCCGGTTCGGGCCTCTCTGGCCGCCGGCTGCCCATTCCCACGTTCCGATCTTCGAGCGCTGCCGAGGTGGGGCCGTGCTCACGGGCGAAGGCGGCGACACCATGTTCGGTTCGCAGCGTGGTTCACCGTTGCGCAGGGTTCTCGCGCGCCGGCAGCGGATCAACCGTGCAGCCCTGCGAGCCCTCTGGCGATCGCATGCGCCGCGGTGGCTTCGTCGCCGAGCCGTGTTCGAGCAGCAGTCGTACTCGGCTCGGGTGAGCTGGATGACCCCGGAAGCGTTCGCCGCGTTCCAGGAGCTGAAGGTGGCTCACGAACTCGAGCAGCCCTTGTCGTGGGCAGGTTCGATCGGATGGCAACTCGGTGCGAGGAGCTGGCGCATTGGCTACGCGTTCCTGGAGAAGCTGGCGAACGAACACCATGTGGCGCTCCACCAGCCCCTGAGCACACCTGCGCTCGCGGGTGCCCTGGTGGACGATGCCGGCTACCTGGGGTTCAAGAGCCGGGCGGACGCCATGCTCGGCCTGTTCGGGGACCTGCTGCCCGAGGCGGTGCTACGAAGGACGACCAAGGCATCGTTCAATGCGAGTCTGTTCGGCTCGCGAAGTCGGAGCTTCGCTGCTAGCTGGCACGGGGTCGCATCATTCACCGGACTGGTTGAAGCAGAAGCCGTGAGAGAACGCTGGCTTTCACACGCTCCCCACCCAGCGCTCATCCCCGCCTTGCAGGCAGCCTGGATGGAGGGCGAGTCGTCAACGGGGGCGTGATCGTGCCGTCGACCCGGGTCGCCGTCACCTTCCTCCATGCCATGTTGCGTGCCGGGATGGGCAACCCCTCAACTGAAGGTCAGGTCACCCCGGGGCGTGCCTTCCGGGAAGCTGGCATCGGTGAAGTCCCCGTCCGACGACCCGAGGGTCAGATCGGTGACCGAGCCCACGTGCTCGATGTCCGGTTTCGTGTACTTGCTCTTCATGCTCTCCCCTATCATCGATCTCGCGAACCAGCGTCTCATCACGCCGGCTGCAGGATGCCAGCTGGTAGCGGCGCAAGGGGGCCTTTCCAACATTCCTTCCCCATGACGAGCGGTTGTCGCGCTTGGCGTGTTCCCTGCGCCCGGAACGGCTGACCTCCTGTAGTCGTCGCGAACGGAGAGTGATGAGTGGCGGTAGCGCAGTGCGCTTCGGTCCGCCGCTCTGGCCCCCGGATGTCCGGCTGGGCGGGCGCTGTCACATCACTCAGGCTCGGTAAGCTGACGGCGCGTGGCAGAAGCGCCACTGACAGGGGCGAGGACGCTGGGGGTGATGATGCGGCTGCGGACCGAGGATCTCGTGTGGCAGGACCTCGACGATGACCTGGTGATCCTTGACCTTCGTGCGTCGACCTACCTCCGTCTCAACGACACGGCCGCGGTGCTGTTCCGCGAGTTGGATCGGACCGGGTCGACCGAGGCCCTGGTCACCAAGCTGCGTTCCGAGTACGAGGTGGCCACCGAGGATGCCGAGCGGGATGTCCAAAGCTTCCTCTCCCGGCTGAGCGACTACGACCTGATCGCCGACGCGCCGCAGACGTGACCTTCGCCTGCCGGTTGCACGGGCTGACGGTCGAGAGCGACCGCATGCTTCACGGCGCCGTGCAGGTGGAGCCGACCGGGCACCGCGACCTGTCGATCTCGACGGGGGAGCCACGCCCGGTCCCACACGAACGGCCGGACGGGCAGTTGCTCGGTGTCCTCACGGTCGAGGACACGCTGCGCCACGTGGCCGTTCGCCGCCCGGATGGTCGCGTGGTCTTCCGCGTCCCAGGCTTGGTGGAATTCGTCATCGGGTCCGGTCATCGCGACGTCACGGTCCATCACGATCCCAACGCCGACCCCGGGCTGGTGCACGTCCTCACGGACGGTGCGCTCATCGCCGCCGTCCTTGAGTTGAACGGTGCGTTGACCCTGCACGCGAGTGCGGTTCGGACGGCGGGTCGCGGCATCGCCATCAGCGGACCGACCAACAGCGGCAAGACCACGATCGCCGGCTTGTTGTGCGCCGGGGGCGCCGGTCTGGTTGCTGACGACCTCCTCCACGCGGATGTGGCCGAGCAGCAGGTGCGGGCCTGGCCCGGCGGGTTCGAGCTCCGTATCCGTGAGCGCGCCGCAGCGCTCACCTCGATGCTCGTCGGGCGGGAGCGGGACACCGCCGACGGCCGTATCGGCGTGGTGCCGGACGTGGTCGATCCGACCGAGCCGGTGCCGCTCGACCTCGTGGTCCTCCCTCGGCTGCACCGCCGAGCGGGACAGCCGGTCGAGGTCACCGAGGTCACCAAGTCGGATGCGCTGATCCAGCTGCTCGCTGCGCCGCGCCTGCTCGGCTGGTCGGCACCAGACCTCACCAGGGTCCGCTTCGAGCAGCTCAGCCACTTGCTCACCCAGGTCCCCGTCGTGGCTTTGCACCTTCCGTGGGGACAAGCCTTCGAGACCGCGTTCGCTGATCGGGTCGGCGAGGCACTCACGGAGCGACTCGCATGACGGCGAGCTATCACGGCTCCCGGTCTTGCGCTTCTGCGATACGGGTGGCTCCGGCGACGTGGACCCCACTTGCCGACGGGCTTGTGGCAGTCCGAGCCAGGAACGCGTCGCGGTGGGCGGTCGGGCGTAGACTCACCGGGGTAGAGGAAGGCGGTGAGGCGTTCGATGAGCGAGCATGATCGGGCGCAGCGGGTAGTGGTGCCCGACGAGGTGCTGGTGCAACGTCTGCCCGACGACGACTCGGTCTTCCTCAACCTCGCCACCGAGGAGTACTACGGCCTCGACCCGACGGGGACCTCGATGTGGGTGGCCCTGACCGAGACCGGCAACGTCGAGCTTGCTCTGGACCGTCTCGACGCGGAGTTCGATGCAGACCGGGAGGTGCTGCGACGTGACCTCGACGCGTTCGTCCGACAGCTCGCGGGATGGGGCCTCCTTCGCCTCTGCGAGGACCCGGGCTGAGCGGCTCCGCCAGCTGAGGCCGGGTGAGCTCGTCCTGGGCCTGCAGGCTCTGGTCTGCCTGCCGCTGGCGGCCTGGTGTCTGCGCAGGTGGGGACTGCAGTCGGTGCAGGCCCGTCTGGTCCGGCTGGCCCGGCGGCGAGCGAGCCGGCTGCCGGCGGCGGACGCCATGGAGGTCTCCCGCAGGCTGGCGTGGATCGTCGAGGTGGTAGCCCGCCGTGGACCGTGGCCAGCCAACTGCCTCCAACGTTCGGTCGTGCTCTGGTGGTTCCTGCGTCGACGGGGCATCTCGAGCGAGATCCGGATCGGTGTCCGGCGTCGGCCGGCCACCGCCTCCGGTTCGCAGGGTCTGGACTTCCACGCCTGGGTCGAACTCGACGGGGTCGTCCTCAACGACCGATCCGACATCCGAGGACGGTTCGCGACCTTCGACCGGGCCATCGTGCCCGCCGACGTTCGATGGCGGTGATCCGGCTCACGGGGTCGCGAGATCGGCCTCCACGGCCCTGACGAGGTCCGGGAGTCGCTCGAAGCCGTCCGGGTAGCGCAAAGAGCGGACCTCGACCATACTCAGTGCCCCGGCCAGCGCGGCGAGCCGCTGCGGTGCGAGCCCCAGACCGTGCACCTGCTCGGCCAGGAACGAGTGTGTCAGGAGGGAGATGAGCGCGTCGCTGGAGCGGACGGGTGCGATCTGCACGGTCTCCGCGTCCGACGTTCGTTGCGGCAGGTAGACGCGAGCGAGCTCGGCGGCGTTCGGGTGGAAGTCGCCGAGCTCGCCCACGTCGACGCGGCGCTTCTCGTAGGCCGGGTGCACGAGGGGGAGCTGATCGTGTCCTCCGACGAAGTGGTCCGCCTGCTCGGGCCAGAGCCGCAGCAGGGGGTAGCCCGGCTGCGCGAGGACACAGCCGGCCCGGATCTCGAGGGCCAGGAGATCGTCGACGAGCAGTTCGTGCCCGCCGGCCACCATGCCGGTCACCGCCGTGGTCTTCCCGCCTCCCTTGATCCCGAGGAACGCTACAGCCCTTCCGTCGACGGCGGCGGATGAGGCGTGCAGGGTCGGTCCGACGTAGCGCTCGAGCCACAATGCCAGCACCATGCCGAGCAGGTGGATCTCCAAGAGCCAGGCGAGTTCCGGCTCGTCGACATGGCAGACGATCCGTTCCGGGTAGACGTAGTGATCGGCCGCGCCCCGTACCCGGATCACGTCGACGCCTGGTAGAGCGTGGTAGGCGATGTCCGTCGCACCATCAGCGCTGACCAGATTCGCGCTGTAGATGGGGGGGTGTGCGGCCCAGTCGACCTCGATCGGCGCCTCGGGCTGGCAGGTGAAGGTCACGTCCGCGGGTTCCAGCCCCACGTCCGCGACGGGCACGGGCCAGCTCAAGGGCAGGTCGGTGGCCAGGGTGACCCCGTAGACGCGGTAGCGCTGCACGAGCCCTCCTGGGTGGACATGGATCGCGAGGGTGACAGTAGGCTGCGGCAGCGGGGGTTGGGGGAGGTCGGGTGAGCGGCATCTGCGGAGTGGTCGCCCGGAGGGGCGGTGCCGCGCGAGCGGAGACGCTCGAGGCCATGATCGAGGCCGCACCGCACCGCTCGAGCGGGGCAGCCATCGTGCATGGTGACGAGGCCGGTTGGGTCGCGATGACCACCCGGGCGGGGGCTGACCAGCCCGTGCCTTACGTCGATCCCCACACCGATGCGTTGACGGTCGTGCACGCCCGGCTCGACAACGTCGCCGAGGTACGACGCAGCTTGGGATCGGACGCGCCGCCCGCCGGCCTCGGCCCCGCTGCGCTCGTCGGTTCGGCCTACCGCGTCTGGGGCGAGCTCGCCTTCGGCCGGCTCATCGGGGACTTCGCGTGCGCCGTCTGGGACCGCCGCCAGCGACGACTGGTCCTGGCCCGGGACCCGATGGCGATGCGACCGTTGTACTACCGGGCGGAGCGCGATCGGGTCCTGTTCGCCAGCGAGGTCGTCCAGCTCCTGGCGGTGCCCGGCGTACCCGACGCACCCGACGAGCGGATGGTCGCGGCCTATCTCGCGGGCTCCTTCGGAGACTTGGCCTGGACCTTCCATGCCGGGGTGGCCCAGGTCCCGCCGAGCCACGTCGTCGTGCTCGATCCGGGCTCAGTCCGGGTCCGCCGGTTCTGGGACATCGACCCGGAGCATCGCATCACCCACAGCTCGTCGCGGGAGTACGCCGAGCACCTCCGGGAACTCTACGTCGAAGCCGTCCGGGATCGGCTGGCGCCCGGCCAGCCGGCAGGGGTGCTGCTCTCGGGTGGTATCGACTCGGGAGCGGCCGCGAGTGCCGCTGGTTGGCTGATCGAGAACGAGGGAGCGGCGCGCGGCCTGCACAGCTACTCCTGGGACTTCGGAACCCTCACGCAGTGCGATGAGCGACACATCTCACGCCACATCATCGACCGGTTCGGGGTCGCAGCTTCGGACGTGTTCGTCGAGGACGCAGGACCGTTCTCCGGCTACCCGGACCATCAGCCACATCCCGACGACCCGTTCCACGGGCACTTCCAGACGATGCTCGACCGGGCCTTCTCCCTGGCAGCAGCCGACGAGGTCGGGCCGTTGTTCACCGGCATGCGCGGTGACCTCGCGATCGGACCCGTGGACGAGGACTACGAGACCTTGCTCGCCCACGGGAGGTTCGCCGGACTTGCTGGTGAGTTGCGGAGACACCGGCAGGCGACGGGCGAGGCACTTGGTGAACTGCTCCGCGAGCAGGCCGTTCCCGCCGCTGCTGCGGCTGCGCGGGGTAGTCGGACCGCCGCGTGGCTGCGGTGGGCCATCGGTCGCTCGTCGAGGCGACCCGCGGGACCGCCGCGGCAGGGGGCTGCGCAGAGCCTCCCGCCATGGATCGATCCCCGCCTTGCCCGGCGGGTGGCGCTCACGGAGATCGTTGGCGCCCACGCGGAAACGGTGGCTCCACCCGTCGACGGACCGCTGCGTCGACGCCGCTACGAGTGGCTGTTCATGCCCATGCATCTGCGGTGGGCGGTCTCGCACGAACGCCGGGCGGCGTCCTTCGGCTTGGACGCGGTGGACGCCTGGAGCGATCGCCGCATCGCGGAGTTCTGTGTCGCGATCCCGCAGCAGGTGATCCAGCAGCCCGGCTCCATCGACAAGACCCTCGCACGCCAGGCCCTCGTCGGCGTCGCCCCGGCAGCCTTCCTGCGCACCGCCGACAAGATCGTGCCAGGTCCGCTCTACGTCAGGACGTTGCGTACCTCCGCGGTGCCCGTCGTACGCGAACTGCTGACCGACTCCCGTGCGGAACAGGCTGGTTGGCTCCGTGCTGCCCCGTTGTGGGAGAACTACGAACGGTTCGTGGCTGGCGGGCCACTCGCCGCTGAGTTCTGGTGGGCGTTAAGCCTGGAGTGGTGGCTGCGGGTGCGGGAAGGCGCGGTGCCGTGACCGCTGAATCACGGGCCCGACCGGCCGCATCCTCCCTCCAGGTGGATCTGGGTCGCCAGGCGGAATCGTCCGTGTACACAGCGTGGCCATGTGCCGGGATTGTGCACGGAGAGCGCACGATGCATCGAGGCGAGGGTCCGTGATGCTGCGGGGCCATGGAACTGGTCGTACTCTCAGCGGACCAAGCCACAAGGGCTTTCTCGGACCGCTGCTGGGTCCGCGAACTTGAAGGGTCGGACATGGACAAGCGGGAGTACAAGGCGCCGGAACTCGAGGAGTACGGCACCGTGGCTGATCTGACGCAGGTCGGTCAGACGCAGCCTGGCGACGACACCTTGCCGGGAGACGCCAAGGGCAAGGACGGCGGCAGCGTCAACCCGGGTGGCCTCGGCTAGTACGACTGGGCAGCGATGGCCTGCGCAGAGGCGCACCCGTAGGGGTGCGTCTCTGCGCGTCGGCGCGAGGTGAGGCGCAGGGGCGGTCGGTGCAGGGTGGGGAGCCATGTCCGTACCAGTGGAGGGGGCGTACGGGCATGTGATGCCCCTCGGGGACGACGTTGCGCCCGCTCTGCTCGCCAAGCTTGCCCACGATTCGACGCAACCTGCCGCGGTCAGGCTCGCGCACTCACTCGCCGCCAGCCCACCGGCCGCGACGATGCCGGACGTCGTCCTGGCGGTCCGCCATACCGCACCGGCGGTGCTCGCGTTCTCCGGCGCCGCCGATACTGCAGCGCGCGCGCGTCTGGCGGAGTTGCCGTCGCTGCTGTCCGAGGCCGGCGATCGCCTGCGGCTGGTCGACTGGGAACAGGTCGAGGACCTGGTGGTGCGCCTGGGCCAACGGATCCGCGATCAGTTCGATGATGAGGACCTGGCCGACGCAACACTGGTCGGTGCGCCCAGGGGCGGATCGATCGTGGCCGGACTGCTCGCCTACGCACTTGACGTTCCTCGTGAGCGGGTCACGTCCGGCGCACCCGGTGGTCTCTCGGTCCTCGTCGACGACGCGTCCATCAGCGGGGTGCGGCTGCGGGAGCTGATCCGTGACACCCCGAGCGATCGGATCGCCGTCGCGACGCTGTTGTCGCCTCCGGAGCTCCGGGACGCGGTCGTGTCCTGCGAGCCGCGGGTCATCGCGTTCAGTTCGGGCGGGGACCTGCATGACCACGGCCCGAGCCTGCTCGACGACTACGACGGTTGGCGCGAGACCTGGACGGCCCGTGTGCCGGGCCGGTACTACACGGGTCTGGTGGACCTTGTGGCCTTCCCGTGGAGCGAGCCGGATCTGCGCATGTGGAACCCGGTCACGGCAACGGTCGAGCCGAACTGGTGGCTCGCGCCGGTGGATCGATGCCTCGCCCACCGGGTGTCGCCGCCACACCTACAGGTGCAGATCGTCGAGGAGAACCCCGCCTACCCGTGGTTGCCCGAGCGGGCCCTTCCCGTCGAACACGCGGATGCGACCGCGCTGCTCGACATCCACGGAGGCCCTGGGGCGCGACTGGCTGGCGTCGCTCGCGAGCTTTGGAGCGTGTGGGTCCATGATGCGGATCGGCAACGGGCAGCCAGCGAGGTGGCCGCGGCCTACGAGCAGCCGGTGCGGCGGGTTCGAGCCGATCTGGACCGGATGCTCGCTGACCTGCGGGCTCGGGAGCTCCTGCGCGACGGTTGACCGAGATTCCGGGTCCACGGGCGATTCGTCGCGCGCGGCGGTGACGGGATCTCGATGGAGCGTCCGCGCGACGCGGGCGGAGAATGTGCGCTCTGACAGGCACGCGGGTCATCGGGTTTGGGTTCACGGTGGGCCGTGCCGATGTGGGGGCCACGCCCCTATCGAGAGCCGGTTGCCATGTCCTTCCCCGACCAACTCCCGTCCCCTCGCCGTCTCGTGCGCGTCGGTGGGCTCGCGCTGCTGCTCCTGGCCGCCTTGGTCGCTGCGATGGCTCCGTCAGCGAGCGCGTCGCTGCTCGGCCTGCGCTCCGGCGAAGGCTTGTTGACCGTCACTACCTCGCCCGCGGTGGCGACCCAGATCCATGTGGGCGACGTTGCCCGCAACACCACACGGATCACCGGGCTGCCGCTTCCCGCCGGTGAGCACGTCGTGTGTTTCGAAGGTCCGGAGGGCTACCTCGCCCCCGGATGCGAGACCGTCGAGATCATCGAGGACAAGGTGACCTCGCTGACCGGCGAGTTCGAGCCGGTCGGCATGCTCGAGGTCGAGGTGGAGCCCGCTGAGCTGCAGCCGGAGATCACCGTCGACGACGTCGCGCGCGACCGTGGCCGGACGAGCCTGCCGCTCACCGCAGGCACGCATGAGGTCTGCGTCGAGCAGATTGACGGGTACGAGGCCCTCGACTGCGAGCAGGTCGATATCGAGGCCGGGCAGGACCACGAGCTCGTTGTCGCGTACGAGCCGGTTGCCGAGCCGGAGCCAGACCCGGAGCCGGAGGTCAACGAGGCGGACGTGGCGATCACCTCCGCGGTGGGCCACGACCAGCGCGGTCCGCAGTGGGACGCCGAAGCCCGGATCACCGCGACCGTCGGTGACGAGCGAGCTGTCGAGATCCCGGTCGAGATCGCATGGAGCGCCGGTTCGGGGAGCGCGACCTCGTGCGTGACCGACGGGCAGGGCACGTGCAGCTTCGCCCAGACCGGGCTGCACAACCGCGATGACCCGGTCACCTTCACGGTGGTGCGTGTCGACGGCGAAGCCGTGACCGGACCCTCCGTCGAGATCTCCCGGTAGCACGCTCGCTCGACGTTTACGACGACCACCCACTGGCCCAGCCTTCGGGCTGGCGGCCGCCCCCACGACCGCGGGCCGGGTCCGTTTCGGCATCGTCGCCATGCGGTCGCTGCGACGACCTGGGTGACCGCGGACGGTGGTCGCAACCTGGGACACCGCGTCGGTGGTGAGGTCACCGGGGGTGACCTGGACCACCGGGACGTCGGTGGTCGTCGAGTGGCCGGTCGATCCGGGGTCGTACTCCAAGGCGTTCGGTGCTTTCCGTATTCTCTCGAAGCGTCTCGGACTATCTCCGCGACTCGAGTCGGCTGGGCAGAGCCGAGCTGCGCCCACCACCGACAACGGTGGTGGACAACTGACCACGGGGGGTGGCGCTCCAGACCACGCAGAGTGGCGTGCTGGGGTTCTTTCGGCTTGCACGAGACCGATCGAGGTTCGACGTGCGCTCAAGGCCACCGAGCGTTATCTTGCAGTGACGCCGCGCGGCTCTGCGCGGTGAGCACGCCCGAATCAGCCGTTCTTCTGCCGGGCCGGGGGGGGGACCGCCGACATCCACAGGCGTGGGCGGTCGCCGATCAGTGTGCGGAAGGGGCATCATGAAGATGAGCGTTCAGGGGCAGAGACAGGCGGAGCACCTCGAGGGGGCTCCGCCGATCGCGCGGTTCGAGCATCCACCTGACAGCCAGGCGTCGGGGACGCTAGCGCCTGCCGCGCCGGATTCCGAGGACCTCGACCACGTCGACGGCAGCGGACGGCCGCCGTCGCCACCGCTACGGCGGATCATGGTCCTGGTGGATCTGATAGCGATCGCCCTCGGCTGGGTGGCCGCGTTCGGCGTGGGGTTCCTGACCGGTGACATCGTGTTCGGTCCGGTCACTGCGATCGCCCAGTCGCTGTTGATCCTCGGCGCCGGTGGCCTGCTGATGTCCGCGAGCGGGCTGTACCGCCGCCGGATCTGCGCCGTGCGCGCCGCCGAGGTAGCGCGTATCGCACGCACCGCGCTGGGGCTCGCGGTGACGACGGTGGTGCTGCTGGCCACGATCGGACGTGAGGAAGCGGTCCTCGCCGGGGTCGTCGGCGGCATCGCCTGGTTCGGGCTCCTGACCTTCGAACGTGGCGTGCTGCGCGAGTGGATCCACGGTCGGCGTGCCGGCGGCGACTTCGGCGCGCCGGTGGTGGTGGTCGGCGGCTCGGCCGACTCGACCGTGGAGACCGCACAACTGCTGGCCGAACATCCGGTGCTCGGTTTCGACATCCGTGGTGTGGTCAGCCCCTCACGCGGCGCCAGCGACGGTGCGCCGTTCCCATGGCTCGGAACCCCGGACGGGCTGCTCGAGCAGCTGCGGCGGACCCGCGTGTCGGGGGTGGTGTTCGATTCGGGCAGCCTCACCGGCCACGAGCTCAACGAATTCGTGCAACGCGTGTCCGACACGGCGCTGCACGTGCACATCTCCAGTGGGCTGCGAGGCATCGACCGTCGACGTATCACGGTGTCACCGCTGGCCGACGAGACGTTCCTGCACGTGGCTCCCAACGGGTTGAGCCGCGCCCAGGTCGTCACCAAGCGGGTGCTGGACGTCAGCCTCGGCAGCCTCGCGCTGCTGGTGCTCTCTCCCATCCTGCTCGTGTCCGCGTTGGCCGTGTGGGCCTACGACCGTGGGCCGGTCTTCTTCCGCCAGGAGCGGGTCGGCCACCACGGTGAACGGTTCACCCTGTACAAGCTGCGCACGATGGTGGTGGATGCGGAGGCACGCAGGGCCGATCTGGAGGCGGACAACGACCGATCAGGGCCGCTGTTCAAGCTCTCGAACGATCCACGCATCACCCCGTTCGGTCGGTTCCTCCGCGCCTCGAGCATCGACGAGATCCCACAGCTGTTCAACGTGCTCGAGGGCACGATGAGCCTGGTCGGTCCGCGTCCGGCGCTGCCGGACGAGGTCGCGCAGTTCGACGACGATCTCAACGCCCGCTTGACCGTCAAGCCGGGTGTCACCGGCCTGTGGCAGGTGGAGGCTCGGGACCTGGCGAGCTTCGACCTCTACCGTCGCTACGACCTGTTGTACGTCCAGAGCTGGTCGGTGGGGCTGGATATCGCGGTCATCACTCGGACCGTGGCCGTGGTGCTGCTGCGCGGGTTGCGGGCGTTCCTCCCGGCGCGCTTCCGTGGCCACGGGGTCGCGCTCGAGTGACCGGCTCGTCGACCTCCGGGGTTGGCGCGGGTCGACGGGTGCTGGCGGCCGCGTCGGCCGGTGGCCACTTCAAGCAACTCGTGCGGCTGGTCGACCGACTCCCGGTGGTGGACGAGGTCATCTGGCTGACCTACGACTCCGGGCTGAGCCACGACCTGCTCGCCGCCGCTGGCCGGGAGGAGGACCGGCTCGTCCACGCGCCCTACGCGGCGCCGCGCGACCTGCTCAACCTCGCCCGCAACGCTCGGGTCGCCCGCCGCCTGCTGCGTGAGTATGACGTTGACCTGGCGGTCAGCACCGGTGCCGGGATCGCCGTCGCGGTGCTGCCCCTCGCGCGTGCGAAGGGGGTTCGAGCCGCCTTCATCGAGAGCGCGACCCGCGCCCAAGGGCCGTCGCTGTCGGGGCGGATCCTCCAGCGCGTCCCCGGCGTGGAGCTCTACAGCCAGAACCCCGGCTACGGCGGACGCTGGCGCGATGCCGGCTCGGTCCACGACGAGTTCGAACCCGGGACCGCACGGCCGATCACGCGTCTGTCGCGGGTCGTGGTGTCGTTGGGAACGATCCGCCCGTACGGGTTCCGCCGTCTGCTCGAACAGCTGGTGAGGATCCTGCCGAGCGACGCCCACGTGCTGTGGCAGACCGGTGCGACGGACACGAGCGGCCTGTCGATCGAGGCACGGGAGACCGTGCCCGGCCCCGAGCTCGAGGCCGCCATCGGCCAGGCGGATGTCGTCGTCGCGCACGCGGGCACCGGCACGGCGCTGACCGCCTTCGAGCTCGGTCGCTGTCCGGTGCTGGTCCCGCGACGGGCCGCCGCCGACGAGCATGTGGACGACCATCAGGCGGTCACCGCGCAAGCGCTGGCCGGTCGGCAACTCGCGGTCCACGCCGAGGTGGACGACCTCTCGACCGAGTTGCTGCTGGCCGCAGCCCGGCGCAGCGTCATCCGGCGGGACATGGTGCCGGACCTGCAGATTTAGCGCGGGTCGGCCGGACCGCTCGGCGGTAGGCTCGGGGGCATGGTGGACGAGCAGACGGCGCAGGCCGATTCGGAGGCCGGCGGACGTCGTCGGTCCCTTCGGGTGCTGCTGATCCTGCTCGGCGTCGCCGTCCTGTTGGCTGTCTGGGCCGCGGCTGCCGGCGTGAGCGTGCTGTCGGCCTACGGCGACCTCCAACAGGCCCGCAGCGACGCGGGGGCTGCGGAACGGTTGCTGCGCGACGCGGAGCTGTCCGAAGCGCGGGATGCGCTGGCCGATGCGATCGTGCACGCGGAAGCGGCCTCCGACCAGCTCAACCGGCCGTACGTCGTCCCGCTGCGGTGGGTACCGGTCGCCGGGCCGAACCTGCGGGTGGCGACCACCCTCGCTGACGGCGCGCACGACGGCGGTACGGCTGCGGCTGACCTGCTGGACGTCGCAGCCGTGATCGTCAGCGACGACCGGACCCAGGACCCCGGCGAGATCTCCATCACCTACCTGCGTGAGCTGGGTCCGCCTGCCCGCACGCTGGCCGACACGCTCGAGGAGACGTTCGACCGTTTGGAGGCGACCTCCGACCGGGCGCTGCTCGGTCGTGTCGAGGCTGCTCGAACCGAGTTCCTGGAGCTGGTCGGGCCGAACCTGGAACAGGCGGTGTTGGCCGCCGACCTGTTGGAGGTGATGCCACGCTTCCTCGGTGAGGACGGGCCGCGCACCTACCTGCTGGGCGCGGGGGCGCTCTCGGAGCTGCGCGGCTCGGGCGGTCTGCTCGGTTCCTGGTCGATGCTGACCATCGACGAGGGGCGGATGGAGTTCGACGACTTCGTCGACGTCGACGAGCTGCCCGCGCCCGACGGCGACGTTACGGCGCCCTCGCAGGACCACGAGCGGCGCTACCAGCCGCGCGCGGGTCTGCGCGAGTGGCGCCAGGTCAACTTCACCCCCCACTTCCCGAGCGCCGCGGAGGTGATGCTCGAGCTCTGGGAGGACGGTGGCAACGCACCCGTCGACGGGGTCATCGTCGCGGACACGGTCGTCTTCGAGCGGCTCGCGGCCCGTGCCGGTGGCCTCACGGTCCCCGGGGTCGGCACCTTCGGTCCGGACGAGATCCTGCGGTTCGTCGGGTTGGACGCCTACGACGTCTTCGATGACGAGGACGAGCGCAAGGCGGTGCTCGGTGCGGTCGCAACGTCCGCGTTCGCGGAGATCTTCGAGATCCTGGAGGACGACGACGTCCCCCGGACCGTGGAGATGCTGCTCGACCTTGCGGACGGTGGCCACGTCAACATCTACACCCGTGACGATCGCGTTCAGGAGGTGTTCGGACGGGCGGACGTCGACGGGGCCCTACCGACCGAACCGGGTGAGTCCCCGGGGGTGTTCGTCAACAACACCGCGCAGAACAAGGTCGATTGGTTCACCGATCGGTGGGTCGACCACCGGATCGAGCTGCTTCCCGGTGGGGCGACGCGGTCGACGATCACGGTGGGGTTCGCCAACGAGGCTCCCACCGAGGGGTTCAGCCGTGGCGTGATCGGCCCGTGGCGCGAGCGCACGGAGGCCGGCGACAACCTGTCGGTGGTGACGTTCACGTGCAGCGTCTCCTGCGAGGTGGTCCGCGCGCCGGAGACCGCAAGCGACGGTGGGACCGAGCTCGGCCGGCCGATGTGGGACAGCACGGAGCTCGTTCCGGCCGGCGGGCAGCACGAGTTGACGTTCGTCACCGAGACCGCTGAGGGCTGGCACCTCGACGAGGGCCCGACGCTGGTCGTCGACGTCGACCACCTCGCCCAGCCAACGCTGCGCGGGGTCGACCTGCGGGTCGGCGTCGCCATCCCGACCGACACGACGGTCGTCGCCGCCCCCGACGGAGCCACCGAGCGCGACGGGCACGTGATGGTCGACCAGCGGGCATCGGGCCGCACGAGCTTCCGGTTCGTCTTCGATGGGCAGGACCTGCCGGTCGAGGCCGGCGACCGCTGATCGACCACACTGCGCGGCGATCCGGGACGTTGCCGGCGTCGTCCGACCCGCACGAACACGCAGCGCGGTCGTGCGCAAGGTCCTGGCCTTCCGTTCGAAGCCTCGAGCGGATACGCTGCCCTGAGGTTGTTCGATCGTGCTGCGTGGTCATGGTGCGGCAGGGGCCTCGGAGGAGCGGATCATGCGAGCGATGAAGCTGTCAGCCACGGGCACGTTGGTGCTGCTCGCTCTGGGGTTGTTGGCCGTCCCCGCGGTCGCCGACGAGCTCGCCGACGACGGCGAGGTGACCGGCTACTTCGACGACAACGGCGACGAGACCGTCGACGATGACACCGACGTCTTCGATGACGCCGAAGACGCCGAAGAGGTCGACGAAGCCGACGACGACGAGCCGCTCGTCCTCGATGAGGAAGAGGTCGAGGAGGTCACCGCCACCGACGACACGCAGGTGCTCGCCCGCACCGGCGGTGAGCTCACACTTCTGCTGCTCGGCGCCGGCGCCCTGCTCGCTCTCGGCGCCGTGCTGCTGATCGCCGCGCGTCGCCGTCGGGCCACCGGGAACGTCTCCTAGCTCGCCTCCCACCACCGCGTCGATGGCGCAGGGGTTCGGGCCGGTCGTGGATCCATCGAGGTCTGGCTCACCCCTCGCTGCTGCCCTGGGAGCGTCCGCATCGGTGATCGTGCCGGCGCACAACGAGGCCGGCAGCATCGCGTCGAACCTGCGGGTCCTGCTGGCCAACGCCGCACCAGGGGAGTTCGACGTCGTCGTGGTCTGCAACGGGTGCACGGACGCCACCGCCGACGAGGCCCGCACCGTGGCCGGCGTGCGGGTGCTCGAGCTCGAGCAAGCGTCCAAGATCGCGGCGATCCGCGCTGGCGACGCCGCCACCGACCGCTTCCCCCGCATCTACCTCGACGGTGACATCCGCCTGCCGACCGCCACCGCCCGACGGCTGCGTGATGAGCTCGTGTCCAGCGACGCGCTCGTCGCCGGTGTGCCGGGCCGCCTCGACCTGTCCGCCGCCACGCGCCCAGCGCGCTGGTTCCTGGCGTTCCGTTCCACGCTGCCGGTCTTCCGCTCCGGGATCATCGGTGCGGGCGTCTACGCGCTCAGCGAGACGGGCCGGGCACGGTTCGGTGACTGGCCGCAGCTCCTTGGCGACGATCAGTTCATCTACCGGCTGTTCACGCCCGCCGAACGGGTGACCCTGCCAGGGCACCCGACGACCGTCGAGGTACCGGCGAGCTTGCGCACGATCGTGCGACGCGGTGTCCGGATCCGGCGCGGGAACAGCCAACTCGACCACCTCGGGCTGCCGCGACCGCCGTCCGGCGCACGGCTCGCGTTGGCCGAGGCGCTGCGCACGCCCGGTTTGCGGGTGGCTGCCGCGGTGTTCGTGCTGACCACCGCATGGATCCGGCTGCGGACACGGTTCGGTGCCGGCGGCGATTGGTGAGGGTGGTTCCGACACCGGGGTGGGGCGGGCCGCGAGAAGCTCGAACAACGCGGCGATGAAGCTACGTAGCTCGCGAGCGGGTACCAGGGGATCAGGTCGCTGTGGGAGCGACGTTGGCCCGAGCAGTGCACCGGCTCGGCCAGCGTCGGTCCCTTGATGATCAACCACGGCAGCTCACCGGCGTCCAGGGTCCGTTCGAGGTAGGCGAGGTCCGCGACCAGCTCGATGTCGCCCGCCAGACCGCGGCCGACACCCGACGCGTCTGCCGCTGGCAGCCGTCGCATCTGATGCGCGGCTGCTGGACTCCGAGACCAAGCTGGTCACCCACGCCTGCCGGATCGCGGCCTACAACGCCGAGTCGGCCCTGGCCCGGCTGGTCGGGCCTCACTACGCCCGCGCGCAGCACGAAGCCAGAAGCCCAATCCGCGAAGCGCTGACCACCGCCGGCGACCTCCATGTCGCCGACGGCCAGTTCCACGTAGCCCTCAACCCGCTGACCGCCCCCGACGCACCCGCGCGCTCGCTGCGATCTGCGAGCTGCTCCACCACACCGAAACCGACTACCCCGGCACCAACCTCGTGCAGTCCTACACCGTCAAACCCCACCCCGGCGCTACATGAACTTCCTCACGGCACCAAGCGTCCTGGATTTCCGGAGGACACGTGGGCGGGTCCGCCGGCTTGAGGTCACGGATCGCGAGTTCGAGCACGGCGTGGGCACGGTGGTCGGCCTCGAGTTCGAGCATCGGCTCATCACGGTCGATGAGGATGGCGTGGTAGTCGAACACCACGTCCAGCGCGAGTTGTGAACCGGGAGTGGGACGTACCCGCCGCACGATCCGCCGCAAATCGACGGCGTCCGAGATGCTCGCATCTGCGCGATGCCCTCCGTTCGTGTGTTCATGCGGTCCTCAACACCCGCATCTTCCCACCTCAGAGGGCATTTCCATGCGAACCGTCACCGCGCTCAACGAAGCAGTTCGGTGCATCCAGGGTTCGCGTCCGGCGTCCCCGACGAGTTCCGTGACGTCGGGTCTCGATGGTCGGCATGGGCGACGCTTGCGCGCAGCGCGGCGGCGACCTGTCGTGGAAACGCCATCCCTGCCCCCTCGTGGAAACCTGCGCGGCGGAGCCTACGCCTCGCGTCGCGTCCTCGCCCGGCCCCCGCGCGCGATGAGCGTGCCAGCGACGATGCCGAGCCAGCCGCCGGCGACCTGCAGCAGCGTGGTGGCGAGGCTGGGGTGGCGGCAGGCGAATCCCACCTTGGCGAGGTTGGCCGCCACGGCCACGGCCGCCCACAGGAGCAGCGGCCGCGTCGGTGGACGTCGGTGGTCGTGCCACAGCGCCAGTCCGGCGCCGAGGGCGAGGCTGAGGGCGAGGTGCCAGCCCGCGGTTCGCAGCTCGGACTGGGGGGACCGTCTTCCTGACTCGGCCAGCCGGTCGGGTAGTCGCCACAGCTGGGACGGGATCTCCAGACGATCATCCTGGATCAGGTCGAGGCGCGCGTCGTCGACCAGGAGGGTCGCCGAGGCGATCTCACCGTGCCAGGCCCGCTGCCCCGACGGCTCGGCGCCCAGTGCCAGCTGGGAGCCGGAGCGGATCCGCGCACGGACGTCAGGGAAGGTCCCCTCCGCGTGGACCCCGTCGACCTTGAGGGTGGCCGACCGCCGCTCGAGCACCACCTCGAGGTCCTGCCAGCGCCCGGGGTCGACGGCGTCCCTCGCCCGCAGGGTGGACGATGACGTCCGACCCGCGGCGGACTGCATGCTGCGGACCACCAGGTCGGCCTCGTCCTGCCCGACGATCACCGCCTGGTTGCGGAGGTCGTCGCCGAGGGTGAGCAGCCGCGCCGGCCCGACCTGGTCCCGGGAGCCACTGCGCAGGGTCAGCCGGAGGCGCACCGGCCAGTCATCTGCGTCGGCGAGCCAGTCGCGCCCGTCTGGGACCAGGGCGACGCCGACGGGGGAGAACCGCAGCCCGTCCTCGGTGACCTCCACCTGGTTGTCTACCCGGGCGGGTAGGTCCGGAACGAACGGGAACCAGCTGACGGCCAGGAAGAGGACCAGCAGCAGAGCCGTGGCGGGACCAGAGACCCGCAGCAGCCGGTCGGGCGCGGGACGCGAGCTCGGGTCGTTCCCGAGGCCCATGGCCTGTCGCGCGTCGATGCCGTGCCCTTCGCCCCGCTCACCCGTGTGGGGACGTAGGATACGCGCCGCGTTGCCATCGGCCGGAGGCTCCGTCTTGCTGCGACCCGCGCGCGTCGTGCCGCTGGCACTCTGACCTGACGGTCTGCTGGACCTGTCCTTCTGTCGGCACTGGCTGTCGTTGCTGAGGTGGGCGTGCGCATCGTGCCGATGCCGCGGCTGGCCGGGTGGTTCGGCGTCCGGCTTGCCGGCCGATCCCGGTCTGGCGACGACGTGGCGCATGACGCCAACGGAGCGTCGTCGTCAGCGGATAATCCGGATGGCTCGCACGTGGCTGGCCGCGCGTCGATCGGGAGTGCCTGCGCCGCTCGCTGCTCATCGGCTGGGTGCTGTGCTGTCGTGAGGCGGTGCTGCGTCTGGGTGTGGCCCGGGTCGATGGGCCGGATAACTGCTCGTGCGTGAATCGAGGTGGAGGGTCGCAGCATCGGCAAGGACGGGGTGCATGGTCCGATGGACTTTGGCTCGCAAGCCCAGTAGGCGGCGGCGTCATGAGGGCCTCGGCTCCCGGGGTAAGGACCGCGGCGCGAGGCTCGCGAAGTGTCCGAACCGGGAGATTGGGTGGCTTCGCCACGTTGCCTTACGGAGGAGCCGTGAACATCGCGGTGCCAGCCGCCCGCGTTTGGAACCCGCCGAAGCAGGTCCCAAACAGCGTCTCGCCGAAACTCAGACGATGAAGCTGGGTCGACGTGGCCGCTTGCATCATTGCCCGAGGGGCGCGGCCTGCGCGTTATCGGAGTTGCTGTGAGCTCTCCCCGGGTGACCTCCGCGATCGACCCCGAGGGACGTGGCCGGTATCGAGGACGTTTCGGAGTTCGTCCGCTGGCTTCGGGCGCCGGCCGACAACGTGATCGTGCTCGATACACCAGCGTCGCGGCGCAGCGATCGCGCGTGTCCGTCCAGATGCATCGCCCCGGTCCCCTGTGGCCTGGGGATGCGGTGCTCCACGGGCGGCACGGTGGCCGGACGACGTTGATCGACACCGTCACGAGTACCGTCACTGGCTTCGATGGGGTTGCGGTGGCCAGGTGGGAGGCGGCGGTGGGGACGGGTTTGCGTGCGGCGCTGATCGAGGAGGTCCTGCAGTGCGACGACGTGCAGCCGGCGGCGTTGCGGGTTGATGTCGACGCGTTCGTCGATGGGCTGCTCGCTGGCTGGCCGACGACTGTGGTGAGCGTCGGTGACCTGCAGCCGGTTGACCGCGGTGCTCGCTCGCGTTGCGGCGGTGACCGCCACGGTGCTGCTGGCGGTGCTGTTCGTCCTGGCGAGTTGGGCGCCGCTGAGCCTCGATACTCCCTCGCGGGTCGTCGACAACCGGTTGGAGGTGACCGACACCGGCCTCGCTTCGTGCCGGTCAGCCTGGCGGACGTGTCACCCGCGGCGGACACGATCTGGACGTCGGAACCCGACGAGGAACTGGTGCTTCGCCTGCGCCTGCGACCCGCCAACGCCAGCCAGCCGCCGCGGGGAATGGGGTGGGCGCCCGCTCGCTAAGGTGACGGTCCTTATGGCGCCGGGTGCGTGGATGCCCGTGGCGGCAGGCCGAGGGAGGTGGTGGTGCTCGACGCGGTGCTCGCGCAGGACCCCGCACCCGACGACGTGGAGCCGCAGCCGTTGCTGCGCGACGTCGAGGCGCCGGACCTCTCGGAGCTGACCGACCCGGACACGGTCCGCACACTGGTCACCGAGGCGGTCACCGAACTGGCCGGCGATCTGCTGGCGCGCCTGCCGCTGATCGTGCTCGCGGCCGTGGTGCTGATCGTGCTCCTGCTGGCGGTGCGCCTGATCGTCTCGGGCGTCAAGCGGGGGATGAAGCGGGCGGAGGTGGACTTCACCGTCCGTCGGCTGGTCGCCAACCTGCTCCGGCTGGTGCTGATCGCACTGGTGCTGCTGCTCGCGCTGTCGATCGCCGGCGTGGAGATCGGCGCCGTCCTGGCTGCGCTCGGCCTGATCGGGCTGGGGCTCGCCCTGGCGATGCAGAAGATCCTGGAGAACTTCATCGCCGGCATCGTGATCCTGATGCGCAAACCGTTCAACCGCGGTGAGATCGTGGTGACCAACGGGTTCGAAGGGTTCGTCGAGGACATCGATCTGCGCGCGACGGTCCTGCGGCTCTACGACGGCACCTTGACCCTGATCCCGAACGCGGACGTGTTCACCGAGCCGTTGACCAACCTCACCCGACGAGGCAACCGCCGGGCCGCGGTGCAGGTCGGCATCGACTACCGCGATGACCACGAAGCGGCCCGTGAGGTGCTGCGCGTGGCGGTCACCAGCGTCAACGAGGTGCTGGAGGACCCGCCGCCGGCGGTGCTCCTCACCGCGCTCGGCGCGTCCAGCGTCGACTTCGAGGTGCGGTTCTGGTTGCACGCGGAGGACAGCGTGTTGCCGTTCGTCGAGGACCAGGTCCTCAGCGCCTGTAAGTCGGCGGTCGAGGCGGCGGGCATGACGATCCCCTGGCCGATCCGGACCTTGGCGGCGGACAAGCATCCCTTGCGGATCGTCGATGGCGCGTCGGGCGTCGACGTGGCCGAGGAGGAGCCCACGACATGATCGAACGCACCCCCATCGACGGGCTGCTGTTGGTGCGGTCCGACACCTACGAGGACGAACGCGGCTTCTTCCGTCAGACCTACCTGGCCAGCGAGCTGGAGCGCGCGCTCGGTCGTGCGCCACGGTTCGCGCAGGGCAACCACTCGCGCTCTGCCGCCGGGGTCGTCCGCGGCTTCCACGCCGAACCCTGGGATAAGCTGGTCTACGTCGTCCGAGGCACGGCGTTCTGCGCGGTCGCGGACCTCCGGGTCGACAGCCCGACCTTCGCGGAGGTGGTCACCGTCACACTGGGCGATCCGCCGGGGGCGCGGGCACGGCTGTTCATCGCCGAAGGGCTGGGCAACGCCTTCGCGGCGCTGGACGAGGTCGACTACGTCTACGACGTCAGCGAGGAGTGGACGCCGCACGCGGACAAGCGTGCGATCGCGTTGGAAGACCCCGACCTGGCCGTCGACTGGCCGGTCGACGAGCCGGTCGTCTCGCCGGCGGACGCCGCCAACCCCACCCTGCGTGAGCGGTTCCCCGACCATCCGCGGTGGCGGCGCTGACCGTGGGGTGCGGTGGCCGTCGCGTGCGGTGACCACCGTCGTGTGGGAACGTCCGGACGGCCGGGCGTTGGACGTGAGCGGAACGTTCCGTAGAGTTCCGTTCCGTTCGGTGGTCGCCGGGCGGAACCGCGGACCGGTGCGCTGCGCCGGTGCAGGCGACGAGGTGGCACGGTGGAACGGGATGTGCTCGCAAGTCGCATCTCACCGACCGGTGAGGGCTTCGAACGCAACCGCACACGCAACCTCGAACTGCTGGCGCAGGTCGAGGAGCAGCTCGCGGTCGCCCGTGCTGGCGGCGGCCCGGAGAAGCTCGAACGCCACCGCGGTCGCGGCAAGCTCACGATCCGCGAGCGGCTTGCGCTGCTGTTGGACCCCGGCAGCCCCTTCCTGGAGCTGCAGCCGTTGATCGGGTGGGACAGCGAGTTCCAGGTCGGTGGTTCGGTGGTGCAGGGCATCGGCGTGGTCGCCGGCGTGGAGTGCCTGATCTCCGGCGCCGATCCGACGGTCAAGGGCGGGGCGTCCAACCCGTTCAGCGTGACCAAGGCGCTGCGCGGCCTGCAGATCGCTCGGGAGAACCGGCTGCCGGTGATCAACCTCACCGAGTCGGCCGGCGCGGACCTGCGCAGCCAGAAGGACATCTTCGTCCGCGGCGGCCGCGCCTTCCACGACCTCACGGCGCTGTCCAAGACTGGGGTCCCCACGATCAGCGTGGTGTTCGGCTCGTCGACGGCGGGCGGCGCGTACGTGCCCGGCATGAGCGACCACACCGTGTTGATCGAAGGACGCTCGAAGGTGTTCCTCGGTGGGCCGCCGCTGGTGAAGCTGGCGACCGGCGAGGACGCCACGGAGGAGGAGCTCGGCGGCGCGCAGATGCACGCCAAGGTGTCCGGGCTCGGCGACCACCTCGCTGCCGACGAGCCGGAGGCGATCGCCATCACCCGCCGGATCGTGGCCGGGCTGGGCTGGCGCAAGCTCGGCCCGGGCCCCAGCGAGCCGGCCGACCCGCCGCGTGAGGACCCGGAGGAGCTGCTCGGCATCGCCAGCGTCGACCTGCGCGAACCGTTCGACGCCCGCGAGGTGCTGGCCCGCACCCTCGACGGATCCCGGTTCGAGGAGGTCAAGGCCAGCTACGGCACCAACCTGGTCACCGGCTGGGGGTCGATCCACGGCTTCCCGGTCGGGGTGCTGGCCAACAACGGGGTGCTGTTCAGCGAGGAGTCCGAGAAGGGCGCGCAGTTCATCCAACTGGCCAACCGCCGCGACGTGCCGCTGGTGTTCCTGCAGAACATCACCGGCTTCATGGTGGGCAGCCGCTACGAGCGCGGCGGCATCATCAAGGACGGGGCCAAGCTGATCAACGCCGTCACCAACTCCGAGGTGCCGCACCTGACGATCATGACGGGGGCGTCCTACGGTGCCGGCAACTACGGCATGTGCGGTCGTGCCTACGACCCCCGCCTGCTGTTCACCTGGCCGAACCATCACATCGCGGTGATGGGCCCCCAGCAGCTGGCCGGGGTGCTGTCGCTGGTCGCCAAGGCCGGGGCGGAGAACCGGGGCGAGACCTGGGACGAGGAGCAGGACGCCGGCGTGCGTGCGATGGTCGAGGAGCAGATCGAAGCCGAGTCCAACGCGCTCTTCGCGACGGGCCAGGGCTGGGACGACGGCATCATCGACCCGCGCGACACCCGCCACGTGCTCGGGATGGCGCTGTCCGCCGTCCACACCAACCAGGTCGAAGGGACCAGCTCCTTCGGCGTGTTCCGGATGTGAGGCCAGCCGTGCCCGACACACAGACCCCCGCCGGTCTCACCACCACGGTGGCGTTGCCCCGCACGGTGCTGATCGCCAACCGGGGCGAGATCGCCGTGCGCATCGCCGCGACCTGCCGGGCGATGGGCATCGCCACGGTCGCGGTCCACTCCGACCCCGACGCCGACGCCGCTCACGTGCACGCCTGCGACGCCGCGGTCCGGCTGCCGGGCGCCACGCCGACCGACACCTACCTCCGCGGTGACCTGCTGCTGGACGCGGCGGCCCGCACCGGCGCCGACGCCGTCCACCCCGGGTTCGGGTTCCTGGCCGAGGACGCCACGTTCGCGCACGCCGTCGTCGAGGCCGGCCTGACCTGGATCGGACCGATGCCGGACACGATCGCGGCGATGGGCGACAAGCTCGAGGCCAAGCAGCGCATGGCCGAGGCGGGCGTCCCCGTGGTCCCCGGCGCGACGCTCCCGGCCGACCACGACGACCAGCAGCTGCTGAACGTTGCCGACGAGCTCGGCCTGCCCCTGCTGGTCAAGGCGGCCGCGGGTGGCGGCGGCAAGGGGATGCGCGCCGTCCACGACCGCGCCGAGGTGGTGGACGCCGTCGCCGCCGCCCGCCGCGAGGCCGCCAGCGCGTTCGGCGACGGTCGCGTCTTCCTGGAGCGGCTGATCGAGCGCCCACGCCACGTGGAGGTGCAGGTGCTCGGCGACCGCGCGGGCCACGTCGTGCACCTCCACGAACGCGAGTGCTCGATCCAGCGGCGTCACCAGAAGATCCTGGAGGAGGCGCCGTCACCCGGCATCGACGATCGTGTCCGCGCGGCGATCACCGATGCGGCCCTGACCGCCGCTGAGGCGATCGGCTACCAGAGCGCCGGCACGGTCGAGTTCGTCGTCGACGACGCCGCGCTCGCCCGCCGTCGCGCCGGCGACGACGTGGACCCTGCCGCGTGCTTCGCGTTCCTGGAGGTCAACACCCGCCTGCAGGTCGAACACCCCGTGACGGAGGCGACCGTCGCCATCCGCCACGCGACGACGTGTGAACCGGGCGATCTCGACCTGGTGCGTTGGCAGCTGCTGATCGTCGCCGGCCAGCCGTTGAGCTTCACCCAGGACCAGGTGGTCGCCCGCGGCCACGCCATCGAGGTGCGGCTCTACGCGGAGGACCCCGCCAACGACGATCTGCCGGCCATCGGTCACCTGGCGGCGTTCGCTCCCGCGCACGGTGCCGGCATCCGATGGGACGCCGGCGTCCGTGCCGGCGACGACGTCACCCCGTACTACGACCCGATGCTCGCCAAGGTGATCGCGGTCGCTCCGACCCGCGCCGAAGCCGCCGCGCGGCTGGCCGCCGAACTCGACGCCACCCACCTGCTCGGGGTCACCACCAACCGCGACCTGCTCGCCGCGTTGCTCCGCGACGAACCGTTCCTGGCCGGTGACACCACCACCGACTACCTCGACCGGCGGCGCGACGCCCTGCTCGCCGCGACGCGGCCCGCCCCGGAGGTGGTGGACCTGGCTGTCGCCCTCGCCACCGTCCACGCGGTCGAGGACGTCCGCCGCGACGCCCCCGTCCTGGCGACGCTGCCGGCCGGCTTCGCCAATGCGGCGACCTTCCCCGTCCAGCACACCTTCCGGACCGACGACGCGGACGGGGAGACGCTCACCGTCCGCCTGCGGGTGCGCCGCGACGGCACCCGCACCGTCTCGGTGCTCCCGGGGGTCCCCGCGGGACACCTCGACGACGACGTCGCCCCCCGCGCCCGGTTCGACGTCGTCCTCCACGACGCGACCGACGACCGGTTGGACGTCGAGGTGGATGGCGTCCGCCGCGGGGTGACGGTGCTGCGCGGCGCGGACGGGGCCACGCAGGTGGCGTTCGGCCGGCACCGGGTCGCGCTCACCGCGGTGCCGCGCTTCGCCGGTGCGACCGCGCCGCTGCCGCAGGGAGCGACGTTGGCGCCGATGCCCGGCACGGTCGTGGACGTCCCCGTCGATGTCGGCGACGCCGTCACGGCCGGGCAGCGCCTGGTGACCGTCGAGGCGATGAAGATGGAGCACCGCATCACCGCCCGGGTCGACGGCACCGTCGCCGAGGTGGCGGTCGCCGCCGGCCAGCAGGTCGACGCGGACGCGGTGCTGGTGGTGGTCGACCCGACCGACGCGCCGGATGTCGGGCAGGGGGCCGGCGGGGCGACGGCGACGGCGACGGACGGGTCGGCCGCGACGGACGGTTCGCCGCGGTCGGACGGGACGGATGGAGCCGACACCGCCGGCTGAGCGGGGAAGGGGACCTCGGGCCCTGGCCGGAGGGCGAGCTGGCTGGTGTGATCGTGGCATCGCATCGTGCCAACGTCGTGCGAGCGTCGTGCCAGCCACGTTCGGGTCAGCCATGTCGGTCTCGGAGTCCGCCCGTCCGCTCCGCTCCCGTGCACCCGGTGGGCGCAGCGGCGGTCCGCCGTCGATGGGGCCCTGCCCGTTCCACCTCGTCGTCGATCCGGTGGCGCGGTTCCTCAACGCCGAACTGGTCGACCACCCCGTCTACGACGCGATCGAGTTGCAGTGGTTCGACGACCGCGAGCACGGCACCGGGCTGCTGGCGTTCCTCTGCCGGCGTGACGGTCGGCTGGTCGACTACTACCCGAGCCCGGGGCTCACCCTGCAGGCGGAGCGCTACACCCTCGGCGGCGGGACGGGCGCGTGGACGACGACCTGGTTCGACGAGGACATCCTCGAGGTCGGGTCCGACGGGGTGCTGGCGCAGGTCCGGTTCGCGGATGTCGACGGCCGGATGATCGAGGTCCGCGTCGACGACCGCGACCCGGCCCGCGGGACCGGCTCGCGCGGGACCATGCTGGCACCGGTCAGCGCCGCGATCGACCAGCCGGGATCGCTGTTGCTGGTGTGGATGCACGACTTCGACCTGGTCCACGACACCGGCACGCCGCCGGTGATCGCGATCGACGGGCAGCCGGTCGACACCGGTCGGCTCCCGGGACGTCGTCTGCACCGCCGGCACCTCATCAAGTACGCGGCGCCGCTGACCGCGGTGAGCGTCAACCCGGCCGGGGACGGCCACGGCGCTGGCTCGTCGCCTGGGGACGTGCGCCGAGAACCCGGCACGGGCGCGATCGAAGCGGTGCTGGCCTCCGCGCCGGGTGCCCACGCCGAGCTGCGGTTCGACCCACCGCTGCCCGACCCGGCCGGCCTCCACCTCGACGACGAGGTGGTGACGCGCTGGCAGGTCGACGTCGACGGCACCGTCCACGTCACGGGCGGCGTCGCGCTGGCGCAGCGGACGGACGACCGCGTCACGGTGACCATGGAGGTCACCGACCGGTGGCGACCCGGTCCGCTGCCGCCGCTGCTGCGGACCGTGACCCGCATCGTGCCGGTGTTCCGGCGGTGGCCGACGACCTACCGGTGGGTGGCGACGATCGACCTCGGACCTGAACCGGTGGTCCGCGCTCGGTGGGAGCGGACCTCCGACCGGCGGGCGGAGAGCTACCGGCGTGCGACCGGCGGCACCTGAGGGGGCTCGGTCCCGGCCTTGGTCGGCAGCTGCGGGGGCGATGTGTGTACATCCGGGATCACATCTGGTGGTGGGTTCAGGGGGGTGACCGACGGGGTCCGGACGTTCGCCGACGGCCTGCGGTCGTGGGTGACGGGGCCGGGATCGCGGGAACCCACACCGATCGGCGCGGAGCCCTCCTTGCTCGAACCGTTCTCGCTGACCTGGCGGGACTCGTCAACGAGCTCAGCGGGCGCGCTGCCTCAAGCGGTCCACGCCGTTGGCGACCGCGACCGCCAGGGCACGGTGATGCGACGGCCCGAGCTCGCCCAGGACCTCGATGAGCCCGGTGCCCTTGGTCACCCCGCTGGGCAGCACCATCAGCGCCGCGCGGTTGCGCACCAACTGGCGACCCAGACCGGGTCTGCCCACCTCAGCCAGCACCGCCGGCGCGTGCTCGGCGTCGCCGGCGACCGGGTCCGTCGCCTCTACCTAGCCAGCATCGGATGCGGTAGTCAGGAGACGTCGGTACGGGATCTCGACGCTCCGACGGGCCGATGGGCCCAGCAAGGGAGCGACATGAGCGGCTCCACGGCCTCACCGCAACCGGTTCACCGTGCAGACCGTCGGCCGCGTTGTCGGCGTCACCCGCACCCGAGCACGGTCGCGACACGGAGCGCAGGCCCGGTCAGGAGCGTCGTGGGTGCCCGAGACGACGGCTTCGACAGCTCCGAGGGCCGGCGCTTCCTCACAGAGTCGCAGGACCTCGTCGATGACCGGCGAGGTGAGGAGGGGTGACGGCGATGGATGAGTGGACGCTCAGCTATGCGGGGTACGACCCGCAGAAGGAGGGGTTGCGCGAAGCGTTGTGCACCCTGGGCAACGGGGTCCTCGCGACCCGTGGGGCGGCGCCCGAGTGCCGCGCCGATGGCGTGCACTACCCGGGGAGCTACCGCGCCGGGGTGTTCAACCGGCTCATCGACGAGGTCGATGGGGTCGAGGTGGCCAACGAGTCGATGGTCAACGTGCCGAACTGGCTGGTGCTGCAGTTCCGGGTCGACGACGGCTCCTGGATCACCCCGGACGAGGCCGACCTCGCCGAGTACCGCATCTCCCTCGACCTGCGCCGGGGCGTGCTCACACGGCACCTGCGTGCCGAGGTGGGAGCAGGTCAGCAGCTGTGGGTGACGCAGCGCCGGTTCGTCCACATCGTGGATCCGCAGCTCGCGGCCCTGGAGACCACCTTCGGCGCTCACGGGTTCTCCGGTCGGCTGACGGTGCGCTCCGCCATCGACAGCGCGGTGCGCAACAGCGGCGTGGAGCGCTACCGCGACCTGTCGGACCGCCACCTCGAGGTCGTCGTCCGGGAGGAGGTCGACGAGCACATGGTCGGGGTGGTCGCGGAGACCACCCAGTCGCGCCTGCGTATCGCCGAGGTCGTACGCACACGGGTGGTCGGTCGCGACGCCCCGGATGACGATGCGCTCACCCGCCGGTGGTTCGACGAGGACGGGCTGGTCGGGCATGAGTTCGAGTTCGACCTCGCCGACGGTGGGACGGTCACCGTCGAGAAGGTCGCGGCGATCGTCACCTGCGGGGATCCGGCCATCAGCGAGCCCTACGCATCGGCTGTCCGCAAACTCGGACAGGCCCCCGACTTCGACGGGCTGCTGCGCTCGCACGTCGCCAAGTGGGACCAGCTGTGGGACCGCTTCGAGGTCCGCTTCGGGGAGCAGGAGGCGATCGAACGGATCCTCAACCTGCACACCTTCCACGCGCTGCAGACCGTGTCCCACAACACGATCGATCGGGACGTCGGGGTGCCGGCACGTGGCCTGCACGGCGAGGCGTACCGGGGGCACATCTTCTGGGACGAGGTGTTCATCCTGCCCTACTTGAACATGCGCATGCCGGTGCTGACCCGCTCGCTGCTCATGTACCGCTACCGGCGGCTCGACGAGGCGCGTGCTCGGGCACGTCAGGCTGGGCACCTCGGGGCGATCTTCCCTTGGCAGAGCGGTTCGGATGGCCGGGAGGAGAGTCAGGAGATGCACCTCAACCCCGTCTCGGGGGAGTGGAAGCCGGACAACTCGCAGTACCAGCGCCACATCAACCTCGCGATCGCCTACAACGTGTGGCAGTACGTGGAGACCACCGCCGATGTGGA
>SKJX01000100.1 GCA_007121785.1 Nitriliruptoraceae bacterium
CCTGGTGCTGGCCCGGGCGCGGGCGTGCCGCCCGCGCCCGGGCCAGCACCCTCGCGCGGACCGCCAACCGACCGCCCGCCGCATCGGACAGGTCGCCCTCGACGCGTGCCCACCAGGAACCGCCGGCGCCATCCGGCGGCTGGACGCTGAAGGTGTCCACGGCCAGCCCGTCGTCGCGTGCGAACCCGTCCGCGGCGACGATCGAGCCGCCGTGCATCGACACGACACCGGCGACCTTGCTGAAGCAGCCGGGATGGTCGATGGCGACCACGTCGAGCCGGTCGAAGCCGGCCAGCCCTTCCGGGTCGTCCTCGCCGGGCGTGACGCGGGTGTGCACCTCCGACGGGCCGGGGCGGGAACGGGCCATCAACGCGTGCCGAACCACACCCCGCGCAGGGACCGCGGCGGCGTACCGCGACGGCAGGCGGGCCAGGTGATCTCGGACCTCCGCCGGATCGGCACCGAGTTCCGGCGCCAGTCGCTGCGCCTCCTCAGCGGTGACGACGGCGCCGTCGCCGGCGTGGTCCGGATCGGTCTCCTCGAGCACGGCTCTCACCTTCGTCACCAAGCGTTCTAGCAGGCTGGCCGTCCAGTCCGACCAGGCGGTCGGACCGGTCGCCCGACCGTCGGCGACGGCCAGCAGGTGGAGCGCCGCCAACGTACGGACGTCACCGATCCGCGTCGCCAGTTCACGAGCGAGCGCCGGGTCGGCGACGTCGCGTCTTCGGGCGGCGTCGGGGAGCACCAGGTGGAGCCGCACGAGCGTGCCGATCGCCTCCACGGTGTCCTCTCGCGCACCCATCCGACGAGCCATCGCCTGCGCGAACGGGACGCCGGTCTGCTCATGCGGCTCACCGAGCGCCTTGCCGACGTCGTGGAACAAGGTACCCAGCAGTAAGGCCTCCCGGTCCTCGATCTGCGCAAGGGTCGACGCCGCCCACCGCTCACGCCTGACGAGCTCGCCGAGCTCGGCTGCGGCGTGCCAGGCGTGTCGGTCCAGGGAGTACCGGTGGTAGGGGTTGCGCTGCGGCCGGCCACGCAACGGCGTCCACTCCGGCAGCCACGCGGTCCAGACGCGCACGTCGTCGAGCTCCGCCAGTGCCGGCAACGCGATACGGCCGCGCCACAGCACCTGGGTCAGCAGTTCGCGGTCCGCGGCACGCCACGTCCACGGCGTCTCATCGCGCTCGGTGATCGACCGCAGGCGGGCCGCGCTACTGCGGTCGAGGACCGCGCCGGAGTCGGCCAGCACCGCGAGCAGCTGCGCGGGCAGGCCGGGCTGGGTCAGGTCGCGTTCGGCGGGGATGCGCAACACCCCGTCGACCAGGTCGAACCCGTCGATGTGCGACTGCGGGGGACGCTGCCGACGGCGCCGACCGCGCACGACGTCAGCGTCGATCAGCGCCCACGCTCGCCGGTGCACGTGGTCGATCGTTCGCGCCGCCAGGAACAGCGAACGCAGGAGCTGGTGCGGTGCCAGCGCCCGGGTGGGCTCGCCGACGGCCTCGTCGACGAACCCGAGCCGTGCCGCCACCTCGTCCTGGAGGTGCAACGCCAGCACCTCGGTGACGTCGGCCGACCCACGACCGGACCGCTCACTGGCGGCGAGATGGAGCGCGACCCGCGCCGCGAGCAACCGGTCCTCGGCGGCGGCCAGGCGAGGCCGGTCCGGCGCCCCGAGGTAGCCGGCCGGCACGAGCGGATCGAACCCGGTCGCGCCGACCAGCGCGGCCGAGGCCCACCGCAACGACTGCACGTCCCGGAGGCCACCAGCGCCGTCCTTGAGGTTCGGCTCGAGCACCTCCGCGGCGTCCCCCGCACGGGCTCGTCGCTGCTGATCGGCCTGGGTCAGCGATGCCAGGAACCGCGTCCCGCGCCGCAGGATCCGTCGCTGCATCTCCGTCCGGACCAACTGCGCCAGCGCGGCGTCACCGGCGACCGGCCGCAGATCGAGCGCCGCGGTGGCCGCATCCACCTCGTCGACCGCGTCCAGCGACTCCCGGCGGTCGCGGACGGCGTAGCCGACGGCCAACCCGGCGTCCCACAGCGGGTAGATGATGCCGCGCACGAGCTGTTCGAGCTGCGCGGCGGAGGCCCGGTCGTGCAGGAGCAGCAGGTCGACGTCGGAGTTCGGACACAGTTCGCTGCGGCCGTACCCACCGATCGCGGCGACCGAGAACCGGCTGGTGGACGCCAACGGTGCGGCCAACTCACCCAACGCTGCGTCGACCGTGCGGCTCCACGCCCGACACCAGGCGCGGCCGGGCGGTGGCCCGTCCACCCGGAGCCGAGCCGAGGTGGCCTTGAGCCTCGCGGCCACCTCGGCCGTGTCGCGGACGACGCTCAGATCGCCTCCACGTTCTCCTCGCCGGTCCGGACCCGCACGATGCGGTCGACGTCGGTGACGAACACCTTGCCATCGCCGACCTGGCCGGTCTGTGCCCGCTTGATGACCGCCTGGATGACCTCGTCGACCTGGCCGTCATCGACGAGGATCTCGAGCTTGACCTTCGGCACGAACTCGACGGTGTACTCCGCACCGCGGTAGATCTCCGTGTGGCCGCGCTGACGGCCGTAGCCGCGGACCTCCGAGACGGTCAGGCCCTGGATCCCCTGCTCCTGCAGGGCATCCTTGACCTCATCGAGCTTGTGTGGCTTCACGATCGCGGTGACGAGCTTCACATCGTCCTCCTCGCAGGTTCATCTCCGGCCGACCGTCCGACGGTCGTTGGCGGCCTGCCACCCACCGGGGGGAAGCGTGGCCTCGAGGTGTCTCCCGACCGTGTCTGCGGCGTTTCGGGGCGGTTACAGCCACCGTGGCGGCAGCGACGACGGCGCCTGCGTCCACGACCGGCCTGGTGCACACCGTCAGTCGGCCGCATCACGGCCCGGGCCCTCCTCGAGGTCGATGCTTGGCTCGAAGCCCTCCTCCGGCCAACCCCGCGCATCGACGTCGATACCCGGGGCGGCACCGCCGCCGCTGACACCGAACACCGCGATGGCGGCGGTGAAGCCGTGCAGGTAGCTGCGTCGGCCGACCGGTCCGATCTCCCCGGCGCAGAAGGCGCCGGCCACGGCCTCGTCCGCACCGAGCTCGGTCTCCACCGCCTGCACGTCGTGGTCGGGATCGCCGAACAACCCGGCGCCGCGACCGGTGCAGCTGAACAGCAGCGCGCCGCTGGCCGGGCCGACACCACCGAGGCGCGCCGAGAGGTCCGCGTCGGCGGACGCCGCATCACGCACCTGGAACTGGATCGTCGCGCCGACCGGGACCACGTCGCCGATCGTCACCGCTCCCGACTCCGGCTCGACGCCGAGCACGGCACGAACCAGGAAGTCCCCCGTCTCGTAGCGGTCCTGCTGGTCGTCGACGACCACGCCGAGGTGGAGCCCGCCGCGGCCGACCAGCGCCCGATCACCGTCCTCGAGGTCGGCGAGCACGCGGTCGAGGCGGCCGGTGGCGGGCTCTCCCCCGAGCTCCAGCACCCGGTCACGAACCGCCTGGGTGACGGTGAACGGCTCCCCGATCGGTCGACATCCCTGCGAGACGACCGGGTCGACCTCCACGTCGCGCAGCACGACCCCGACCGCACCGTCGTCGTACACCCGCCCGTCGAGCAGGAACCGGCTGCGTCCGTCCCCGGCGCTCAGCTGGCCACCGACCATCGGCTGCCCCGGCCGCTCCTCCCCGATGCGTTCGGCCACCTCGGCCACCGGGAAGCTGTACGGGTCGGCGAGGACGATCGAGACGTCACCGGGCATCGTGTCCGGCCAGCCGGCGACGGCGAGGCCGCCGCTGGAGGGACGCATCGTCCACGCACGGAACGGCTGCACCCACCCGGCGTCGAGCGCGGCCGCCCAGATGCTGACCCCGGGACCCGACTCGACCTCCTCGCCGGGGCCGATCACCCCTTGAGCGACCGCGCCGACCAGCACGCCGGGCTCCAGCCGGGCCTCGACCGCGGCGGCGACGTCCTCGAGGTCGTCGAGGTGTCCCGCGCTGACGAACACGACCGCCAGGTCGCACGGCGCCCCCGGCGCCTTGACGTCCAGCCGGGCCCCGGCCGCGTCCGCCGCTTCGGCCGCGGCGACCCCCGCCTCGGCGGTGCGTGAGAGGGCGGCAGCGGCGCGCACGGGGCACCTTCGGTGAGCAGCGATGTCACGGCACGGCTCGTCGGCGTCAGGGGGTGGCGCAGGGGCGGGCCG
>SKJX01000108.1 GCA_007121785.1 Nitriliruptoraceae bacterium
CGGGGTCTGCTGCTCACCGATCCCCAGCCAGATGTACATCCCGCTGAACAGCACGAGACACCACACGAACGCGATCGTCAGCCACCGCCGCTCGTCCGGTCCGAGCGGCCCCCACCACCGATGGCGTGGTGGCAGCAGGGTGCTCAGCGTCGTGTCACCCTCGTGGTGGTCGTGCTCGGTGCTGGCGGTCGACCCGTCGTCTGCCATGCGCGTCTCCTTGCGGTCCGGTCGGTGTCGAGTGCCGGGTCACCGGTCAGCCACCACCCCAGGTGGGCAGCTCCGCCAGTTCCCACAGCCCCCACCCGAGGTAGAGCAGTCCGGGCACGACCACGCTGATGGCGAGCAGCACCCACACGTTGTCGAGGAGCCGTTGTTGCCACGGGGTCGGTTCCGTGTCGTCGTTCACCGTGTCACCTCCTGCTGGCGTTCGACCGGCCGCGCCGGCACGTGGTGAGGTCGGGTCGCTGCCGCACCGTCGGGCCGGTCAGCTCCGCCCGGCAGCCAGGTGGAGACCAGCCCCAGCCCGGCAGCCAGGACCAGCACGGTCCACAGCCAGCTCGCGACCGTCAGATGCGAGATGCCGCTCCAGACGGTCGCGCGGGTCAGCACGTTGCTGATGCCGAGCCCGACCTGGATCACGACCAGCACCGCGGCCAGTTGCGGGAGCCGGACGGTCCACCTCGCGGCGCCGCCCGCGCGCCGGGCCCGGCGCTGGGCCTGTACGGCGAAGACGATGACTGCGGCGGCGACGAGGTAGCCGGCGAACCGGTGCGTCAGGTGCAGCACCTCGCGGGCGTGGCCGGTCCAGACCTGGTCGGACGCCCAGAACGGCACGGCGTTGTAGACGTAGGCCGCGCCGCGTCCGGTCGCCTGTCCCCCGAGCAGCCCCTGGACCAGGACCAGACCAGCGACGACCGCGGCGCCACGACCGACCCAGCGTTCATGGCTGGTCGGTCCGGCGGTCGTCCGCGCGTCGCGGGTGACGAGCACGACGAGCACCAGGCAGGCGACGATGATCCAGGACATCCCGAGGTGGGAGGTCACCAGCCCGGCGCGCAGGTGCAGCAGCACGACCGCCGCGCCCAGACCGGCCTGGATCAGCACCAGGACGAACGCGATCGAGCTGAGCCGCCACAACCACGGCGACCGGCGACGGTGACGCCACCCCATGACGACCAGGGCCGCGATGGCCAGGCCGACGACCCCGGCCCAGAGGCGGTGGCTGTGCTCGAGCCAGATGTTGAGGTCCGCGGGCGGTATCCACTGGCCGTAGCACGCCGGCCAGTCCGGGCAGGCCAGACCGGAGTCGGTCGCGCGCACCGCCCCGCCCATGGCGATCAGCAGCAGCGTCGCCAACGTCGTCGCGACGGCCACCCGTCGGACACCACGCTGTGGATCACCGGGGGCGTTCAGGGATCGTGCGCTTCCCTCCGACATCGAGGTCATCGAGGACTCCCGCTCCCACCCAGAGGTCTAACAGAACTCCCGGGCCGTGACGAAACCATAGGTACAAGACTAATCGTCACCAGTAAACTAAACGTTAGCCGTGAACACAAGCGAGACGGGCGTCTCGGCGGCGTTACACCGCCGGATCCCTCGCGGGCCGGGTCCCTCGCGGACCGGTGGCCTCGCGGATCGGTGGCCGCGCGGATCGGTCGGTCAGCGGTCCTCGGCGACCGCGCGAGCCGGGCGCTGCAAGCCCTCCGGTACCTCGAAGGTCCCGGCTTCCAGCGCACGGTCGTTGGCGACCAGCTCGGCGAGATCGGTCTGCGCCAGCGTGTCCAGCATCGCGTACTGGGCACGCGCCCACGGCACGTGGACGGCGCACATGTCGTCCCATCGACACGGCCCACTCCGCAGCACGCACGAGGTGGACACGAGTTCGCCGTCGATCGCCTCGATCACCTCCAGCAGGTTGACCTCGGCCGGCTCGCGCGCGAGCGCGTAGCCCCCACCGGGCCCCGCCACGGAGACCGCGATACCGGCGCGGACCAGTTCGGCGAGGATCTGCGGCACGTAGCTGACGGGGATCGCCATGTCCTCGGCGATCGCCCGCGCCTTGCGGCGCTCGCCCTCGTGCACGTGACGGGCCAGATCGACCGCGGCCCGGATCGCGTAGTCGGCACGCTTGCCCAGCTCCATCCTCATAACGTTGAGCCTAACACTGGACGTTGCACGTTCCGGCGCGTGCGCTGATCGGCCGGCCTCGTGAGCCGACGACGGAACGGCCGGTGCCGCCCTGGCGTTGCGCAGGTGACGCGGTGCACCGACCGCGATGGCCGCAACGACCCGACCGACGACACCTCCGAGGGACCATGACCACGATCACCGCCGAACTCGCGGACGGCTACGCCGTCGCGATCCGCTCCTCCGAGGGCCACACGTGGGCCGCCGACGAGCCGGTCGGTGTCGGGGGCACCGACACCGCTCCCAACCCGTACGAGTTGCTGCTCGGGTCGTTGGCGGCATGCACCAGCATCACCGTGTCGATGTACGCGCAGCGCAAGGGCTGGAGCTTCGAAGGCATCGAGGTCAGCTACGAACACGCACGCATCCACGCCGACGACTGCGCCGACTGCGACGATCGCCATGCGGGCTACCTGGATCAGGTGATCAGCCATGTGACGATCTACGGCGACCTCGACGACGAGCAACGCACCCGGCTGGCGCAGGTCGCCGCGAACTGCCCCGTACACAAGACGCTCGAACGCGGCATGCACCTGGTCGACGAGGTGGTCTTCGCGTGACTCCCCCACGCCACACGACCGATCTGGCCGTCCTGGACGTCAACGAGACGCTGTTCGCGCTCGACCCGGTCGCCGCACGGATGGCGCAGGTCGGCCTCGACGGTCGGCTGGAGCTCTGGTTCGCCCGGGTGCTGCGCGACGGGATCGCGGCCGCGACGGCGGGACGGTTCGTGACCTTCCGGGCGTTGGCGACCCACCACCTCGACGTCCTCTTGGCCGCGGAGGAAGGGACCGGGACGCCGCTCGAGCAGGAGAGCGACCACCGGGTCGAGCACGTGCTCGCGGGGTTCGAGGAGGTGCAGCTCCACCCGGACGTCGGGCCGGGGCTGCAGCGGCTCCACGACGCCGGGGTGTCCATCGTCGCGCTGACCAACGGTGCGGCGAGCGTCGCGAGCGGCGCGCTCGACCGCGCCGGGGTGCTCGACCTGGTCGCGGCCGTCCATGACGTTGGCGCGGCGGGACGCTGGAAGCCGGCGCCGGAGGCCTACCGTTGGGTGTTGGACCGGCACGGGGTCGCCCCCGACCGCTCGGCGATGATCGCCGCGCACCCCTGGGACGTGCAGGGCGCGCAGCAGGCCGGCTTGGTCGGGGC
This sequence comes from Nitriliruptoraceae bacterium, assembly GCA_007121785.1. Taxonomy (GTDB): domain Bacteria; phylum Actinomycetota; class Nitriliruptoria; order Nitriliruptorales; family Nitriliruptoraceae; genus SKTG01. The sequence continues at coordinate 3,340 of SKJX01000108.1, forward strand.
CTGGCTCGACCGCGACGGCGCCAGCTACCCGCCCGGGTTCCCGCCACCGGAGGTGCAGGGACGAGACCTGGCCGAGGTCGCCGTGGCGCTCACGACGCCGAGCTGAGCGGGCGGTCCGTTCCGCCGCCGGACGGCAGCCGGCAGCCCGCGGCGGCGACCCCGTGACCGACGAGGGTCGAGCCGCTGGCCCGCGGAGCCGCCCCGGACACGGCGAGGAGCCCGCCCCGAACATGACGAGGGGCCCGCCCCGATGCACTCGGTGCGGGCCCCTCGTCGGGGGAGCGTGCACCCCGGTCAGGCCTTGTCGAGCTGGACCTCGAGGACGATCTGGACGGTCTTGCCGACCAGCAGGCCCCCGGACTCCAGGGCCGCGTTCCAGGTGAGACCGAACGCTTCGCGGTCGATCTCGGTCGTGGCCTCGAAGCCGGCCTTGACGTTGCCGAACGGGGCGGTGTCGACCCCGAGGAACTCGGTGTCGAGCTCGACCCGCTGGGTGACGCCGCGGATCGTCAGGTCCCCGGCGACCACGTACCGGTTGCCGCTGACCGGACGCACGTCGTTGACGGTGAAGGTCAGCGTCGGGTGGGTGTCGGCGTCGAGGAAGTCCTCGCCACGGACGTGGGCGTCGCGGCTCTCGTCGCCGGACTCGAACGAGTTGGCCTGGATCGTGACCGAGCCGCTGGAGGCGGTGACGTCCTCCGCGACGTTGACGCTGCCCTCGAACTCGGCGAAGCCACCGCGGACCTTGGAGAAGCCGAGGTGGCGGACGACGAACCCGACCGTCGAGTGCGACGGGTCGAGCGTCCAGGTGCCGGTGGTCA
>SKJX01000007.1 GCA_007121785.1 Nitriliruptoraceae bacterium
CCGCGCCGGGGCCGATCCTGGCGCTGGCGCACGCGGCGGGTTGGCCGGTCATCGCCGAGCCGACCTCGGGCGTGCGCACCGGCGGACCGCTGGCCGCCGACCACGCGATCGCGCACGCCCCGCAGCTGCTGAGCCACGCCGGCTTCGCTCGGGCGCACACCCCGGACCTGGTGGTGCGGATCGGGCGGACCGGCCTCTCGCGCGAGGTCGCCGCCATGCTCGGCCCGGCGGTGCCGCAGGTGCTGCTGGATCCGGTCGGCGGTTGGCACGATCCGGAGCGTGCGATCAGCGACGTGCTGGTCGCCGACGTCGCCGCCGCCTGCACCGACCTGGCGGAGGCGCTCGGGCTGCCGGGCGGCTCGGCGTGGCTGGACGCCTGGCGGGAGGCCGACGCTGCGGCCCGGCAGGTGATCGACGCGGCCCTGGACGCGACCGAAGCACCCAGCGAACCACGGACCGCGCGGGACCTCGGCGCGAGCCTGCCGGTCGGGGCCACGCTGTTCGCGGCATCGTCGATGCCGATCCGCGACCTGGACCGCTTCCTGGCGCCACGGGAGGGGCTGACGGTCGTCGGCAACCGGGGCGCGTCGGGGATCGACGGCCTGGTCTCCACCACGCTGGGGATCGCGCTGGCGGCCAGCGACCCCTCGGTCGACGCCCCGCCGGCCGGGCCGACGGTCGGGCTGCTCGGTGATCTCGCGCTGCTGCACGACGCCAACGGGTTCCTGGTGTCCCCCGACGCCCCACGGGTGGATGCGACGTTCGTGGTGGTCGACAACGACGGCGGGGGCATCTTCTCGTTCCTGCCGCAGGTCCACTTCCCGGGCTCGTTCGAGCGGGTCTTCGGCACCCCGCACGGCCGTGACCTGGCGCAGCTGGCTCGGTTCCACCGGCTGGGCTACCGGGAGGTCACCGCCGCGGCGGCCCTGCCCGGTGCCGTGACCGAGGCCATCGCCGCCGGTGGCGTCCAACTGGTCCACGTCAGGACCGACCGTGCGGCCAACGCGGACCTGCACCGCGAGCTGACCGCCGCGGTGCACGCCCGGCTGGACGAGCTCGCGTGACGGCCGGGAAGCTGGCGTCGATCAGTCGTCGGCGTCCGCGTCGCTGAGCTGCGAGGGCAGGTCGGCGACCAGGGCCGGGTCCGTGCACGCCGGCTCGAGCACCTCGAGCAGCCAGCTGGCCGTCTGCTCCGGCCACGGCGGCCGCGGGGTGCCGTCATCGGCGGGGGTGTCGCGCCGCTCGACCACCTCGGCCGGGCGGCCCGGCTCGACCGTCACCGTCCGGTCGTCGATCAGCCCGCTGCTGCCGACCAGGTCGAACCGGTCGTAGCCGCGAGCGTCCAGTTGGCACGCCTCGACCTCGAACTCGAAGGTGATCGTGGCCGTCTCACCCGGCTCCATCGTGGTCGGCAGCCCGGTCGGCGACCGCCACTCGACGCCGGACAGCGCAGGTGCGTCGAAGGCGGTGACCTCGGCCTCGAACCGACCGTCGTTGCGCAAGGCCAGCTCCAGTCCGCCGACGACGGTCCCGTCACCGGGGGTCTCGACGAAGGTGCCGTACCGCGCCGCCTCGCTCAGCTGCGGACCGAACGCACCGATCTCGTACGCGATGACGCCGGTGACGGTGACCACGGTCACCAGCCCGGCCGCGATCCACCGGCGACGCATGCTCCAGGACGCCGGGACGATCCGACGCGGGTCCACCCCCCGAGGTGGCGGTGGCCCCGGCCGGGCAGCGCCACCACCGTTGCCGCCGCCATGCTCGCCGCTCACCGCGCACCGCCGGCGGGGTCCAGGACCGCCTGCATCGCGCGGAGCTTCAGGCGGGTCTCCTCGAGCTCGGCTTCCGGTAGCGAGCCGGCCACGATGCCGACGCCGGCGAACAGCCGGGCGCGGGCCCCCGTCAGCTCGGCGCAGCGCAGCGCGATGCCCCAGTCGCCGTCCCCGTCGGGGCTGGTCCAGCCGACCGGCGCAGAGTAGCGGCCGCGTTCCATGCCCTCGAGCTCACGGATCATCGCCTGTGCGCGCGCCCGCGGGGTCCCGCCGACCGCGGCGGTGGGGTGCAGTGCCCCGACGACCGCCAGGCTGGAGCGGTCGCCGTCCAGCTCACCGTCGAAGGTCGTCGCCAGGTGCTGCACGTTGTCCAGCCGCAGCAGCCGCGGTTCGCTGTCGGCGTCGAGCGCCCGGCAGGTCGGGGCCAGCACCTCGCGGACCGAGTCGGCCGCGAGCACGTGCTCCGCCCGTTCCTTCGCCGAGTCCAGCAGCGCGGCACCGAGCGAGGCGTCCTCCACCTCGTCGTCGCTGCGTCCGGTCGTGCCCGCCAGCACCAGGGAGCGGACCGAACGGCCACGGCGCGACAGCAGGAGCTCCGGCGTGGCGCCGACCAGCCCGTCGACGATGAAGGTGTGGCAGCGGGGGAAGCGCGACGTCAGCCGTCGGGCCAGGTCGAGGGGGTCGAACGGCTCGTGCGACCAGACGGCGTGGTCGCGGGCCAGGACGACCTTCTCGAGCTCGCCGGACCGGATCCGCTCGACCGCGCCGGCGACGGCGTCCAGCCAGTGCAGGTCCGGCAGGGAGGACCCGGCGTAGCGTGGCCGGTCCCGGTCGGTCGGGGTCGGCGGCTGGGTCGACGGCCCGGGGGCCGGCGGTGCGTCGTCGGGATCGATCGTGGTCAGCCAGGTGGTGCCGTCGAGTCGGCCGACCACGACCCGAGGGACGATCAGGACCGAGTCGGTCGCGTCCGAGTCGAAGCTGAACGAGCCCACCGCGACCAGTCCCGAGCCGGGCAGACCGACCTGGTCGTCGACCTGCGCGTCGGCGGCGAGGTCCGCGAGGGCGCGCTCGGCGGTGGCGAACCGGTCCTCGCCGCGGCCGGGCCGGATCCGGGCGGCCTCGCCCCAGCCGACCAGCCCGTCGCCTGCCCGGACCCACGCGAGCGCCTCGGTCGGGTCAGGGGGCAGCTCCAGCAGCGGCCGGTCGTCGGCCAGCGGCGTGCTCCGGACGTGCAGCGTCACGTGCCAGCTCCGGTGGGTGCCGGTCCCCCACCGTCATCGTCGTCGGTGTCGGTGGTGTCCGCTTCGGTGCCGGGGGCGCCGCCGGTCAGGGCGCCGAGATCGCGGGCGACCCGCTCGGCGGCCTCGGTCATCAGCCGACGCCGCAGGTGGTGGGCGACCAGTCGTTCGGTCGCGGGCAGCATCTGGTCGTAGGCGGTCACGAGCCGGTCGGCGGCCTCGTCGTCGGAGCTGGCGGTCCCGCGGACCGGGTCACGCACGAACCGCAGGAACGCATCGACGGCCTGTTCCGCGACGGTGCGGATCGCCGCATCGGTCCGTCGGCCGAGATCGAGCAGCTCCGCGAGCGGCAGGCCCGCGTCGAGCAGCGTCAGCCCGGCCTGCACCGCGTGCACGTCGGACGCGGCGTAGCGCGTGCGCCCCTCATCGTCGACGTGGTCGGCGATCAACAGCCCGGCGCGGTCGAGCGCGTCGAGCAGTGACCGTGGTGCCGCCGACGCCTCCGCGAGTTCGTCGAGGTCCAGCGTGGCGCCCTCGTCGTCCACGACCGCGGCGGCCAGGGCGGCGTCGGGCGCGTCCAGCGCGTCGGGCACGTCCGACCTCGCCCGGTCGGTCCGAGCGGACGCGTCGCGCCGCCCGTCCGAGGTGGACGGGGCATCGTCGGAGCCGACGGGGTCGACGGGATCGGACACGGGGGACATCGCTCGTCGCTGACGCGGGGGAGCCCCAGGCTACGCGACGGACCGGACCGAGCCGGAGCCGCGAGGGGACCGGGCCGGGTCAGGTGCGCTCACGCGCCGACGTCAACGGCCGAATCGGCGTCGCTTGCCCTTGCGGTCGACCTTGCTGCCCTTGGCCGTGAAGTTGGCCAGGTCGAGGCTGCCGTCGCTGGTCGACGGCTCGTCGATGTCCGGCGGTGGCGTCGGCGGAGGCGGGGGCGCTGAGCCGCTCGGCGGGGGTGTCGGCGGGGGTGCTGCCTCGGTCGGCGGGTCGCTGGGCGGCGACGCGTCGGACGCACCGGGCGGTGGGCTCGCCGGTGGTGGCGGGGAGGATCCAGCCGGCGGCGTCGTTGGGGCCAGCGGTGCGGACGGGGTCGCCTGGTGATGGCTGGCCGGCGTTGGATCGTCACCCGGTCGCGTCGCGTCGGTCCGCGGTGCTGGCTCGGCGGGCGGTGTCGCGGCCGGTGGTGTCCCCATGCCGCTGAAGAGGTCCTCGAGGTCGCTGATCTCCAGCTCCGGGCCCGACCCCGGGTGGCCGTTGGTCCCGTTCGTGCCGACCACGTCGTCCAGGCCGCTCGGCGGTGCCGCGGGCTGGTCGTTGGTGCCGTTCGTGCCGACCACGTCGTCCAGGCCGCTCGGCGGTGCCGCGGGCTGGTCGTTGGTGCCGTTCGTGCCGACCACGTCGTCCAGGCCGCTCGGCGGTGCCGCGGGGTGGCCGTTGGTCCGGTTGGTGCTCGCCGTGTCGCCGACGCTGTTGGGCGGTGCCGCGGGCTCGCCGGGGCCCGAGCCGTTGCTGGCCGGGAGGTCCGTCAGGTCACGCAGCGCCGCCTCGAGTTCGCCGAGGCCCGCCGAGGGGGGTGGGTTCGGTGGAGTGGTGGGCGGTGCCGGGTCGCCCGTCCCGCCGCGAGCGGACGTCCCGGCCTCGGATCTCCCCGGCCGGGCCGACCCATCCGCGGCCGAGCCGTCCGCGGTGGCGGTCGACCCCGTCGGTGAGACCGAATTCGCATCGTGACTGGGCGTGAGGTCGGTGAGCGAGTGCAGTTCGGAGAGCAGGTCGTCGGTGTCGACCTCGGCGTCCATGGGGTGTGGATCGTGGCCGGGTGCTCGGACCGGCTCCGGCCGTCGCACCTGGATCGGGGGAGGTTCGGCCATCGCGTCGTCGTCGACCTCCTCGGGTTCGACGATCGCCGTCCAGGGCTCCGGTTCGTCCGGGTGGTCGGTCGCGGTGCCGATCGCGCTGGTGACGCGGTCGACGGCGGTGGCGACCTCATGCCCCTCTGGGCAGCGGCCCAGGGGGTCGACGACCACGTCGGTGGCGCACGCCGGGCACGGGACTCGAGGCACAGGACGCTCCTGGGGCGCGGTCGGGACGGCCGTCCGGATAGTCTCGGACAGCCCTGCCCGACGTATCGGCACACCGGCCCTCCACGTTAAGCGCTCGTGCGCTGCGGGGACGTCGCAACGCAACGGCTCCGGTGTGCCCGTCCACCTCCGGCCATCCGATGGAAAGTCGCCCGTGACCGACCTCGCCGACGGACGGTTGCCGGCCGCGGGCCGGGACGGCAAGGACGCCGCGCTGGTCCAGGCCATGTTCGACCGGGTCGCCCCCCGCTACGACCTGGCCAACGCGGCGCTGTCCTTCGGGCAGGACGCCCACTGGCGTCGCGTCACCGCCCGCGCAGCCCGGCCGGACGGCGTCGAGGTGTTGGACGTCGCGTCCGGCCCCGGCAACGTGGCCGTGGAACTGATCGAGCAGGGTGCGACCCGGGTGACGGCGCTCGATCTGTCGGAGGCGATGCTGGCCGAGGGCGCGCGGCGCGGCCACGCGGGGATCGATTTCGTCCTCGGCGACGCCGAGCACCTGCCCTTCCCCGACGCGAGCTTCGACGCGGTCACGATCTCCTTCGGGCTGCGCAACGTCACCGATCCGCAGCGGGCCCTCGCGGAGTTCGCCCGGGTCACCCGTCCGGGCGGTCGCGTGGTCGTCTGCGAGTTCGCGGCGCCGATCCGCGCATCCGTCCGCCACATCTACCGCCGCTACCTCGTCGGCCTGCTGCCGGAGATCGCACGGGTCGTGTCGTCCTCGCCGGCCGCGTACCGCTACCTCGCCGACTCGATCCTGGACTGGCCTGACCGGCGGGAGATCGCCGGGTGGATCGAGCGGGCGGGCTACGGCGAGGTGATGGTCAAGGACCTCGCCGGCGGGATCGTGGCGGTCCACCGCGGGTTCCGGCGCTGATGCGGGTCTGTGGCTGATCTCCCGACCCACCGCTAGACTCGCTGCTCGTGAAGAGCTTCACGAAGTCCGTCCGGGTGGCCGCGGCCCCCGAACCGGTCCGACACGAACCGGCCCGACCCGAACCGGCCCGACCCGAACCGGCCCGACAACAGCCGGACCGATGACGACCGGACCGACGCCCCCGACCGCTCCGAACCCACTTCCCAGCCGGACCCCCCAGCGTCGCACCTGCCCCGCACGCAGCGAGGATCGAAGCCCATGTCGAGCACGGTGACCTCTCGCCCGGTGGCCCCGACCACCGGTGAGGACCTCGACGAGGTCACGCATGCCGACGTCGCCATCGTCGGTGCTGGCCCCGGTGGCGCTGCCGCCGCGGCCCACCTGGCGGCCCGGGGTCGCGACGTCGTGCTGCTCGACAAGGAGAGCTTCCCTCGCGACAAGGTCTGCGGCGACGGCCTGACCCCGCGGGTCGTCCGCGAACTGCTCGACCTCGGGCTCGAGGACGAGGCCCACGGTCGCGCCGACGGGTTCGCGGTCCAGCAGGGCCTTCGGATCCACGGTGGACGCGTGGAGATGGAGCTGCCCTGGCCCGAGCTCGACGACTGGCCGAGCTGGGGCGGTACCGCGACCCGCCGGGTGTTCGACGCGACCCTGGTCCGCGCCGCCCAGCACGCCGGCGCCCGGCTCGCGCAAGGTCACGGGGTCACCGGTCCGGTCTGGCGGGACGCCGCCGAGTCCCGCGTGGCCGGTGTCGCCTGGAAGGGCGCCGACGGTCGCGCCGGCACCGTGCGTGCCCCGGTCGTGATCGCCGCGGACGGTGCCGGCGGCCCGATGGGCAAGGCGTTGGGCATCCGTCGCCGCACCGAACGGCCGATGGCGGTCGCGGCCCGCGGCTACTACCGCTCGCCGAAGGCCGACGACCCGTGGATCAGCTCGTTCTTGGACCTCCAGGACGCCGACGGACGCCTGCTGTCCGGCTACGGCTGGGTGTTCCCGCTGGACGACGGCACGATGAACGTCGGCCTCGGCCTGCTGTCGACCTCCCGGGAGTTCCAGGGATCCAACTACCGCAAGCTGCTCGAGTCGTGGGCGACCGGGATGGCACCCGATTGGCAGACCACCCCGGAGAACCTCACCGCACCGATCCGCACCGGTCCGATCCCGATGGGGTTCAACAAGACGCCGCTGCACCAGCGTGGCGTGCTGCTCGTCGGCGATGCGGGCGGCATGGTCAACCCGTTCAATGGCGAGGGCATCAGCTACGCGATGGAGGCGGCGCAACTGGCCGCGGAGGTCGCTGACCGCGCGCTGGTCACCAAGCGGACCTCCGACCTCGACGGGTACGACCGGGTCCTGCGCGAGCGGATCGGTGGCTACTACACCCTCGGCAAGGTCTTCGCGGAGCTGGTCGGTGACCCCCGCGTGATGCACGTCTGCACCACCTACGGGATGCCGTACCGGCCCCTGATGAAGCTCGTCCTCAAGATGATGGCCCACCTGACCGACCGCCGTCCCTCCGACACCAAGGACGTGATCCTGAACTCGCTCCAGCGTCTGGCGCCCGCAGCCTGACGCTCGCCGCGCGAGCGTGACCGCCGATGCGTGTTGCGGCCCGTCGCGGCGCAGCCCTACCGTTGCCCTGGGTTCGGCCTCGCTCACGCGAGCCTCACCCGCCCTCGACCCAGCAGCTCGCGTCCCCACCGCGGGGCACAGGAGACCGTGAACGTGCTGTCCGAGTTCCTCCCGATCCTGCTGCTGTTCGTGCTGGCGACCGCCTTCGCGGTCGGCTCGATCGCCATCAGCAGCCTGGTCGGCCCGCGCGTGCCCAACCCCACCAAGCTGGGCGCTTACGAGTCCGGCAACGAGCCGTTGGCGGACGTCCAGAACACGCGCTTCTCGGTCAAGTTCTACATGGTCGCGATGCTGTTCCTGATCTTCGACATCGAGGCGGTGTTCGTCTACCCGTGGGCGGTCGTGTTCCGCGAGCTCGGGTGGTTCGGTCTGGGCCAGATGGTGATGTTCCTCGGGATCCTGGGCGTCGCCTTCATCTACGAGATCGGCCGAGGAGGGCTCGAGTGGGACTAGAGAGCAAGCTTCCCAACGGCATCCTGCTGACCAACGTCGAGAAGCTGGTCAACTACAGCCGTTCGACCTCGCTGTGGCCGGCGACCTTCGGGCTCGCGTGCTGCGCCATCGAGATGATGACCACCGGTGCGCCGCGTCACGACATGGCGCGGTTCGGCATGGAGGTCTTCCGCGCGTCACCGCGCCAGGCGGACCTGATGATCGTCGCCGGGCGGGTGTCCAACAAGATGGCGCCGGTGCTGCGCCGCATCTACGACCAGATGTCGGACCCCAAGTGGGTCCTGTCGATGGGGGTCTGTGCGACCTCCGGCGGCATGTTCAACAACTACGCGCTGGTGCAGGGTGTCGACCACGTCGTGCCCGTCGACATGTACGTGCCGGGCTGCCCGCCACGGCCGGAGATGCTGCTCGACGGCATCCTCAAGCTGCACGCGCAGATCCGCGGCGAGACCTTCGCCGAGCAGGGGGCCAAGGCGTGACGTCCTCCTATGTCCCCACCGGTGACCACGGGTTGTACGAGCCGGCGCTGAGCTTCGACCAGCTCGGGGAACGCATCACGTCCGCGTTCCCCGACGTCCGCGTCGAGCACGCCTTCGGTGAGCTCACCGTCCACGCGCAGCCGGACCACCTCGTCGACCTGCTGACGTTCTGCCGCGACGAACTGCACTGCCAGATGCTGGCCGACCTCTCCGGGGTCCACTGGCCGGCCGGTGACCACGTGATCGAGCGGCAGACGTCCACCACCGGCTGGCCCGAGTACCGCATCTCGCGCGAACGCGGGGTCATCGAGGTGCTCTACATCCTGCGCTCGGTGAGCCACAACCACCGGTTCCGGGTCTCGGTGGGCGTGGACGACGAGGCGCCCGTGCTGCCTACCGCCACCGGGGTCTACCGGACCGCCAACTTCCACGAACGCGAGGTCTACGACTTCTTTGGGGTGACCTTCGACGGTCACCCCAACATGACGCGGATCCTGATGCCCGACGACTGGCTCGGGCACCCGCACCGCAAGGACTACCCGCTCGGTGGTGTCGACATCGAGTACAAGCATGACAAGTACATCCCCCCGCCAGACGAGCGTGACCTGCGGGAGGTGATCGACTGATGGCTGCCGACCCCACCAGCGACCCGGGTCTCGGCGACGACAGCCTCGAGCTGTTCGTCGAGGGCGCGGACTGGGAGTCCGTCGTCGACGCCGTCGAGGACAACCGCCTCACCGTCAACATGGGCCCACAGCACCCCTCCACCCACGGGGTCCTTCGCTTGGTGCTGCAGCTCGAGGGCGAGACCGTCGAACGGCTCGACCCGATCATCGGCTACCTGCACACCGGGATCGAGAAGAACACCGAGTACCGGCCGTGGGTCCAGGGCACGACGTTCGTGACCCGGATGGACTACCTCGCGCCGTTGTTCAACGAGACCGGGTTCTCGTTGGCTACGGAGAAGCTGCTCGGCATCGAGATCCCCGAACGTGCGTCCGCCCTGCGCGTGATCCTGCTCGAGTTCAACCGCATCGCCAGCCACCTGGTGTGGCTCGCGACCGGTGGGATGGAGCTCGGGTCGACCACGATGATGACCTTCGGCTTCCGTGAGCGTGAGCACATCCTTGACCTGTTCGAGTCCCAGTCGGGCTTGCGGATGAACCACGCCTACATCCGTCCCGGCGGGCTCGCCCAGGACGTCACCGACGACTTCGTCGAGCGCTGCGAATCGCTGCTCGAACTGCTGCCCAGGAAGGTGGCCGAGTACGAGGCGCTGCTGCTGAAGAACCCGATCTGGAACGACCGTCTCCGCGGCGTCGGACACCTCTCGGCGGAGGACTGCTACCAGCTCGGGGTGACTGGCCCGCTGCTGCGTGCCGCCGGCGTGCCGTGGGACCTGCGCAAGGCCGACCCGGTCCTCGGCTACGAGCAGTACGACTTCGAGATCCCCACGGAGACCGCCGGCGACTCGTTCGCCCGGTTCCTGGTCCGTGTGGAGGAGATCCGCCAGTCGATGCGGATCATCCGCCAGGCGCTGGACACCCTGCCCGGTGGTCCGGTCATGGTCGAGGACAAGTCGATCGCGTGGCCGTCGCAGCAGGCGCTCGGTCCCGACGGGATCGGGAACGACCCGGAGTACATCCGCCACATCATGGGCGAGTCGATGGAGGCGTTGATCAACCACTTCAAGCTCGTCACCCAGGGGTTCACGGTGCCGGCCGGGCAGGTCTACGTCCCGCTGGAGTCCCCGCGCGGCGAGCTCGGCTACGCCATCACCTCGACCGGCACCAACAAGCCCTACCGGGTGCACGTGCGCGAGCCCTCCTTCGTCAACCTGCAGGCCGCCGACCAGATGTCCCAGGGCCACATGGTCGCCGACGTCGTGGTCGTGGTCGCGTCGCTCGACCCGGTCATGGGTGGTGTCGACCGCTAGCCCCACCACGACCGTCGTCGACGCGACGCACGCATCCGTCCCTGCCCCGAGGAGCCCGACCCCGATGCCCATCTCCGACGCCACCCGCGCGGACGCGGCCCAGCTCGTGCAGCGCTACCCGGTCGCGCGCTCGGCGCTGCTGCCGCTGTTGCATCTGGTCATGAGCGACGAGGGCTACGTCAGCGAGGACGGCATCGCGTTCTGCGCGGAGATGCTCGGGTTGACCAAGGCCGAGGTGGGTGCCGTCTCGACCTTCTACACCATGTACAAGCGCGAACCGTTCGGGGACTACCTGCTCAGCGTGTGCACCAACCCGACCTGCGCGATCGCCGGTGGGCAGCGCATCTACGACAGCTACGTCGAGCGGTGCGATGGCCCCATCGACCCGGATGGGTCCGGGGTGATGGTCGAGCACGCCGAGTGCCTCGCCTTCTGCGACGCCGCGCCCGTGGTGCAGGTCAACTACGAGATGTACGGGCCACTCGATCACGACCAGGCGATGGAGCTGCTCGACCAGGCCAAGGCCGGTGACCCGCCGGCGTCGCGGTCGGGTGAGGTCCCACCGGACATCCGCACGGTGCACCGGGAGTTCGCCGGGATGGACGACACCTTCGGTGACCACCTCGTCGAGGCGTCCCGGCGCCAGGCAGCGTCGGCCAACCCGCCCGCCTACCGCACCGGGGAGACCGAGCTGCCCGTGAGCCACCCGGGCGGTGACCCCATGGGTCACGGTGGCGCGGCCTTCCGGGAGGTCTCCGGGTTCGGCGGTGGTCCGTCCGACGGCTTCGGTTCGATCGAGGCTGCGGTGGTCGAGGAGGTAGCCGAGGGCGGTCGCGGCGTCGACCAGCAGCTCGCCGCGCAGGCCACCGTCGACCAGCCGACCGACGAGGCACCGGGCACCGAGGAGCAGCCGACCAGCTCCGGCCCGGCCACCCCACCGGAAGCGGAGCCTTCGGACGAGGCCACCGACGAGGGCGCCGACGGCGCCGAGGAGGCCTGATCATGGGTGCCACCGGGATCGCGTCGGCGATGTCGTTCCGCTACGACATCCAGGACGCCCACGAGATCGACGTCTACGAGCAGCACGGCGGGTACGAGGGTGTGCGCGTCGCCCTCGACATGGAGCCGTCGGCGATCATCGACGCCGTCAAGGAATCCGGACTGCGCGGCCGGGGGGGTGCCGGCTTCCCGACGGGCATGAAGTGGTCGTTCGTGGCGCAGGGCACCGGTCGGCCCATCTACATCGTCTGCAACGCCGACGAGGGCGAGCCCGGGACCTTCAAGGACCGCCCGCTGATGGAGGAGGACCCCCACCAGCTGGTGGAGGGCATGATCGTCGGTGGCTTGGCCATCAACTCCGAGCACGGCTTCATCTACCTGCGCGGCGAGTTCCGCCACGCCGGCCGCCGGTTGTCCCGGGCGATCGCCCAGGCCTACGAGAAGGGCTACCTGGGCGCGGACGTCATGGGGTCGGGACGACGCTTCGACCTCACGCTGCACCGTGCCGCCGGTGCCTACATCTGTGGCGAGGAGACGGCGCTGCTCGATTCGCTCGAGGGCCGGCGGGGGCAGCCGCGCCTACGGCCGCCGTTCCCCGCCGCCAAGGGGCTCTACAGCTGCCCGACGACGGTCAACAACGTGGAGTCGATCGCCGCCGTGCCGTTCATCCTGCGGCACGGGGTCGAGTGGTGGCGGCAGTGGGGGACCGAGAAGTCGCCCGGCCCGAAGCTGATGTCCATCTCGGGTGAGGTCAACGCGCCGGGCAACTACGAGGTCGCCCTCGGCACGACGGTCGACGACATGGTCGAGATCGCCGGTGGCATGCGTGAGGGGCGCGAGTTCAAGTTCTTCTGCCCCGGTGGGTCGTCGACCCCGATCCTGCCGGCGTCGCTGGGCACGACCGCCTACACCTTCGAGGACATCCAGGAGGCCGGATCGTTGCTCGGGACCGGGGCCCTGATGGTCTACTCCGACCAGACCTGCGTGGTCGACGTCGTGTGGGGGTGGACACGCTTCTACGAGCACGAGTCCTGCGGCAAGTGCACCCCGTGCCGTGAGGGCAGCTACTGGCTGTCGCAGATCTACCAGCGGCTCGAGACCGGCAACGGTCGTGAGGAGGACCTCGAGCTGCTCGAGGACCTGTGCGACAACATCTTCGGTCGGGTCTTCTGCGCCCTCGGTGACGGCATGACCTCCCCGATCGTGTCGAGTCTGCAGCACTTCCGCGAGGAGTACCGCGCGCACCTGCGTGAGGGCCGATGTCCGCTGGGTGCCACGCAGCCGCGCCGCGACATCGTGGTGACGCAGATCCGCTCCGGTGGTGGCTACGAGCCGGCCCCGCCGGCGACGCCGCAGGTGCCGGCGACCGAACCGGCAGGGCAGGCTTGACGATGGCGGAGAACCCCGTGGAACACGTCACGCTCACGATCGACGGCCAGGAGATCAGCGTGCCCAAGGGCACGCTGATCATCCGTGCCGCCGAGCAGCTCGGGACGATCATCCCGCGGTTCTGCGACCATCCGCTGCTCGACCCGATCGGTGCCTGCCGGCAGTGCATGGTCGAGCTCGAAGGTGGACCGCCGAAGCCGATGATGGCGTGCACGACCCCGGTCGCCGACGACATGGTGGTCAAGACCCACCTGACCTCCGACGTGGCCAAGAAGGGGCAGGAGGGCACGCTCGAGTTCCTGCTGATCAACCACCCGCTCGACTGCCCGATGTGCGACAAAGGCGGCGAGTGCCCGCTGCAGGATCAAGCGCTCAAGCACGGCACCAACACGTCGCGGTTCATCGACCAGAAGCGGCGCTACGACAAGCCGGTCGCCATCAGCCAGCAGATCCTGCTCGACCGCGAGCGCTGCGTGCTGTGCGCCCGCTGCACCCGCTTCGCCGAGGAGATCTCCGGTGATCCGTTCATCGAGCTGTTCGAGCGTGGCGCGCTGGAGCAGGTCGCGATCTACGAGGACGAGCCCTACGACAGCTACTTCTCCGGCAACGTCATCCAGATCTGCCCGGTCGGGGCGTTGACCTCCACCGACTACCGGTTCAAGTCGCGGCCGTTCGACGTGGTCACCGCTCCCACCGTCTGCGAGCACTGCTCGGCGGGCTGCACGATGACGGTCCAGTCCCGTCGGGGCGAGATCCAGCGGCAGCTGGCCCGTACCAACATGGCCGTCAACGAGGCGTGGACCTGTGACAAGGGCCGGTTCGGGTTCGCCCACCTCACCGACGACGTCCGCATCACCGAGCCCAAGCAGCGCGAGGGCGGGCAGCTGACCACCGCGTCGTGGGCCGAGGCGCTGACCGCCGCGACCTCCGCGATCCGTGAGGCGCAGGCCCAGGGTCCTGGACGGGTCGCGGTCGTGACCGGTTCGCGTCTGGCGGACGAGGACGCCTACGTCACGTCGAAGTACACGCGGACGGTCCTGGCCAGCGACGACCTGGACCACCGGACCCGTTTCGCTCCGGCCACGGAGGTCGACGAACTCACCGCGCTCCTCGGCCGTGACACCGCCACCTACGCCGACGTGGAGGCTGCACCGGTGATCGTGGTCGCCGGGGTCGATCCGCAGGAGGAGGTACCGATCCTCCACCTGCGGCTGCGCAAAGCCTGGCGGCAGTCCAAGGCGCGCATCGTGGTCGTCGGCTCCCACCTCGGCACCCTCGCCGACCTGGCTTGGCGCCGGGTCCCGGCCGCCCCTGGCACCGAGGCTGCGGCGCTGACCGCCCTGGCTGACGGTGATGACGAGGTCGCGCAGGCGCTCGCCGAGCCCGGCGCGCCGGTGGTGCTGGTCGGCGAGCGCGCCGGCGCCGGCTCGGTCGCCGCCGGGCTC
>SKJX01000035.1 GCA_007121785.1 Nitriliruptoraceae bacterium
AGATGCTCGACGGCTGGATCGAGGACAACACCCGTGCGCACGTCGGACGCCACGGCCCCGCATGGCTGCCGGCATGCTCCACGGCGTTGCGATGTTCCGGGACGGTGCTCATCGGGACGCACTCAGCCGGGCGACATCGGGGGTGGTGAGCCGGAACTCGATGCTCGTGATCGATCCATCCCGATCGAGGACCGCGCCGGTCTCCTCCGTGGTGAGGGCTCGACCGCTGCGCCGTCGCATCGAACCGTCTTGCATGGTGACGAGCGTCTCGTCCTCGTCTGCCGGTACCACCCGAACGGGGAGGGAGCAGACGGTGAAGCTGTAGCCGTCGACCCCGTCTTCGAGCTCGGTCCAGAGCTCGGTCGCGGGCAACAACGAGGGCGAGAGCGACAGTCGCCCGGCGCGGAGCCGGACCCCGAGCTCGCCCGCACGGGTGAGCACCTCCTCCTTGACCTGACCGGTCATCCCCGGCTGCTGCGCACCTGCGTGCGCCGGTGTGTGGGAGTAACAGTCGGTCGGGAACGCGCCGTACGTGGCCGGGTCCTTCCGGAACCCGAGGCCATCTCGGATGCGACGGTACGCCGCGGTCAACCTGGCGAACGCAACCTGGTCACCGCCGTGTTCGACCTCGACCAGCCGCTCCTGGACCGCCAGCAGCAGTTTGGCGACCATGTGCCAGTAGATCGAACCGATGCCCTCGTAGCCGTGCATCGCCGCCGATCGCCCCGGGAACGCATGGTGGCGGAACAGCCGCTCGTAGACCTCCTGGACCGCCGCACGGTCCTCGTCGGCGAGGCCGGTGTCCTTCAGTGCCGACGCGAGCGCCTCGGCGTTGTGCAGCTCGGCCGCGAAGTGCAGCCCGCCAGCCGCATCACGCTGCAGGATGTCCGTCGACTCGCCGGCGAGCTCGCCGAGCAGCGGGTACTCGGCCGCCAGCTGCGCGGGGATGGTGTTGCGGTCGAGGAACCCCGGCCGGTCGGGGATCGGGTAGAGCAGGAAGGAGCGCTGGTCCGGGCGGTACAGGGGTGAGTCGAACATCGCATCGACGATGTCGGCGACCGCGGCGGCATCGAGCTCATCCGTGCCGAGAACCGCGACCTGACCTTCGAGCATCAGGGGCAGGTGCTCGACGGTCGCCTCCACATCGTTCGGGAAGGACACGAGGTTGTAGGTGTGGTAGAGGCCGTCGGCTCGACGGGCGGCGCGGATCGTGGCCCGCAGGTGGCCATGTGCGGCGGCGAGCAGGCGATCGATCCGCTCGATGTCGACCTCGATCGGCGTCGCGTCGAAGCCCTCCTCGAGCCCCTCACGGTGGGCCGTCCCTGCGGCGCCGAGAGCGTCGAGCAAGGCGCGGCGCACCGACGGATCACCCAGACCCGCCTGCGGATCGTGGTCGAGTAGAGCGCCGATCACGCCGTCCAGCCAGCGGCTGACCGCGACGCTGAGCACCAGGGGACGATCGCGGCCGTCGACCAGGACATCGGCGAGGAACCGGAGGTAGCGCTCGAGTTGGTAGAGGGTGACCATCGACAGCCCGTAGCCGACGAGCGCGTTGTTGGCGTCGTTCCACTCGGGCCGCTGTGTGTTCATCCAGATGCCACCACCGGCCACATAGGCGGACAGCTTGGCCAACGCCGGCACCAGGAGTTTCTCGGCCATGGTGACCCGCACGAGGTCGCCTTCCGCGACCAGGAGACGGCCGTCACCGCCGACCGCCTCGACGCGATCGGCGACCGCTGCTGCACGGGGCTGGTCGTAGGTGATCGTCGACCGCGGATCGGTGAGCATCTGTGCGTGACCGGCGATCCGGTAGGGCACGTCGGCGTACGTGAACAGCGCTCGGTCCAGCCAGCGACGGAGCCCGCCCGGATCGGTATCCCGCCAGGCCTCGAGGAGCCGAAGCAGGTAGACGATCTGATGATCCCCCCAGTAGCCGATGTTGCTCCATGGATCGTCGGGATCGGGGACCTCCCAGTCGATCCCGTCGCGGGAGATGCGGTACGGGTTATGCCCGTCTGCGGTGCTCGCGTTGACGAAGGTCGCCACGACGCTGGGCAGGTAACGCGGGTAGGAGCGCAGCAGCGCCTCCCAGTTCTGGAAGATGTCCCTCCAGTTGCCCTCGTAATGCCGCAGATCACCGCCGTCCTCAGCCGTGACCCGGATCGAGAAGCGGTTCCATGGCCGACTCGGGTCCCCGTGCCGGCGGGAGAAGGCGATCGGGAGGTACTCGAGCACGAGCCGCAGGAGATCCGGATCACCGACGGTCTCCGCAGCACGCAGCACGTCCGCACGATCGGCCCGTGACCCGAGCGGCCCGAGCACCGGATGAGCGCGCTCGTGGACATCCCGGTTGCGTACGTGCAGGAACGCGAGCAGATCGCCCATGTCCAGGCGGGTGCCGTCGACGAAAGTGCCGCCGCGCATGCTGTTGAACAGCACGTTCGACCGGTGGTGGGCATCGGCGACCGCGTCGGCTGTGTGCTGCGAACCATCGGCCGCGTCCAGCAGCGTCGCAAGCCGATGGGTCCCGGCGTCGGCGTCCTCGGTGACCAGTACGCCAGCCTTCGGGTCGGAGGCGACCGCGATGCGGTCGTGGAGCTGGGCGTGACCGAGGCCGGTGTCAGCGACCATCATCCACGACGTCGAACCGCCAGGCGGCACCGACGCGGACCCGCGGAGCAGGTACGCCCCACGACGCCCGGTCAGCAGGGACGTGGTGGGTCGTGACCGCCCAGACCAGGCGTCCTCCAGGACACGTTCGTCGAGGTGCACCTCGGCGTCGTCGAGCCCGGTTGACCACACCAGGGTGGCCGCCAGGGACTCCGCCGGCTCGGCCCGGTCGGTGATCTGCGACTCCAGCGCGTAGATGGCCGCCGAGCCCCACGGACCGGTCTCGGACCGCTTGTAGGCGTCGACCAGGTTGGAGGCTCGCTGCTCGATGTCCGCTGCGACACCTGCCGGCATGAGGTCCAGCAGCCCGTCGACCACCTCGATCTCGGCGCTAGCGCCGCCGAGGTCGGTGAGCTCGACCCGCCGGGCCCAGCCGTAGGACCGTGACGGCAGCCAGGTCATGCGGATCCTGAACCCCCACGCCTCGTTGACCTCCTCGAAGGTCAGCGCGGTACCGAGCTCGTGCTTCTCGAGTGCGCGGGTACAGCCGGGCTCGACCCGTCGCGCGAAGGGCTGCCACCGCTCGTGCTCAGCGCCGAACCTGCGAGTCAGCAGGGTGGCCGGACCCGATATCCCGACGGCGCGGTGCAGCCGGTCGTCGGTCTCGTAGGGCAGCAAGGCATGGTCGGGATCCCGGCGACCGGCGGTCAGCGGCCCCACGCTGGATGCGAACATCCACAGGTCGCTGTCAGACACGACCGTGGCCAGGAACGGCTCCATGTGTTCCAGGCCGTCGATGCGGTACCAACGAGCGCCGTCGTGCTCGACCAGCGCTCCCGTCGCGTGCCCCTCTCCGGTCTCCATGGCGGTCTCCGCTCATCAGTCCGCACAGCCCGCGCGTCGAGGGTGGCCCTGCCGGGGCTCGCTGGACATCGCTTTCACCCGGACCCTAGGGCGCGTCAGCGGCCCAGCCCGCGGGCGGCATCGACGCCGCGCTCGGTGGGGGATCACGCGCAGCTGCTCACGGGGATGGGATGGATGCGTGAGGGAGGCCGACCTTTCCCACGTGGTCCCGTCATCGTGGCGGCGACACGGGTTCCGTGGTTGCTTCGGCGGCGGGATCTGCCGATAGAGAGGGGGATGGGCTTCGAGGAGGTTGCGTGTGAGCGTGGACAGCTACCTGGATCTGGCGTTACTCCCGGACGTCGAAGGCCTGGCGGAGCTGGTGCTGGACCAGGTCGCGGCGCTCGGAGCGCTTCCGGTGTACGAGCGCCTGCTCCAGCCGGCTCTGGAAGAGGTCGGTCGCCGGTGGGAGAACGACGAGTTGACGGTGGCGGACGAACATCTCGTGACGGCGCTGACCGAGCAGGTCCTGACCCGGGTTCGGCGCAAGTCCACCTCGGGGCCGATAGCAGTCGTGGCGTGCACGCCGGGCAACGAGCATCGCGTCGGTGCGATGATGGTGAGCGATGCGCTGGGATCCGCGGGTTGGAATCCGATGCTGCTGGGTGCCCGGACACCGTTCGAGGATCTCGCGGCGCTGTGTGCCGCCCGTGGCGTACAGCTTGTCGCGCTGTCGGTCGGCATCGAGGAGGAACTCGGCGTGCTCGCCCCACAGCTCGAGCGCCTCCGGCTCCGTGTCGGCCCGGACATGCACGTCATCGTCGGTGGAGGTGCGCTGCGTCGTCAGCCGGGCTGGCACGCACCGGACGGTATGTCGGTGTGTACGTCGGTCGTCGATCTGCCCGGTATCGCGCGTGAGTTCCTTCCCGTCCCGGTGTGGACACCATGACCGACGACGTCGGTATCCCGATGACGACCGAGTGGACGGACGCGTGCCGTGACGTCGACGCGATGATCGTGGTCGACCGGGCCGGTGGCGAGGTGGAACGTAACCCTCGAGCCGACGCCCTCACCGGGGGGCTCCGGTTCGCCGAGCTGCTTACGGAGGAGAGTCGGACCAAGCTCGGTCGCGTTCTCGCCGCGCCACGCACGGGTGTCGAGCTGATCACCGTGGAAGGTGCGGTCCTCGACGTCACCGCGGTCGATGCTGCCGATGCGACGGTGCTCCTGGTCATCCGGGACGTGAGCCGCTACGCAGCCGCTGCCGCCAAGCTGGCCGTGGTCACCGATCAGCTCTCGCGCCGCAACCGCGACCTGTCGACCCTCTACGAGGTCAGCGCCCAGCTCAGCTCGACCCTCAACCTCGCGGAACTCGGGGAGGCGACCTGCCAACTCATCGGTGAGTACATCGGTGCCCGCACGGTGAGCGTCGACATCGGCGGGCACCGCTACTCCTGGCCGGGCGAGGTACCCGATGACCCAGCCAGCGGGTCCCTGCCGTTGACCATGGCTCATGCGGAGGCGGGTGTGCTGCGCTGGTGGCGGGAGGGAGACCTCGACGCATCCGAGCGGCGGCTGGCCAGCCTGATCGTCGGGCGTGCCGCGGTCGGCTTCGACAACGCGATCCTGCACGCCACGGTGGAGCGTGAGGCCGACCACGACGCTTTGACCGGACTGCTCAACCGCGCCGGGCTCACCCGGCTGCTGCCGACCGTCGCCTACCCGGCCGCGGTGGCAGTGCTCGATCTCGACCACTTCAAGCGGGTCAACGACCGTCACGGTCATGGCATCGGCGACCACGTGCTGGTGCGCGTCGCAGAGACGTTGCGAGCCATGCGCTCGACCGAGATCCCCGCACGCTGGGGCGGAGAGGAGTTCGTGATCGTGCTCCCCGCCACCACCGTCGACGGTGCGGTCACCTCGATGGACCGGGTCCGGCGGCGGATCAGCTCCGCGGTCCGTGTCGATGGTGAACCCGTCACCTTCTCCGCCGGCGTCGCCCCGCTCGACTCCACCGACGACTTCGAACGGGCCGTGACTGCCGCCGACGATGCGCTCTACCGCGCGAAATCGGCCGGACGTGACCGGGTCGAACCCGCGTAGCGGAGGTCCCCCGATCCCGGATCTGCGGCCGGACGCCACGGCGGTGTGATTCGCCACCTCCTTCGGGGATCCTCGTGCCACGTCTCGGGAGGACGAGCCGGTGCCGGCATGGGCGGCGCGCGAGGTCAGGTCCGTCCCTCACCTGCTTCTGTCTCCTCCTGGAGCTCGATCGCTGGGCTCGCTGGTGGATCGAGGCGCACGGTCCCGGACACGTTGAGTCAGAGCAGGGGGAGTTCCGGTCGGCGCTGCGGGCGGGGCAGGAGGCGACTCCCGCCCCGATCCCGGGCGATCCCAAGACCGAAGCCGCGTCAGGTACCCGGGCGATCTCTGCTGGTCCAGTCCTGTCAGGTTCAACGCCTGCTTCGACCGCTGGTGTGCCGGCGAGCCGCTGATCGACCACCGTCCCGCGCTCAACCTGCGCCACCCCCGCCGGCCCTCGGAGTCACCCCGGCTCGGCCTGTCGTGCACTGAGCTGGCCGACCGGTTCGACGCCGGCGAGCGGGTCGGCGGCCATCCCTATGCGCTGGCGTGCCTGCTCGCCCTCAACGGGCTGCGCGTCGGCGAGGTCTGCACCACCGACGTCGTTGACCTGGCCCAAGATCGGTGGCATCACACCCTGACCATCCTCGGCAAGGGCGACGAGCCCGCCGTCGTCCCCCTGCCACCTCACACGGTCGATGCGGTGCGCAGCGCGGTGGCTGACCGGCAGGCAGGGCCGTTGCTGCTGACCCGCACCGGGGGCCGGATGACCCGCGGTGCGGCCGCACGGATCGTCACCCGACTGGCCGTGGCCGCCGGTATCGACGAGCATCTGACCCCGCACTCGCTCCGCCACTCGGTCATCACCGCAGCGCTCAACGCCGGCGTCGCTCTGCGTGACGTCCAGGAGTTCGCTCGCCACGCCGACCCGCGCACCACGATCCGCGACGACCGCGCCCACCACTCCCCGGACCGTCACGCCTCCTACACCGTCATGCCGTACGTCTCCGGCGCTTCCTGACCCCGCGGCACGTGGGCCTGTGGATCGGTCGACCTGCACGGCCGGGTCGGGCCTACACGGCGCCTATGGCTTTCGAGCGGATCACGACCGACCCCGGCCGGATGCAGGGGCTGCCCTGCATCCGCGAGGCTCGTGTGACCGTCACCGCCATCCTGGGCCAACTCGCTGCTGGGCAGTCGATCGAGCAGATCCTGGCCGACTACCCCCAGCTCGAACGGGGAGACATCCTCGCTGCCTTGGAGTACGCGGCCGCGATCGCGCGTGAGCGAGAGATCCCGCTGCCCACGGCCGGATGTGGCTCCTCGTCGACCAGAACCTCTCGGTACGCATCGCCGCACGCCTGGGGGAAGCCGGCCACGACGCCGTGCACGTCACCTCCGCCGGGCTCGGCAGCACCGACGATGCGGTGATCCTGGAAGCTGCGGCCTGCGAGCGTCCGGTCGTGCTCACCGCGGAAGCCGACTTCAGCACCATGCTCGCACTCCAGGAGCGCAGCCATCCCTCGGTACTCATGCTCCGCTCCTCAGACCACCTCACCCCGGATGAGCAGGCCGACAACACTGCTGCACGTCGGCGTTGGGCAGACGCGTGCTGAGTTGTTCGACGACGTCGGTGTAGAACCGGTGCGAGTGGCTTCCGTGCAGCAGGAGCACCGGAACGTCGATGTCCTCCAGTGGCAGGGGGTCCGACGCCCGCGGCAGTTGCCACCGTGAGATCTCGGTGACGATGTCCGGCATGATCGGGGCGATGGAGTCGATGGCGCCTGACTCGGACAAGGTGGCCGACCCCTGCGGGTTGGGCCGGATGATCTCCTCGAAGAAGACCGCAGCGGCTTCCGCAAGGCGCCCCTGGCTGGCCGCAGCTTGCATGCGTTCGAGCGCAGCATCGGCGCGCACAACCTCCTCCGGGCCGTAGAACTCGATCACATGGGGCTCGCAGAGGGCCACGGCAGGTACCGCCTCGGTTTGCGCGACGGCGCTCAGCGCCAGCGCGGCGGGCCGTGAGTGCGCCGCGACACCGGCGGGCCCCCAACGCTGTCCACGACGGCGGCGATGTCTTGCTCGAGCCGCTCGGGTGCATGGTCAGGGTTGGCGTCACTGAGTCCGAGGCCGCGCAAGCTCACGGCGTCGCACGTGAAGTGCTCGGACAGCTCGGGCAGCGGGAACGGGTCGTTCTGCCCGTCGCCCGATCCCGAGACGGGAACCAGCGGCTGCCCGTGCCCATGCACGTGCGCCACGATCTCGATGCCGTCACTCGACACGGCCCGATGCGTCCGCTCCCGCCCCATGATCGCCTCCAGAACACCCACGACAGCCTCAACCATGTCAGGCGGCGGAGCCCGCTCCATATGTCCGATCCCATCGCGAGCGGTCAACAGGCCGACGCGGCGATGACGGTGGGCCAAGTGTGAGGGTCCGGCGTTCCCGATGAGTGGGTGCACGAACAGGCTTCGATCCCTCGCGACGATCTCGGGACGTGTGCGGGACGTGAGCTCGCGGCGGCGCTGCGCGGGTTGTTCTGCGGCCGGTTGACGGCGGTCCTGCGGGCATCTGTCGTCGTCCCGACCGGCGAGAAGATCCTGCGCGGTGCGACGACGCTGATGGAGCTCGAGCAGAGCGACTGCCTGTGAGGCGACATCCGGGTTGAGGACGGCCGTGGAGTGGGGCGCGGGGACAGGCGGACGGCCCAGGATGCTGTACACCACCGCCGCATCTGCCGGTTCCGAGAAGGAGCAGCGGTCCAGCCCGTTCGGTCCTCGCAGCGCACAGCCGCGATCCTCGCCTGCCACGGTCCTGCGGGCTGCATGCCCGACGCGGCCCGGAACCCGTCCTGGTTGAGCGCGCTTCACTGCTCCCTCGGTCGCTTGACGGTCCAGGAGTTTGCTGGTTCGCTCCGCCACACCGCAGGACCCGTTCGGTGAGGCTCCTGCGGGAGTGATGTGGCCGCCACCCGGGAACGTCCAGAGACGCCAACGGGTCAACAGGTGTTGCCGAACGAAGGCTCCACTTAGCGCGGTCCGCAGCAGCCCCGGCTCGCTGATGGCTCCCGCAGTGCCGAAGCTCGACGACTGGGCCGCTGGCACACATCGCTGTGCCGCAGGATGGCCCCGCTCGTCGGGGCCATTTCTCATGTCCGGGGCCTCGAACGCCGGAGACGGCAGCGATCGACGCAAGCTCGATGGAGGTGAGCGCGCTGGAAGCAGGCAGTAGTCCAAGACCTTGGCGCCGCCCGTCGGCTGCGATGCCCTGACACGTCTCAAGGGGTCGCCACGGGTCAGGCGTCCCCGCTTTGCGCGGCAGTCCGCGCTGACGTAGCCGGAGCAGATCATGACCCAGGAGACCCTTGAACTGACCGAACTCGTTGCCGCACGCGACTTCGACGCGGTCAGCGGCTGGCTGGCTGAGCACGGCGCACTCGACATCGCCGAGGAACTGCCCCGGCTGGCGCCGACCGATCAGGCCGTGGTGTTCCGCCTGCTGGCCAAGGACCGTGCGCTGGCGGTGTTCGAGGCGGTGGACCCGGTCCACCAGCAGCAGCTGATCGATGCCCTGGCGGATGAGTCGGTGCACGAGTTGTTCCTGCACCTCGATGCCGACGATCGGGTCCGCCTGCTTGACGAGATGCCGGCGGCGGTCGCGTCCCGGCTGCTGGCCAACCTGCCCGACGATGCACGCGAGAACACCAACCGTCTGCTGGGCTACACAGAGGAGTCGGTCGGGCGGACGATGAGCCCGCGCTACATCAGCATCCGGGGCAACCAGACCGCCGCTGACGCGCTGGCCAGGATCCGCCGTGCGGGACTACGACCGCGTGAGCTACTTGTGCTGCCGATCACCGACGACCAGCGCACGCTGCTCGGCGTGGTCGATCTCCCCGAGCTCGTCGCTGCCGACAGCAGCACCCGCGTCAGCGACCTCGCCCGCGCCGAGACGTACTCCGTCCGGGTGGACGAGGATCAAGAGCGCGGCGCTCGCCTGATCCAGGAGGCCGACCTGGTCGCCCTGCCGGTCGTGGACACCGAAGACCGGTTGGTCGGCGTGCTCACGGTCGACGACGCCATGGAAGTCATCGAGGAAGAGGAGACCGAGGACATCCAGCGCGCCGGTGGTGTCGAGCCGCTCGGCCTGCCCTACATGCAAGCCGGTGTCTTCCTCCTGGCACGCAAGCGCGCGGTCTGGCTGCTGATCCTCATCGTCGCGGCGGTCGCGACCGTCAACGTCCTCGAGTTCTTCGAGGAGACCCTCGAGGCCGTCGTCGCGTTGGCGCTGTTCATCCCCCTGCTCATCGACACCGGCGGGAACTCCGGCTCGCAGGCCGCCACGGTGGTGATCCGGTCCATGGCGGTGGGCGAGGTCCGGTTCCGTGACCTGCCACGGATCCTGCACCGTGAGCTGCGGGTCGGACTGCTGCTCGGGCTCATGCTCGGCGCGATCGGCTTCCCGATCGTCTGGGCCTTCTACGGCGTCGACTTCGCGATGGTGATCTCGGCCACCCTGCTGGTGATCTGCACCTGGGCGTCGTTCGCCGGCGGGATCCTGCCGGTGCTCGCCAAGCGGATCAACATCGACCCTGCGGTCGTCTCCGCACCGGTCATCACCACCCTGGTCGATGCAACCGGCCTCATCATCTACTTCCTCATCGCCCGAGCCGTGCTCGGGATCTGAGATCGCCAGCCCTCCCAAGCGCGGTGCCCACGTGCACGGGCACCGCGCCTGCGGCATCCGCACATGGCGACCCGGTGTCCTCACGCACGACGGCGTTGAGAGCAGCTGCTGTCCCATTCCAAGTGTCGTCTGATCGTGTACGGGTGAGCGGTCCCCACCGCTGCACGGGTGAGTATCCGCGTCGTTCCGATCCCTCTCAGCCATCCTGCGCACGGTGCGCGTCGGCGGCCACCGGGGCGCCTCGCCGGTTGGTGCGCCGACGCGGCCTCGGGACGAGGCCGGGCACCTCGGCCGCGTAGCGCTCGTAGACCGCGCCGAGGCCAGCACGAAGATCGCGCTCCTCGAAGCGAACACCGACGAGGATGTAGGCGGTGCCGAGGGGCGCGAACAACAGCCGCTCCTGGCTCAGGTCGGTCGTGGCCCAGAAGGCGATCAGGAAGCCGAGCATGATCGGGTGTCGAACGACCGAACAGAGGAGCGTCATGCGGAACGGCGGCGAGACGTTCGCGCGCTCGCGGGTATCGGCTGCCACAGCCAAACCACCAGCACCAGCACGAGGTTCGTGGCCGGCACGAAGGTGCTCCGCTCGGTCGCGGTGGGGCGAGGTCCCCTTCGATCGTGTCGCCGTGATCGGGCCGAGCCAGGGCCACCGCGCAGGACCTGGCCGACCCCCGGCGTGCGGCTGCCTCGCTCGCCGCTGCTGGCGGCCTCGCGGCCACCGGTGGCCTCGGCGGGTGATCGGTGCCGCCGCCAGCGGTGCCCGCGGCGCCGGTGCGGCGAGCGTCGGGCCGTTCTGCGCCCGCCGCGTGGCTCGAGGTGGTGGTCAGGTTGCCGGGGTCGGCATCTGCCCGGTGTAGTTGCTGCGCCGCTCGCGCGCGTAGGCGTCGGCAGCCAGCATCGCGTCCACGACCATGGACGGGTGCGCCGGGAACGGCTCGTTGTGGATCGTCTCGCCGGGGGCGCAGGCGGCCTCGGCGACCTTGCGCAGGTCGGCACGGTCCACGTCGGCCAGCCCGACGTCCGCCAACGTGATCGGCAACCCGACCGAGAGGCAGAAGTCGTAGACGGTGTCGATCTGCTCGACCGAACGATCCTCCATCACCAGCATCGATGCCAGCCCGAAGGAGACCTTCTCGCCGTGCTGGTAGCTGTGGGTCGCGTCCAGCGCGGTCAACCCGTTGTGGATCGCGTGGGCAGCGGCCAGCCCACCGGACTCGAACCCGAGCCCGGAAAGCAGGGTGTTGGCCTCGACGATCGCCTCCACCGCGTAGCTGACGGCGTCCGCCTCGACGGCTCGGCGCGCCGCGACGCCGTACTCGAGGAAGGCGCCCTCGTCGCTGTCGACGACGGACAGTGCGCTGGTCGGCCCATCGGTCGACGCAAGGGTCGGCACGATCACGAGCTTGGCGCCAGCGGGGTGGGCGACGGCCTTCGCGGTGTCGATGGTCTTGCCGCCACCGGATCGACCAGGAGCAGGGGCTGGTCGATGCCGAGCCGATCCAACCACTGTGGGAGGTCGTCGATCGCGCCGACCCCTTGGACGTAGCGGCCGGGTGCACCGAAGACGGTGCTGGTGGGGCGGGCGTCGGCGGATGTCGTCGTGATCGCGGGTCTCCTGCGGCAACACGCCTCGACCACAGCAGCCAAGGCTTCCACTCCACGCTCCGGCAGCAGCCGACCCACTACCAGGGCCGTCCGGCCTGTGCACGTAGAGCACGAACACAGAGCTTCGGCATCCGAACGGGACGCGACACCAGCGCGACCCATCGGCCGACCTCGCGCCATGCCGCTCACGCATCCACGATGCGGTCCTTGGAAGCTCCTCTGTCTGTCAAGCGCTGGCTGGGGTGATGGCTGGCACGAGGATCCGGTCGATGTCGCGGACGAGGTAGCACTTGCGGCAGCGGATGGTTCCGCGTCTGGTCTTGCCCTCGCCGGTGCGTCGAGCGACGTAGCTCGTGGTCGTCGGATCGTGGGTCCTCCGTGCGAGCGTCGGAGTGCCGGCGGGTCAGCCGGCAGCCGCTAGCTCGACGGGGGACACGAGGTCACCCCGAACCCGTCGAGCAATCCGCGGATCCGCGCATGTGGGACCGCGTCGGCCTCCGGGACGAGGACACCCGGGGCCTCGAGCTCAGCGGACGCGAGCAGAAGCGCACCGACGGCCAGCGGCGTCCCGGTCAGGTCCGCCATGTGGCCGAGCCCCCACCGCGACGCCGTGCGGTTCTCGTACGCGCCGTCGACCCGCCAGGCAGACGCGGCGTACGGCGGCGAGAACCGCTCGAGCGTCGGCAGCAGCGGCCCGATGACGCGGGCCAGCCGGCGGCGTCGACCGTGGGTCGCCAGGAGGTGCGCACCGGAGAGCCCGCGGACGAGCCCGTCGAGGAACCCTTCCGCCAACCCACCCTTCAGGTCGACCCGACGCAGGCCGGGCAGGAAACGGGGCAAGGTAACGGGTTCGGGGTGCCCCACCGCCGAGACGGTGACCTGCCCGAGGGGCTTGGGGAACCGGACCGGCTCCCGGGCGCCGCCGGCGCGCACCAGCTCGGTGATCCCGTCGCGGACGATCGGGACGTAGCCGTCGAAGACGTGCATGGTGTGCAGCATGACGGCGTGTCCCGATGAGTCCAAGGCCGTGGCGGCCCAGAACACCCGTGCCACGTCGAGGCCGCCGAGCTCGTCGTGCAGTTCGCGGACGGCGAGGTTCGTCAGCCCCGGCGTCCAGCCGAGGCCGGTGAGGATCGTCACGCCGGCCTCACGCGCCCGGTCGTCGAGGTCGAGCACCGCCGCGGTGGCGTCGTGGTCATCGCAGATCGACACGTAGGGCACCCTCGCCTCGATCGCAGCGAGCGCCATCGGTACTTCGAAACGGTAGAAGGGCCCCAACGCGCTGGCGACGGCGTCGAACCCGGACAGGGCAGACACGACCGTGCCCCGGTCCTCGGCGTCGAACGGCTCGAAGCGAACCCCGGGCAGCTCGTTCGCCAACCGTGCGCCCCGATCGCGGTCCCGGTCGAGCACCACGACCTCGTCGACCTCATCCCGTTCGGCGAGCACCTCGACGGCCCGTGCCCCCATGTCCCCGGCACCGCCCAGCACCCCGATCCGCATGCTCGTCCCTCCGTGATGTCCGGGCAGACTGCCGGTCTCCGACGCCGGCGACCAGAGGCACAGGTCCCCGTCAGCGGGGCGGCGCTGGTCAACTCACCGCCGACCCGGTGAGGGGACGACCGCCGATCCTTGCCAGATTCGAGCTCCGCGACGACCGCGACGCCTGACATCCGGGAGCAAACACCCGGCATCGCTACCCCCGCGCTTTGTCGGCGCGCCCCCCACAATGCGGTGCTTGGCCGCCGGACCGTATGGGAACCGAGGCAACGGGCTCCTCGCTGGATCGTCTGGGTGGTGGGCAGGGGCGGTCGACCGGCGAGGTGGTAGGTGACGGTGGCCATCGGTTGCGGTAGCCGCGGGCCTTGCGCTTGGCCGCCTGCCCCAGGCTGTTGGTGCCCTCCAACACCCTCCGGGCCCGGGAACCGCGCGACCTGCGCGAGGTCCAATGACGGGCCCAACCGGCCCTGCTCGTCATCGAACGTGGCGCCGGTCACCTGCCACGGGTCAGCGACGGCCTGGAACAACCCCGGCTTGGCCACCCAGCAGCCCTCCCGTCACGGTCCTCCTACGACCACAGGACCGTACGGATGGCAGGGCCAGGATCCCGGAACCAACACCGATCAGCGCGGAGCCCTACTTGCTCGAGCAGGCCTCGCTGCAGCGTCGGGGTCTCGACCGCGAGCTCGTCGACGTCGGTGAGGCGGTGAGGCTCACCGGGGGGCGGCGGTGGTGAGCCGGTCGCCGACGACCCCGAGGGCGACGAGCCCTGCGGCGAGGGGGACGAGCGCTGGCAGCGGTAGGCGCAGCGGCATGGCGGGGTCGGTGACGCCGGCGACGACGAGCCAGCCCACACCACCGGCGGACAGCGCTACTCCGAGCCCGGCGAGGGCCGCCGCCGGGCGC
>SKJX01000237.1 GCA_007121785.1 Nitriliruptoraceae bacterium
CCTGGTGGACGCGAGAACGGACGAGGTCGTCCGCGCCACCCTCGCCCTCGACGGTGCCGACACCGACGAGCTGCCCGGCCCCGAGGAAGCGGCCACCGCGCTGGCCGAAGCCGCCCCGGTGGCGCCCGATCCCACCGACCGTCGCAGCACGTGGCTGGACGTCTTCCGCGTCCTCGACGACCCGTCGGACCGGCAGGTCCGCGCGCTGGAGGTGCTCGGCGCGCGTGCTGCCGACGCCGCCGACGACCTGATCGAGCCGCTGCTGAACGACCCGCAGGACACCCTGGCGGTGCTGCACCGGCGGCTGACCCGCGGGCTGGTCACCGCCGAGCGTGCCGGCGCACCCCGTCGGATCGACCAGGCGGTCCACGACGGCGCGACCGGCCGGATCCTGTTCTTCACGCTGGATCCGGCGGCCGTCCCCCGCGAACTGGCGCTGACGGCGGCCTGGCTGGCCAGCACCGCCACCCGCGAGCACGGGCTGATCGTCAGCGGGGTGCTGCACCACGAGCTGCTGCGCATCCACCCCTACGACGCCGCCAACGGCCGGCTGGCTCGCGCCGCCGCCCGGCTCGTCCTGCGGGCACGGGGCCTGGACCCCGACCACCTCGCCGCTCCAGAACCCGTCCTGGCTGAAGACCCGCTCGGCTACCACGAGGAGCTGGCCAAGAGCCTGCGCCGGCGGGACCTGACGATCTGGCTGGAGCGGTGGGGCGAGGCGGTCAGCGAGGGGCTGCGCCGCAGCGCCCGTGCCGCCGGTGCCGTGGACGTCGCGGTCCCCGAACGCGCCGCAGCGTTCGTCGCCGACCGGTCGGCCTTCACCGTCGCCGACTACCGGGCGGAGGTCGGCGTCGGCCCGGAGGACGCCCGTGGCGACCTCTCGGCGATGCTCGACGCCGGCGGGATCGCCCGGGTCCCCGGCAGCCGCGGCTTGCGGTTCACGACGCAGGCCGACGACGGCTGACACCCGCTCCGGCGGCTGAGTCCTCCCGTCGGCACGGTCATGGATGCTTGTAGCGCAACACATCCGGGCCGTAGGGTGCCCGCGAGGGAGAGGACCTCGGGTGAGCATCCAGGAGCCCAGCGCCGGTGGCCCCCGCGTCCTGCCGGGCGCGGCGGCGTCCGACGCGGCCACCCGACGGCGTGCCGTGCCGCTGTCGGCCGTCCCCGACGCCGGGCCGGACCCCGCCGCGGTCGCCGACCAGGTCCGCGCCGCGACGCTGCGGCTGGTGGAACGGTTCCGCCCCAGCTCGGCGGCCGGCCTGACGGCGACGTTCGAGGTGCGACTCGCCGGACACGGTGACCTGACGGTGATGGTCGCGGACGCCCGGTGCTCGGTCACCGCCGGTCCGGCACGCGACCCCGACGCCACGCTCGCCACGGACCTCGGCACCTGGGTCGCGCTGGTCGACGGCCGCACCGACGGGGTGAGCGCGTTCCTCAGCGGCGCGCTGCAGGTCAGCGGCGACCTGGCGCTCGCGACCCGTTTCGAGACGCTGTTCGCCCCCGGACCGCACAACCACCGTCCGCAGCGCTCGATCACGACCCGCACCCGCGGGGTGACGTTGGACTCGCTGGTGGCCGGCTCCGGCCCGCCGGTCCTGCTGCTGCACGGGCTGGGTGCGTCCAAGGTGTCGTTCCTGCCGACGGTCGCCGCGCTGGCGGACCGGTTCGAGGTCCACGCGATCGACCTGCCCGGCTTCGGCCACTCATCGAAGCCGTTCCCGGCGGGACGGCGTTACTCGATGGGCTGGTTCGCGGACGTGGTCAACGGCTACCTGATCGAGAACCGGCTGGGTGCCGCCCACGTCGTCGGGAACTCCATGGGGGGCCGGATCGGCCTGGAGTTGGCCCTGCGCCACCCCCACTCGGTCCGCAGCCTCGCCGGCCTGGGCTCGGCGGTCGGGTTCGACCACTACCGGCGGATCGCCCCGCTGCTGCGGCACACCCAACTGCAGTGGCTCGGCGTCGCCCCGGTGCGGATCCCCACGTCCGTGATCGAGCGCGTGATCCGCGACCTGTTCCACGACCCACGGATCCTGCCCGAGGCCAACCACCTCGCCGCGGCCGATGACGTCCGACGTTCGCTCGGCGACCCCGGCTACCGGCTCGCGCTGCTGGCGTGCGCACGCACGCTCGGTGCCGAACGCTCCCGCGGCTCGCGGTCCTACTGGTCCCGGCTAGCGGGCCTGCGCCCACCCAGCCTGTGGGTCTTCGGCGACCATGACCGGCTGGTGTCCAGCCAGTACGCGCAGCGGATCCAGACGGCGCTGCCACGCGCGGTCGTCGACGTCTGGGAGGACGTCGGTCACGTCCCGCAGTTCGAGGCCCCCGAACGGGTCGGCGCGACGCTCACCGCCTGGCTGACGCAGGCCGACGCGCCGGTCTGACCCGCTCAGCGGCACGGACGGACGCGGTCGCCCGCGGACCCGACGCGACCCGACCCGGCTGCGGGTGCCTGGCAGCCCGGCCGGGCCGGTCCTGCGCCTACGCCGCCTCGCCCGCCAGGTCGACCCCGGTCCGGGCGTAGAAGTCCGTGACCGCCTCGAGGTAGCCGGCGGGGTCCTCGACCATCGGCACGTGCCCGACGTCGGGCAGCGTCGCCAGTTCGAAGTCCGGTCGCCGCTCCAGGGTCGTGTCGATCACCGGACGGGTGATGATCGTGTCACCCTCTCCCCACACCAGCAGGGTCGGCGCCGCCACCGCGTCCAGCGCACGCAGCAGCGGCCGACCGGCGAGCAGGGTGGCCAGCGCCGACTCGCCGGCCGCGACCATGCCGTCCAACCGCCACGGGGTCCGCATGCCGTAGGCCAGGTTCTCCAACCCGACCTTGCGCAGCGGCCGACGGACACACGCCGGGTCGTGGTGGAGCAGCGCCTGCTGTTCCTCGAACAGCTCCTCAGGGGTGTTGCGGGCGTAGAGCCGCGCCAGCACGCGCGACGACAGCCGTGGGACCGCGAACGGCGCGAAGGTCCGCAGCGTGTCGGGGTGGAGATCCCACA
Organism: Nitriliruptoraceae bacterium; assembly: GCA_007121785.1. Classification (GTDB taxonomy): domain Bacteria; phylum Actinomycetota; class Nitriliruptoria; order Nitriliruptorales; family Nitriliruptoraceae; genus SKTG01. Next base: position 3,003 of record SKJX01000237.1, read on the forward strand.
CGCGCAGGTGCGGACCCGGCAGCGCCGGGTCGACCAGCACGAGCCGCTCCACCGCGATCGGCTCAGCCTCGGCCAGCAGCACCGACAGCATCCCGCCCATCGAGTTGCCGTGGACGGTCACCCGATCGAGGTCGAACTCGTGGAGGAACGCCCGCAGGAAGCCGAGGTTGGCCCGGATGCGGCTCGCGCCGGGCCGTGGCGGTTCGGTACGGCCGAACCCTGGCAGGTCGGGCGCCACCACCGGGCCGATCCGGGCGAGATCGCCCATCACCTCGAGCCAGTTGGTCCCCGACCCGCCGAGCCCGTGCACCAGCAGCTGCGTCGGTCCGTCCACCGGGCCGTCCGCCCGCAGCACGTGGACCGAGGTGCCCTTGAGCTCGACCACCTCGCTGCGGATCCCGGCCCAGCGCTCGTCACGCTCACCCCAGTCCTGGTGCATGGACACGTGTCCTTCCCGTCGGCACGACCGGCGGCCAGGGTACGAGGTGGGGACGGTGGGACCGCACCTGGCCAGCGCGGCGACCAGCCCGGCAGCACGCCACGGTGACCGGGCGGCGCGTCCGGACGTGTCAGCCGTCCAGCAGCGCCGCCAGTTCCTGCGCGTCGGTGACCGGCCGGTCGCACACCATCTGCCGGCAGACGTAGGCCGCCGGCCGCCCCTCCACCTCGCCGCGGCCTTCCAGCAGCGGGATCCGGTCGCCGTGGTCGGGATCGGTGACCACCACGAACGTCCCGGGCCGGACGGCCCGGCGCGCCACCGCCTCCAGTTGGTCGCGGTCGTCGCCGGGCCGGCCGAGGATCGCGACCTCGCGCGGGCCGGCCGCCAGCGACTCCAGCTGCCGCAGCGTCCAGCCGTAGCCGATCGGCATCTGCTCGAGGTTCGGCTGGAACAGCTTGAGCCCCTCCTCGGCACGGTCGCGCCAGGCCAGGTCACCGGTCAGGCCGGCCAGCAGCAGGCACACCTCGATCATCACCGACGTGCCAGCCGGCACCGCGTTGTCCCACCGGTCCTTCGGGCGGGCGTACAGCTGCTCGGCGTCGTGCGCGGTCTGGAACCAACCGCCCTCGTCGGCGTCGTGGAACCGTTCGTGCGCCTCGGTCGCGAGCCACTGCGCGTGGTCGAACCAGCGCGGGTCGCCGGTGGCCTGCAGCAGCTCGAGGTCGGCAAGCGCCAGCAGCGCGTGGTCCTCGAGGAACCCGTCGATGTGGACCTTGCCGGCCTTGCCGGCGTGGTGCAGCCGACCGTCGATGACGTGGTCGGCGTGCAGGCGCTCCGCAGCCGCAACGCCCGCCGCGACCCAGCCGGGCTCGCCCAACCAGCCGCCGGCGCGGACCAGCCCACGGACCGCCAACGCGTTCCAGTCGGTGAGCACCTTGTCGTCGACGCCCGGCGGCACCCGCTGCGCGCGGTGCTCGAGCAGCGCGGCCCGCACCCGCTCCCACTCGGCCTCGAACGCATCCGGGTCCAGCCCCTGCTGCTCGGCGAACCTCGCCCGCGGGACCGGTTCGTGCAGGACGTTCACGCCCTCCCAGTTGCCTCCCGGCCGGGCACCCAGGAACGCCGTCCACCGGTCCGGGTCGACCCCGGCGTCGGTGAGGACCGCCACCAGTTCGTCGTACGGCCACACGAAGTAGCGACCCTCGACGCCCTCGGAGTCGGCGTCGGTCGCGCTGACGAACGTGCCGTCGGCCGTCCGCAGCTCCCCGAGGAGGTAGTGGGCGGTCGAACGGGCCACGCGGGCGAGGTCCTCGCGGTCGGTGATCACCGCACCGGCGGCGTAGGCCGGCAGCAGCAGCGCGTTGTCGTAGAGCATCTTCTCGAAGTGCGGGACCAACCACGACGCATCGGTCGAGTAGCGGGCGAACCCGCCGGCCAACTGATCGTGGATGCCGCCACGGGCCATCGCGTCCAGGCTGTGCACCGCCGCCTCCAGCGGCTCGTCCGCTCCGGTGCGGGCGTGGTGGTGCAGCAGCCACTCGATCGTCATCGCCTGCGGGAACTTCGGGGCGCGCCCGAACCCGCCGCGCTCGCGGTCCCACGCCGCGGCCACGGTCGCCCGCGCCGCGGCGTCCACGATCGACGGGTCGACCTGCTCGGCCGGTTCGCCTTCGCGGTGCTCCGCGATCGCCGTCGCGATCCGCTCGGCGGAGCCCAGCACCTCGTCACGGCGCTCGTGCCACGCCTCGCTGACCGCGCCGAGCACCTTCGGGAAGTCCGGCATCCCCCCGCGCGGCTCCTTCGGCCAGTAGGTCCCGGCGAAGAACGGCGCGCCCCCCGGCGTGAGGAACACGCTCATCGGCCAGCCGCCGTGGCCGGTCATCGACTGGACCGCCTGCATGTACACCGCGTCGACGTCGGGTCGTTCCTCGCGGTCGACCTTGACGTTGACGAACCGCTCGTTCATCACCGCCGCCACCTGCTCGTCCTCGAACGACTCGTGCGCCATCACGTGGCACCAGTGGCAGGCGCTGTAGCCCACCGACAGGAACACCGGCACGTCCCGGCGGCGGGCTTCCTCGAACGCTTCCTCGCCCCAGGGATGCCAGTCCACCGGGTTGTCCGCGTGCTGCTGGAGGTACGGCGAGGTGGAGTCGGCGAGTCGGTTGGCCACGGGCGGGCACCTTCGACGGGGCCGCCCAGCGTACGCCGCGGCACCCGGCCGATCGCCCCAGCGACGCCTCGGCCGTCACGCGGCAACGCGCCGAACCACGACACACCGAGGATCATCCGGCCCTGGACGGTCGAAGGTCAGCCCTACGGTCGGCCGGTTCTCGTGCCGATACTCCCCGCAGCGAGCACAAGGATGCGGGTCCGGTGACCGAAGCTGTGAGCGACCTGGGCTTGCCGTTGGCGTCGGCTGCGCTCGACGTGGTCGAGAACATGCTCGTGATCACCGACCTCGCGGGCCGCATCGTGTACGTCAACCCGGCGTTCACCCGGGTCACGGGGTACGAGCCGGACGAGGCGGTCGGGCAGAACCCGAAGCTGCTGCGATCGGGGCTGCAGGACGAGACCTTCTACGAGCACCTCTGGGCCCAGATCCTCTCCGGCGCGTCCTGGAGCGGGGAGCTGGTCAACCGCAAGAAGTCCGGCGAGCTCTACACCGACCGGATGACCATCACCCCGCTGCGCGACGACGCCGGAGAGCTCTCGCACTTCGTGGCGGTCAAGCGCGACGTGAGCGATCACCTGGCCGCGTTGACGGCGGGGAACCCGGGTGGGATCGCCCACGTGGACCGGACGGGACGCCTGGTGTACGCCAACGGCCGGCTCTCCACGCTGCTCGGACGCGACTTCGAAGCGCTCCTCGGCCACGGCTGGCTGGAGGCGATCGGTGACCGAGCAGCCGGCAAGGTCCTGGCCGACCTCGCCTTTGTCGGGGACGCCTCCGATCTGGTGTCGATGCTCGAGCTCACCGACGGTCGGAGCCTGCGCGCTCACTACGCCCCGCTGCGCCTCGGAGGTGACGGACACGCCGGTGTGATCGCGACGTTGGAAGACGTCACGACCGAACGGGATGCGTTGCGCCGACTGCGGGAGCGCGAAGCCTACGCGCGCGGCATCCTGGAGTCGCTCGGCACCCCGACCGCGGTCGTGGACGGCACCGGGGTGATCCGTGAGACCAACCGCGCCTGGCGCGACAGCGAAGCGGCCGCGGAGGCCGATCCGACCACGACGGGCACGGGGATCAACTACCGCGACGTATGCCGTCGCAGCGCAGCTGCTGGCTGCGCCGGCGCGGGCGAGGTGCTCGAAGCGCTCGACCGGGTGCTGGCCGGCTCATCGGAGCGGGAGAGGTTGGACTACCGCCTCGATGAGCCCACCACCACCTGGTGGGAACTGCGCATCTCCCCGCTCGAGCTCGATGAGGGTGGAGCCGTGCTCACCCACAACGACATCACCTGGCGGCACGAGCTCCAGCAGCAGCTCGAGACGCAAGCCCACACCGACCCGCTGACCGGCCTGGCCAACCGTCTGGGACTGCTGACCTACGGCACGGGAGCGATGGCCCGCGCCCGCCGCACCACCCACCCGGTCACGGTGCTGTTCATCGACCTGGACGCGTTCAAGCCGATCAACGACCGGCACGGACACCGCGCCGGCGACGAGGTCCTGCGTCTCTGCGCCCAACGGCTCCAGCAGGTGGTCCGCGAGACCGACGCCGTCGCCCGGGTCGGCGGGGACGAGTTCGTCGTGGTCTGCGAGGACCTCGAGGAAGCTGACGTGGCCCCACTGGGGCATCGGATCACCCGAGCGCTCGACGAACCGATCGCGCTCGACGACGGCATCGAGGTCGCCGTAGCAGCATCGATCGGAACGGTCCGCGTCGCTGGCAGCGGCGACCTCGCCCGCGCGATCGCCGACGCCGACCAGGAGATGTACGAGGCGAAGCGTGGGAAGCGACCAGCGACATGACGGATGCAGCAGCGACTGCAGCAGCAAGGACCCGTCGGAACGGATCCACCACGCGCGCGCCGGGGGACGCGCCAGGGGCCCTGCCTGCCGGTCCCGTCCAGGCCGCCGTCCTGGCCTCGATCGCCAACGCGGTGATGGTCACCGATGCGGACGGCCGCATCGTCTGGGTCAACGGCGCGTTCACGACGTTGAGTGGCTACGAGCCTGACGAGGCCCGCGGCCACACCCCTCGGCTGCTCAAGTCCGGGGTCCAGAACCCCGAGCACTACACGCAGCTGTGGGCCACCATCACGGCTGGAGAGGTCTGGCACGGCGAGGTCGTCAACCGCCACAAGGACGGCCACCACTACCGGGTCGCGCAGACCATCACGCCGGTGTTCGACGGCGATGCGTCACCGACGCACTTCGTCGCGATCCACGACGACATCACCGAACAGCGGCGCGCCGAGGACGAGCAACGGTTCCAAGCTCAGCTGCTCGAAGCGGTCGGTGACGCGGTGATCGCCACCGATCTCGACGGACTGGTGATGTACGCCAACCCCGCTGCCGAGCAGATGTTCGGCTGGCGCGAGCTGGACGTGCTGCAAGCCGAGGTCACCGGGCTGGTGGTGTCCCCTGCCGCGCTCGGTGCGTTCGAGCGCATCCTCGACGAGGTGCGCGAAGGCACCGTCAGGACCGGACGGATCGAACTGCAACGCTTCGATGGGAGCCGGTTCGCGTCCTTGACGACCATCAGCCCCTACCACGACCCGAACGGTCGGATCGCCGGGTTCATCGGCGTGGCGGTCGACATCTCGGAACAGGTCGCGAACGAGGAGCAACTCCGGCTGCGGTCGCAGCAACAGACCATGTTGTCCGAGCTCGGCCAGAAGGCCCTGGACCACGGGGACGCGTACGCGGTCGCGATCGACGCAGTGCGCCAGGCAGCCGACCTGCTGGGCCCGGACATCGAGGTAACGGTCGTCTGGGACGGCGACACCGAGCCGGCCCCGACGGGGGCCGACGCAATCGACGTCGTGATCGACACGGCGAGGGGTTTCCGCCTCACCGGTCCGGGCGTCGAGCGAGCCGCGGCGCAGGACATCGCGTTCATCCGGTCTCTCGCCCACGTGGTCCGTGCGACCTCGCAACGCGCGGGGACGCTCGCGCAGCTCGAGCACCAGGCCACCCACGACGCCGTGACCGGGCTCCCGAACCGTGTCCTGCTCCTCGACCGCCTCGACCAGATCCGCGCGGCGAGCGTGCGCTCGGAGAGCCGGTACACCCTGCTGCTCCTCGATCTGGACGATTTCAAGAGCATCAACGACAGCGTGGGACACCACCTTGGCGATGAGATCCTCCACGCCCTGGCTGAACGGCTCAGCTCCGTCGTGCGTCCCGTCGACACGGTGGCCCGGCTCGGGGGAGATGAGTTCGCCGTGGTCTGCCCTGACCTGGCCAGCAAAGCCGGCGCAGAGGCGGTCGCCGAGCGGATCCAGGCGGCGCTCGGGGTCGGGGTCGTCACCTCAGACGGACCCGTGACCGTGACGGCGAGCATCGGGATCGTCTTCGGCGATGCCAGCACCGATCCCGCAACGGTGTTGCGTGACGCCGACACGGCGATGCACTGGGCCAAGGACGCCGGTCGCAACCGTGCCGAGCTCTTCGACGCCCGGATGCAGGACCTCGCGGTCCGTCGCTTCGAGACCACCAACGTCCTGCGAACCGCACTCGATGAGGAACGGATCGTCGTCGAGTACCAACCCAGCATCGAGCTGGCCACCGGCCGGATCGTCGGGGTCGAAGCACTGGCCCGGATACGCCGCGACGACGGCACGCTGCTCTCGCCCATCCACTTCGTCCCGATCGCCGAGCAGAACGGCCTGATCGTCCAGCTCGGCCGTCAGGTCCTCGCCCAGGCGTGCGACGACGCCCGTCCCTGGATCGCGGCTGATCGCAACTTCATGTTGGCGGTCAACCTCTCCCCGCGGCAGCTCACCCATCCCGGCATCACCGACGACGTCCAGGCCGCCCTCGCCGCCAACCGCTTGACTCCGGCGTCGCTGTGGCTGGAGATCACCGAGTCGGCGCTGCTGTCGGGGCCCAGTGCCCCCACGGCGATCCAGCAGCTCCGGGGTCTGGGGGTCCGGTTCGCGATCGACGATTTCGGCACCGGCTACAGCTCGCTCTCCCACCTTCGCCGAACACCCGTGGACATGCTCAAGATCGATCGCTCCTTCGTCGCCGGCATGCACGACGACCACCAGGATCACGTCCTGGTCGTCGCGGTCAACGAGCTCGCCGCTTCCTTCGGCCTTCCAGCCACGGCTGAAGGTGTGGAGACCCGGCAGCAGGCCGAGGACCTCAGCTCGCTCGGGTGTCAGTACGGTCAAGGCTTCTACTGGAGCCCGTCGGTCAGCGCACCGGAGATCTCCCGGCTCCTGGCTGCGCAGGCCAGCTGACCGGGCGGGGCGCCGCTCGGCCACTCGACGGTGTCCGCGCTGCCACGCCGACCACGGCCACTCGTCGGCGGCACGACGGAACCCTCGCACGGTAGCGTCGTGGGCCGGACTTCCCGGCCCCAACCCGACGAGGCGAGACGTGACCACCGACGTGACCACGATCGAGACGCCCCGGATCCAGCTGCCGGCCCTCGGGTTCGGGACGTTCCAACTCGACCCGGACGACACCTACCGCTGCGTCACCGCCGCGCTGGAGGTCGGCTACCGCCACATCGACACCGCGCAGATGTACCGCAACGAGGAGGCCGTCGGTCGCGCGATCGACGACAGCCCGGTCGACCGCGACGAGGTGTTCCTCACCACGAAGGTCCCGCCGGACGCCGCGGCCCCGACCGACGTCGAACGCACCCACAAGGAGAGCCTGCAGCGGCTCGGCGTCGACCACGTGGACCTGCTGCTGCTCCACTGGCCCTCCGAGCACGTCGCCCCGCTCGAAGCCACGCTGGAGGCGTTCACCGACCTGCGTGAGCGGGAGATGACCCGCCACATCGGCGTGTCGAACTTCCCCTCGGCGATGCTCCAGCGCGCGTTCGACCTCGCCCTGATCGTCACCGACCAGGTCGAACACCACCCCTACCTCGCCGTCGACCGGATCATCGAGGTCCTCGACGCCAACGACGGCTTCCTCACCGCCTACTGCCCCCTCGCGCAGGGCGCCGTGCTGGATGATCCCGTGCTGGTCGACATCGGCCAGGCGCACGGCGTCGGTCCGGTCCAGGTCACCGTCCGGTGGCTGCTCCAGCGGGGCATCTCCGCCATCCCGCGCACCTCCAAGCCCGAACGGGTCGCCTCCAACGCCGACGTGTTCGGCTTCGAACTCGACGCCGACGAGATGGCCCGCATCGATGGTCTGCGTCGCGGCCAGCGGCTGATCGACCCCGCGTCGCTCCAGGTGCCGTGGGACGAGGACTGAGCCGCGGCTACCGGCGCGGGTCAGGCAGTGCCTTGGCGAGCAGCGCGACGGTCTTGGTGCCGCCGTCGGTGTCCTGACGGCCGACCTCGACGAACCCGCGTCGCTCGTGGAACGCCAGCGAACCCGGGTTCGGCGGGTCGAGGTTCACCTCGCAGGTGACCTCCGCCCGACCCTGCCGCCGCGCGACCTCCTCGACGACGTCGTAGAGGGCATCCCCGATCCCGCGACGGCGTGCCGGGTCGGCCACGGCGATGCGGTCGACGTAGAGATGGTCGGTCCCGCGCCGCTCGAACCAGCGGTAGTTCTCGCTGCCGTAGACCTCGCCGGGAGCGATCGCCACCAGGAAGCCGCCGAGCTTCCCGCCCTCCACCGTCGCGACGAGCGCCAAGGCCGCGTGGGAGAGCAGTGGCGCCAGGCCGTCGACGCCGAGCTCACCGACCTGGGGCACTTCAGCATCGTTCAACTCGATCACCCCGGCGTGGTGGTGGGGCGACATCGCCCGCACGGACACCCCGGGTGGGGACGCGGCGGACATATCGGGAGACATCGGCGACATCGGAACCTCACGGGTGGGTGCGTGGAGCGTAGGCTCCGCCGGTCGGCACCGACCCACCGACGTGGGGGCTCCCCCATGGGACGCGACATCGACGAGACCCGGTTCACCCGGGAGGGCCGCCAGCGTTACCGCGACAAGGTCAAGCGGGACCTAATCGTCCTCCAGCGGATGCTCGACGAAGGGCGGTTCGAACGCGAACGCAAGCTGATCGGGGTCGAGGTCGAGTTCTACGTCGTCGACGACGTCGGCGACCCGACGATGATCAACGAGGAACTGCTCAGCCGGATCGAGTCCGCCGACTTCCAGACCGAACTCGCCCAGTTCAACATCGAGTTCAACCTCGCTCCACACAAGCTGGCGGGCACCGTCTTCCGGGAGATCGAGGAGGAACTGCAGACCTCCTTCACCCACGCGGATCGACGGGCCAGCGAGCTGGACGCGCACGTGGCGATGTTCGGGATCATCCCGACGCTCAAGGACCTCCACGTCACGATCCAGAACCTCTCGGCCAACCCGCGCTACCACCTGCTCAACGAGCAGATCCTCGACGCCCGCGGCGAGGATCTGCAGCTGCAGATCGAAGGCGTCGAGCGGCTAATGCTGCAGGCGTCGTCGATCGCGATGGAGGCGGCCGCGACCTCCGTCCAGCTGCACCTGCAGGTCAGCCCGGAGGGGTTCCCGGGCGCCTGGAACGCCGCCCAGGCGATCGCTGGCGCTCAGGTGGCGATCGGCGCCAACTCGCCGTTCCTCCTTGGCAAGGAACTCAACCGCGAGACCCGTATCGCCCTGTTCGAGCAGACCATCGACACCCGCTCCGAGGAGCTCACCGCCCAAGGGGTTCGGCCGCGCGTCTGGTTCGGCGAACGGTGGATCGACCGGGTGATGGACCTGTTCGACGAGAACGTCCGTTACTTCCCGGCGCTGCTTCCCCTGCTCGACGAGGAGGACCCGGAGGCGGTCCTCAGCCGGGGGGACGTCCCGCACCTGCCGGAACTGGTCCTGCACAACGGCACGATCTACCGCTGGAACCGGCCCATCTACGCCGTCGCCCGGGGCAAGCCGCACCTACGGCTGGAGAACCGGGTCCTCCCGGCCGGCCCGACCATGGCCGACATCGTCGCCAACGCCGCCTTCTACTACGGCCTGGTCCGTGGCCTGGTCGGCCAGGACGAGCCAATCTCGCGGCAACTGTCGTTCACGGCAGCCGCGGACAACTTCCGGGCCGCCGCCCGCGACGGCATCGACGGCCAGCTGTTCTGGCCAGGGGTCGGACAGGTCCCGGCCAGCGAACTGATCCTGCGGACCCTGCTGCCGATCGCCCACGCCGGCCTCGACGCCTGGGACATCGATCCCGCCGACCGCGACCACTACCTCGGGATCATCGAGCAACGGGCGCTGCTCCGCCGGACCGGCGCCAACTGGCAGGTACGGACGTTCCGCTCGCTCTTCGACGACGAGGGGCTCAACCGCGACGAAGCCCTGGTCGAGATGACCCGCCGCTACCTCGAGCACATGCGCACCAACGAGCCCGTCCACCGCTGGCCGCTGCCGTGAGGACCGGTCGGGGTCCGTGACCACCAGCCGCTGCCGTGAGGACCACCGGGGTCCGTGACCGCCGGCGGTCAGCGAGCGCCCAGGGCGGGGTCGCCGTTGCCGGCTGACCTTTTCCCCAGGCGGTCAGGATCCATCGACCGCGTGTCGCACCCCTGCGCGATACTGGCCACCTGATGAACACCACCATCGCACCGGCCGCCGTCCCCGCCACCGCGCGGGAACCCGGACGCGCCCGGACGTCGGATCCCGCACCGTCGGCGCACCCGGTCTGGGCGGCACCACCCGAGGGAGCGGCGGCCGACCCCGCGGCGATGGCGGCTGCTCACCGCACCGACGAGCGGCTCGCTGCGGACTTCCCGGTGCTCGCCGAGGTGCCGGAACTCGGTGAGGTCCTGGCTGCGGCACAGGCCGTGGACCGGCTGGTGGCACGGTTGATCTCCGGGTTGCTGGAGCTGACAGCCCACGAGGTGGCGGAGGCCACCACCGGTGTCGCCATCGATCAGTGGTTGGCGTTGGTCGCCGGCCGCACCCATGCCGACCGACGGATGCTGCTGACCACCTGCGACGCGATGCGCCGCCTGCCGACGCTGCGCTCAGCGTTCATCAACCGGGGCACCGTGTCGTGGGCGCAGGTCCGCGCGGTGGTGCTGCAGGTGGTGCGCCTGCCCCACCGGCTCGACGAGGTCGTCGATCAGGCCATCGGCGAGGCGATCCTCCGCTCCAGCCCCCGCACCGACCCGGACGAGCTGACCCGGGCGGTGTCGATCGCGATCGCCTCGCTGGAAGCCGCGGATGGTCCCAACGACCCGGTGCGGCCGGAGCGTGAGGAGTTCCTCGCGTTGCAGCCACGGCTGGACGGCACCGGCGGCCAGATCTACGGCGAGTACAACGCCGTCAACTTCGCCACCCTCGACGCCGCGCTCGCCCCCGACCGGCGCGACCTCGACACCGCGACCGACCACGACGACCCGTCCGGCCACGCCGACGACCACGACCCGGACGGCGACGACGGGGAACGGGTGCGTAGCCGTCCCGGTCGGTGGGACCGCGGCACCATCGGCCGAGCTCGCGCCCGCCGGCTGATCGACCTGCTCACCAACGGCGACCGCGACGACCGCGACGGCGATCGCGACGACGGGGGTACCGGTGGCCCTGGCGGTCGAGCCGCCGGCCGCCCGCAGCTGCTGGTCCGCATCG
>SKJX01000128.1 GCA_007121785.1 Nitriliruptoraceae bacterium
CCTGCCCCGACGCGCAGGCGACGACCACCTCCGGCTCGGCCGGTCCACGACCCCGGCGGCAACCTGGACGGCAACGACGGACACCCTGGCCACCGGCGCCGGCGTAGTAGCGTGCGCGAATGTCAAGCGAACCTGCTCCGACGGTGGCCACGGGCGGCCCCTCCCTGCTGCCGCGGTGGGTGGTCGCCGCGTACGGCGCGGGCGCCGCGGGCTGGGTCATCGTCGACCGGGTCCTGCTGACCTGGCTGTACTTCTTCTACGTCACCGCGCGGGACACCACCAGCGATGCGCTCATGCTGCCACTGGTGTTCAGCGCGATCATGCTGGGTGGTCGCGTCGTGGACGCCGTCGCCGACCCGGTGATCGCCCGACTCTCGGACAACCACCGGGGCAGGCGTGGCCGTCGTCTGCCCTTCCTGCTGGTGAGCGCCGTGCCCTACGTCGTGGTCTACGTCGCGTTGTTCCACCCCCCGCTCGCCGAGGCGTCCCCGCTCAACGCGGTCTACCTCGGCGTCGGGTTGGCGCTGTACTTCACGCTGTTCACCGCCTACGTCGGTCCCTATCTCGCGCTGCTCGCCGATCTGTCCGGCACCACCTCGGATCGCGTGGACCTGTCCACCTCGAAAGCGGTCGCGACCCTGCTCGGTGCGGCGGTGGCGCTGATCGTCTCCGGGCTGCTGGTCGAAGCGTTCGGGGTCCAGGCGATGGTGTGGATCCTCGGTGGTGTCGCGCTCGTGCTGCTGTTCGTGCCGACCCGGATCCCCGAGCGTCGTTTCGCGCGGGCCGAGCCCGCCACCATGCCGCTGATCGAGGCGGTACGCACGACGCTCGCCAACCGTCCGTTCGTGATCGCGCTGTTGGGCGCGAACGCGCTGTGGTTCGGGTTCAACATCGTCTCGCTGAACGTGCCGCTGTATGCCACGTCGCTGCTGGGGCTGACCGAGGGCACGGTCGCGGTGCTGATGGGGTCGCTGTTCGGCGTGTGCCTGGTCACCTTCCCGTTCGTGAACCGGCTCACCAAGCGGGTCGGCCTGAAGGCGGTGATGATCGCCTCCCTGGCGGCGTTCGCGGTCGTCTTCCCGCTGATCGCGTTGTTCCCGACGCCACCGTTCGGGCTGTCGCACCTGGTGTACGGGATCATCGTGATGGGGCTCGCCGGTATCCCGCTCGCCGGGTTCTTCATCGTGCCCGACGCGATCATCGCTGCGGTCGCCGACCTGGAGCTCACGCGTTCCGGCCAGCGCCGCGAGGGCATGTACTTCGGTGTGAACGGCCTCTTCCTCAAGCTCAACCTGGGTATCTCCACGGTGGTCTCGGGGGCGCTGTTGCAGTTCGCCGGCGACCCGTTCGGGCTCCAGCTCACCGGCCCGGTCGCGGCCATCGCGGCGGGGCTCGGCGCACTGATCTTCCTGCGCTACCCGGAGCGTGACGTCGAGACCGCCCGTGCCGAGGTGCGCCCGGAGGCCACGACATGAGGCGGGTGCGCTGCTGTGCGGTCGGGCTGCGCATCGACCCCGCCCGCGCCACCTCGACCGCGGCCTTCCTGGCGGCGACGGGCGAACTGCTCGACCGCGAGGTGGAGCCCCACCCGGACGCGCCGACACTGGTCACCTTCCCCGAGCACACGGGGTTGCTGACGATGTTCGTCGGCCCCCGCGGCGCGGCGGCGCGCGAGCAGCTGATGGCCGGTGCGTCGACGCTGGACGCCCTGACGTCGTTGGCCATCGGCTACGGCGAGGTGCTGGACCACTACGCCGGCCGGTTCCCCGACGTGAGCTCCATCGGACAGTTACTGCACCTCGCGTGCACCGACGTGATGGTGCGCACGGCCGTGGACGGTTTCTCGACGCTCGCGGCGGAGCGGGGCCTGTGGCTGAGCGTCGGCGCGGCCCTGCCCGACTGGGAGTTGCTCGGCACCGACGACCTCGGCGACGAGGTGGTGGCCACGCTACTCGGCCCGGAGCCGGACCACGACGACGTGTACGTGGCGTCCGGACCACGGGTACGCAACCGCAACCTCGTCTTCTCCCCCGACGGTGAGCTGGTCGCGGTCCACGACAAGGCCTACCTCGTGCCGATGGAGGCCGACGCCGAGCAGGGCCTGGGCCTGAGCGCCGCGGGACTGGACGAGGTCGCCGTCGCCGACCTGGCGATCGGGCGGCTCGGCACGGTCATCAGCAAGGACGCCTGGATGCCGGACGTCAACGAGCGGCTGGGGCAGCTCGGCGCGCAGGTGGTGGTCCAGCCGGAGGCCTTCGACCGCTGGGGGCTCGTCGACCGCGATGCCAGCCAGTCGGCCGGCGGCGGCGACGAGGGGGAGGGCGACGGTGGGACGCCGGGCGCCGACGAGGTTGCCGACCTGTGGCCGCCCGACAAGTTCCAGCGGGGCGGCTGGTGGATGGTGCAGCGCCACCCGTCCTTCCGGGTCAATCTCGCCCCGATGCTTCTCGGCCATCTCGGTGACCTGAGCTTCGACGGTCAGGCGCTGATCGCGGTGCCGGCGCCGTCGGGGCAGCCGGGCCTCGGGCTGCTGGGCCAGCGCCACGACGCCGGGTGGGCGGCGGTGGGCCCCTGGGGTGGGCTCGACGATCCGGTGAGCGCGCTGGCCGACGAGCAGCGCCGTGCCGGGTTCGAGGAGCACGCACGCCGGCTGGCACCCGGGTCCCGGGATCCGCTCGAGGGCACGGCCAGCGAGGGGGCCGTCTGGGCGGACCTCGAGCTGCCGGACCCGGCGCCTGCGGCGACCTCGCTGCCCCGCCAGGTGGCGGTGCCGGCGAGCGTCGAGGTCGACGCCGCCGGCACGCACCTCGTGCCCGACCTGACCGGCGATGGGGACCGGGCGTGGTTGGCCTGGATCGGGGTCGAGGGCCCCGGGATCCAGGCGGTGACGGTCGCCACCGGCGATGGCACGGCCTGGAGCCGGCCGGAGCGCGTCTCGCCCCGGCCCACCGACACCGAGCGGACACCGACGGTGTCCGACCGCCGCTGGCGGCCCCGGCTCACGGTGCACGACGGCCGACCGGGCTGCCTCTTCCTGGGCTTCCCCAACGACAACTGGGAGCTGTTCGCCTCGCGTCTCGAGGGCGCCTGGACCGCACCGGTGCGTGTCGACGACGCGCACGACGGTGCCGGCGTGCTGCGTGAACGGCTCCACGACGCGCCGGTCATCGTTCGGGTCGCCGACGGCCTGCTGGCGGTGTGGAGCGACCTGCGCTGGCCGTGGGTGCTCCCCCAGGTGCGCTACGCCTGGTCCCACGACGGCGGTGCGACCTGGGGCGCCAGCGCGCGGATCGACGACCGCACCACGCAGGGACAGCCCGACCCGCTCGCGCCGCGCAGCACCGCGGAGAGCCGCGGGCAGACCACCCCGGCCGTCGCGGCCGTCGACGGGGCCGTGCTGGTGGCGTGGCAGGAGCGTGACGAGCACGGTGTCCCGGCGATCCACCTCACGCGGCTGCGTGGGTCAGGGCCGTCGCCGGCACAGCGCCTCGCCGGGGACGCGGATCCGGCGCACCGGGTCGCTCGACCCGTGCTGGCCGCCGCGGGGTCCACGGTGTGGCTCGTGTGGGAACGGTGGGAGGCCGCGGGTGGCGCGGCGCTGATGGGACGCGTCTCCCACGACGGCGGCCACAGCTGGTCCGAACCGGGCCTGATCGACCCGGACCGACCGGCCGGCGTGATCCAGCGGTACGCGACCCTGGTGCCGGCCGGCCCGACCGGGACGCATCTGGTCTTCGAGGACGACCGCACGGGCACCGGCGCCGTCGCGGTCACGCGGATCTCCGGGCAGGGCCACGCGCGTCCGACCGTGCGGGTCGACGACGCACCCGACGGGGCGCATGCCCGTGCGCCGACCGCGACGCGCGTCGACGACGACCTCGTCGTCGCCTGGCAGGACACCCGTGACGACACCGAGCGGATCCGGACGGTCCGGATCGCGGCGAGCACCCTCGCCTGAGGCCACGCGCCGGCCCTGCCCGACCCGACGCGGCGCCGTCCGACGCGGCCCCGACCCGAAGCGGCCCCGCCCTACCGCGCGTCGAACAG
>SKJX01000174.1 GCA_007121785.1 Nitriliruptoraceae bacterium
GCCCACCCGGCGGCGGACCGCCCGGCGGCGGACCAGCCGGCGGCGGAGCCCCTGGCGTGAAGCTGGCTTCGGGAGCGACCGGCGCGGAACCCGCCTGCGGGGCCGTCGGCGCGTCCTGGCTCGGGCTCGATGGCTCGGTCCCCCCCGGTGGTTGCTCGACCGCGGGCTGTCCGCTGACCGCGACCGTCTGCGGCGCGGGCTGCGCGGTCGGATCACCCGTCGTCGATGCGCGCGGTGAAGCGGCCGCATCGGGGGGCGTCGTGGCATCCGGATGGAGTTCCGGTGGGTAGTAGCGCCCGTCGGACGCTTGCCACCAACCTTCCCCCTGCGGTGTCTCGCTGCCCTGTGGCGTACCGGTCATAGGTGCCCCTCGAACCTGCGTGTCAACGTCGGGCGGGGGCGCGAGGCCGGGACCCAGAGATGCCCGGTACCCAACGACGGCACGCTCCCCACCGCCGGCACGTCGACGCTACCGCTCCGGCCCCGCCGTTGACGTCGAGCCGACCTCCCGAAGCGAGCGCGCTGAGCGGACCCGATGCACCGCTCACCGGACGACATGAACGGAACGGACCACCTCGCTCCTCATCCTCGTCGTGGCGTCTCGTACACGAACGTCCGCTGACCGACGGCAGCACGCGCGCCGGGCGGCAGCGTCCGTGGTTGCTCGGGTGGGACCGGTTCCCAGCCGTCACCGGTCGCGTTGAGCACGTGCGTGCCGTTGGTCGATCCACGGTCGATCAACTGGACATCCCACCCGCTCAAGCGGATCTCCGCGTGGATGCGGGACACGCTCATCTTCGGATCCTCGAGCGTGAGCGGGCGAGCCTGCTGTTGACGCACGAGCTCGTCGACCTCGGGCTCGCGGCCGAGGATGTAGCGCCCGTCGAGGGTGAAGGTCGAACCGTCATCGAAGACCAGCACGCCCAGCGGCGGCCGCGGCCGACGCACGATGTTGTGGGTGGCGTGCACCATCGAGATCCCGCAGGCCGAGCAGTAGGACGCATCGGGGCTGTTGAAGTGCTGCCGTGAGCACAGGATGCCGTCGACGAGTTCCGGCTCCGGCTCCCCGGCAGGGGTCTCCGGCTCGGGCTCGGGCGTCTCCGGGGTCTCGACCGGCAGCGGCGTTCGCAAGGACGCACGGTCGGGGGTCAGCTCGAACGACTCGAACTCGACCACCGACGCTTGCGTCGGTTCGTCCTCCACGGGTGACGCAGGATCCACCGCCGGTTGATCACCGGGAGGCTGAGGGACGTCGGGCATCGCGGGGGTCGGCTCGGTCGGCGGCTCGACCGCCACCTGCGGGACCGGCGGTGGTGCCGGCTCGGGCTCCGGTGTCGGCTCCGCGACGGGCTCAGGCTCCGGTGTCGGCTCCGCGACGGGCTCAGGCTCGGGCGTCGGCTCCGCGACGGGCTCCGGCTCCGTCGTCGAAGCCGGCTCCGGCCCGGGATCGGCCACCGACGCTCCCTCCGACTCCGCGGTCAAGCGGACCCAACCGCCCGGGACGACGCCGGTGGTCAACTCGAACGCCGAGGTCGCCGGAGGGGTCACGCCGACCGGAGCGAGCTGGATCGTCTCCACGTCCGAACCGAGCCGGCGATCCACCCAGGTCGCCGCGTCCGCACCGGAGAGGTGGGACGAGGTGCCCGCACGATCGATGGCCATCGCGGACACGGCGCCGTGCAGGAACACCAGGAACCCGTCGCCGGTACGTGCGATCACCCCGAACGGTGGGACCATGTCGGCGTCGTCACCGGTCAACAGTCCTGCCAACCGTCGAGCGACGCCGACGTCCGAGGGCGTGTCCGATGCGGCGACGTCGCGGACGAGGTCCAGTACCGCTGATGACGAGCCATCACCGACGATCAGCAGCGTGATGTCGTTGAACGCCGCGACCGTGCCGTCGCCAGCGCCGAGTTCCAACCGGGCGTGCCGCATCATGCTTCCTCCGCCAACTCATCGAGCCGGTCCGCGACCTCATCCGCCGACGGTGGCCGGTCGGCGCGGGTCGCCGCCAGGCAAGCTCGCAGTAGCTCCACCTCGCCGTCGGTCAGCCCGTCAGCCAGGGACGGCGGTTGCTGGACGACGTGCCGCAGCGCCGCGACGAGGTCCTTGTCCGGGATCTGGCCGTACATGCACGCACCCGTCAACGCTCGGTGCATCGTCGCGGCGAGCGACCAGATGTCGGACGCCCGACCGGCACGCTCACCCAGGATCAGGCTCGGCTCCATGAACTCGATCGTGCCGATCGGACCGATGCCGGTCACGGTCTGGCCCGGGGACAGGATCTGCGCCAGACCGAGATCCGAGAGCTTGCCTCCCGAGTCGCTCAGCATCACGTTGGCTGGCTTGATGTCGCGGTGTGCCACACCCGCTTCGTGGAGCGCGTGGGCAGCCCGGGCGGCATCGGCCAAAGCACGCAGGATGCCTGCACGCTCGATCGCTTCGGTCGGGGCGGCGAGCGAACCACGCTCGAAGTACTCCATCGCGTAGTAGAAGATGCCGTCCTGCTGCCCGGCGTCGTAGAGCGTCACCAGCTGCGGGCAGTCCAGGGAGGCGAACAGCTTCAGTTCGTTCGCCACGCGCCGGAACGCGTCGTCGCTGGCCTGCAACCCGAGCACCTTGACCGCCACGCGATCGGTCTCCAGACCGAGCCGCGAGGGTGGCTGCGCCAGGTAGAACTCGCCGTGGTTGCCTGATCCGAGCGGGTGCTGCAGCTCGTAGTCGGCGATCCGCCTCATCGTGAGGTACTCCTGTCATCAACGTCCGCGAGCCGTGCGGCTCATCGGTCGGTTCGATCGTCGGCCTCGGGCCGGTCCGGGTCGGGCTGAGTCGGGGCGGCCTCCCCACGCGCTTCGTCGGGCTGGGCAGCGTCCCCCGTCGGTTCGTCGAGTTCAGGGGCGACCTCCCCGCCCGCTTCGTCGGGTTCGCCAGCCTCACCGCCCGCTTCGTCCGGCTCGGCAGCGGCCGGACCGCCACCGAGCAGGTCCTCGGGTCGCAGGTCCCGCAGCTGCTCGACCTGCTCCTCGAACTGCTCGTCTCGGCTCGCGAGTTGTTCCTCGTAGCCGGGCACGACGTCGAGGCTGCCGCGCTGCAACGTCTCGCTCAACGGCACCCCCGGCAGGCCGAAGATCCGCTGTCGGTACTTCGCGAGCAGGTACAGACCGCCGATCATCACGGTCATCCCCACGACGCCGTAGAGCAGGAGCCCACCGGGCTCGTGCAGGCCGTCCACGAACACCGCGGTGCTCACGACCTCGAGGACGGCCAACGACAGCGCGAAGTAGACCAGGTGGCGAGCGCGCATGCGTGCCGCAGCCCAGGACCCGGCAGGCGCTCCCCAGACGACGATGGGTACGGCCGCGAGCCACATCCCGAACAGGTCGAACCGCTGGGCTGGCAGGGTCGCCGCCCCCTCGTCATCGTCGTCTTCGGTCGACACGTCATTCTCGGAGGTGAACGCCGGCACGGTGGTGCCGTCGACCTCGTCAGCGACGACCGGTTCGTCGCCGACCGAGACGACGTGGCCCGTCTGGCCATCGCTGAGCTCCACCGACAGCTGCCCGTGCCCGAGACCGAGCACGACCAGGCCGACGAGCGCGACGCTGGTCATCACCAGCACCACCGATGGGACGCCCACCTTCGGATCCAGCCCGAACAGCACGACGATGAACAGGTAGAGCATCACGTCGGCGCCGGAGCCCGTCAACGCCGAGGCGACTCCTCCGATCAACCCGGCCAGCACCAGGGCGATGTACAACCGGGGGTTCATCGGTGGCAGCGTGGTGTCGACCTTCCGGATCCGGACCCGTGTACCGAGGAAGACCACGAACGCCATCCCTGCCAGGACCAGGGTGAAGGTGACCCGGACGTACTCATCAGGCAACACCGACGCCCAGTAGGGCGTGGCTGGGTCGGCGATGACGAACAGCGCCACGAGGAAGCTGAGGATCGAGACGACACACCCAACGATCACCGCACGCCACTCCACGAGGCGGCGGTTGATCAGGATCGCCGCGGAGGCCGTCGTCATGCCGACCGCCTGGATCGACAACGAGAACGTGCGGGAGACGTCCGACGGCACCTCCAACACCTTCGTGAAGACCGGGAAGGCGATCGCGCCGCTGCCCTGCGGGGTGGATCCGGCCACGAAGCTGCCCAGCACCATCGTCAAAGCGGCCTGCCAGTTGTTGCCGACCCGGGTCCACTGGCCAGCGATGCTGACGTAGACGACCCACACGACCGTGACCACCAGCGAGATCAGCATCGCTGCGCGTGCCCGGCGACGACGGACGCGTTGCCTTGCGGCCGCGGCTTCGGCGATCAGTTCGTGCTGGCTCGACGACGGGACCTGGTCCACGGCAGTTCACCCCTTCCCGACCGATCCACCCGGACCTACGATGCGTTCCGGGTCGCGGGACCCCGCCGGAACCTTAGGCCACGACGAGGACCTGCGGCTACCGTTCGACGGACCGAGACCCGTCCGGTCGGTGCCTGGGGCATGGCACCGATCGGTGAGCGCGAGCACAGCGAGGGGTGGACCGGTGTCGAGGCAGCCGGGGTTGGCGTTGCGAGCGCGTCCGTGTCGCGGCCGGCGCACCGTCCGTCCCGCTCCGTGCCCTCCGGTTCCGTGACCGTTGGAGTCCACATGTCGCAGCAGCAACCACCACCGCCAGCGCCCCCGGGGGGGACGCCCGCTGCGGGCTCGGCGCCGGCAGCAGGTGATCTGACCGACCAACTGATCGCGACGTCGATCTGGACCGATGAGATGGTGGCTGGCGCCGGCATCCCGATCATCGACGTCCCGCTGACCAGCGTCGGCGGGGGCATCGGCTCGTTCGTGCTGGCCGACGTCCTGCGGATCGCTGGCATGCCGGCGGGTTCCATGCGGGCGCTCGGCCAGGCGGACCGGCCGTGGGACACCTATGCCTACCTCGCGTCCGTCTCGCAGATCCCCGAACCGGAGCGGCTCCGCTCCGACGCCGGTTCGACGCCGGACAACATCTGGGGCTTCCCGAGCTTCGCCGTCCGTGAAGCGTTCGGGGCACGCAGCCTGACCGGCTTCATCGCGCCGTTGTTCCAGGTCCTGGTCGAACCGATCCTGACCGACTACTACACACCTCCCGCCGGCCACGTCTACTCCGGGATGCAGCGTGAGGCCGATCGCATCGGCTGGTGGAACATGGTCGACAAGGGCCAGGTCCGGATGATCCGCCGCCGCGCCGGCGGTGGGTACTTCACGATCCTGACGCCACCGGCGGGGACCAGCGCCACCAAACGGGTCGCCTACCGCAGCCTCCACGTCCACACCGCCGTGGGCTACCCGGGGGTTCGGTTCCTGCGCGACCTCCAGGAGTACCGGGAGAAGCACCAGGACTTCACCCGCGTCGTCAACGCCTACGAGCCCCACGAACACGTCTACCAGGAGCTGCGCAAGCGCCCCGGCACGGTGGTGGTCCGCGGCAGCGGCATCGTGGGCTCCCGGATCCTGCAGCGGCTGATCGACGACCGTGAACACCACGGCGCCCAGACCACCATCATCCACCTGTTCCGCAACTTCGTGGACGGGCCCCAGGGCAAGAGCATCTTCATGCGCCGGCCCGGCGCCGACGGCTTCGCCTACCAGGGCTTCAACTTCCCGAAGGCGGCCTGGGGTGGGCAGCTCAAGAACCGACTGGAGCGCAGCGGCCCGGAGGAGCGCAAGGAGCTCATCGCCCAGATGGGCGGCACCAACACGCCCAAGCGCAAGCTCTGGCAGCAGCAGCTGGCGAAGGGGCGCCGCGAGGGCTACTACCGCACCCACGTCGGCACGGTGACCGAGGTCTATCCCGGGGACGACGGCACGGTCGTGACGCGCATCGACACGGCTGACGGCGTCCTGGAGGTCGCGGCCAACTACATCGTCGACGCAACCGGCCTGCAGGCCGACATCGGCGAGCACCGCGTCCTCAACGACCTGCTCGAACACGGCGGTGCCGGCCGCAACGCGGTCGGACGACTGGACGTGGAACCGAGCTTCGAGGTCCGCGGGACCCGCAGCGGCGAGGGACGCATCTACGCATCCGGCTCGAGCACGCTCGGTGGCTACTACGCGGGTGTGGACTCGTTCCTGGGTCTGCAGTACGCGGCGCTGCAGATCGCCGACGACCTGGCGTCGCAACGGTTCGTCAAGAAAATCGGCCCGGTCCGCTCGACGCTCCAGTGGTGGAAGTGGGCGTTCAACCGGAAGGTGAGCTCATGACCCCGACCCTGTTCGGACGGATCCAGACCCGCATCTTCCTCGTCGCCGTCGTCGGGTCGCTGTGGACGTTGCTGATCACCCCCGTGTTGCCCGGTGGCGGCGACGACGGTGTGCCGTACGCGATGACGTTCTCGATCCTGCTGGTCGTCGGGGTCGCCGGCATCGTGTGGGAGTTCGTCTACCACGCGCTCCAGCAGTTCCGCTGGGAGAAGGACTGGCCGACGCTGTTGTCGCTGGTCACCGGCATCAACGAAGGGCTGCTGGCGTGGTTGATCGTGGCAGCCGGGTTCGCCCCCGGCATCGATGACGGCGTCCCGCTGGCCGCGTTCCTCGTCCACTTCATCACCACGTGGCTGGTGATCTTCCTCTACGCCAACGGACCCATGCGGGTGCCGTTCCTGCGGTGGCGCTACCGCGGCGGCCGACTGGTCTGACACCGCGGCCACTCGCGGTGCCGGAGGACCTGCAGGAAGCTCCGGACGTTCGATGGCGTTGTCGCCCGTGACCGCGCCCGCGTCCCAGGCCGCTCGGGCCAGCCGCGAGGCCGCACCCCGGCTCCCACCCCACCGACGACTGGCTCCCCCGGTGCCCGATGCCACCACCGTCACCGCCGATCGCCTCCTCGACACCGCGCGGACGTTCGCGGTGGTCGGGGCCTCCGCCGACCCCAGCCGGCCGAGCCACGGCGTGATGGCCACGCTCATCGATCACGGCTACGAGGTCATCCCCGTCACCCCGACCGTCGATGCGGTGCTTGGCCGTACGGCCTACCCGGATCTGGCGTCGATACCCGGGGACGTCGAGGTGGATGTGGTGGACATCTTCCGTCGATCCGATCGCGCGGGCGCGCACGTGGACGAAGCGATCGAGCGCGGTGCGGCGGCGGTCTGGTTGCAGCTCGGCGTCATCGACGAGGCAGCCGGCGAGCGCGCCGAGACTGCCGGGCTGGACGTCGTGATGGATCGGTGCCCCGCCATCGAACTGCGCCGTCGCGTCCGACGCGTCGCGTAGGCCGGCACCGAGCCGCTCGAGGCCGGACGTCACCCGGCGATGAGCCGCACTGGGCCTTCGCCCGAGTAGCCTGTGCTATCGACGTCGAAGGGGCGCCACATGGTCCAACCGGCCACGGATCGGATCGGCCGTGCGCTGGTGCTGCTCGGCGATCAGTGGAACCTGCTGATCCTGCAACAGGCGTTCTTCGGTGTCCGTCGCTTCAGCGTTTGGCGGGACACGTTGAGGGTCTCGGAGGCCGTGCTCGCACCGCGTCTGCGGTCCCTGGTCGAGGCCGGCGTCTTCTATCGCCGTCCCTACCGCGACCGGCAGCGCACTCGGGAGGAGTACCGGCTGACCGACGCCGGGCTCGAGCTGTGGTCGATCCTCGTCGCGATCTGGTCGTGGGAGTACCACTGGGTCCCGGGTAGGACCGACGAACTCCCCGTCCTGTTCCACGAACTGTGCGGTGAGGCATGCGACCCGGAGTTGGCGTGCGGGGTGTGTTCCGAGCTCGTCACCCCGCGGGACACCATCCCGCACCGATCGCCGCAGACCCTCGTGCGTGACGCCACCCCACCTCGCCGTTTCCGACGGAGTGGCTGGGACTCGGTCGCCGACCGACCCGAACTGTTCTTCCCGGAGACGATGGCGATCATCGGCGATCGCTGGTCAACCGCGCTGACCGCCTCGGCGTTCCTCGGGATCCAGCGGTTCAGCGACCTCGAACGTGAGCTCGGTATCCGGCCCAGCGTCCTGAGCCAACGGCTCTCCCAGCTCTGCGGCAGGGGCATCCTCGAACGCCGCCAGGAAACTGGACGAAGGGCGGTCTGCTACCGGCTCACCGAGAAGGGGTTCGCTTTCTGGCCGGTGTTCGCGCTGATGGTCGGCTGGGCCGACCGTTGGTTCGACGATGCACCACGCACGCTCCGGGTGGAGCATCGCCACTGTCAGCGCACGTTCTTCCCGGTCCTACGGTGCGACCGGTGCCTGGTCACCCTCGAACGTTCGCAGGTGCAGTTCGCTCGATCCGAACCGCACCGACCGACCGCAGCGTCCGCTCCCCAGCTGGATCGTCGTCCGTCGCCGACGGCACGATGACCACCTGATCGGCGCCGGCCCGACCATAGGCCTCGAGCTGATCGAGGACGGTGTCGATGTCACCGACCGCGCCGATCGCCGTCGCCAGGTCGTCGGGGACGGCAGCCAGCAGTTCCTTGGGGTGTGCGCCCTCCCGGGCCATGGTGACGACGTCCTCGAACCCGGCTCGGATGAACATCTCCGCATAGCCAGGCGCGGCCAGGTAGGCGACCGCCGCTCGACGGATCTGGTCGACGGCCGCCCGGCTGGGATCCACGGCCGTGGGAACCCACACGCAGAGCTTCGGCCTCGGCACCCGCTGCGCTTCGTCGGCTGCCGCGTCGAGGGCGCGGCTCAACTGCTCCAGTTCAGCCACGGAGACGAGGTTGGCCACCATCCGGTCCCCGAGCTCCGCCGCGACACGGATCGCCGCCGGACCGAACGCGGCGACGGTGAGCGGCCCACCCGGTGGCGCGAGCCGCAGACGGAAGCCGTCGGTTCGGAGCACCTCGCCGTCGAGGTGACCGCGTTCACCCACCAGCAGCTGGCGGCACGCGGTGGCGGACTCGCGGAGCGTGCGGGCGGGGCGGGCACGGGACCGCCCATGCCACGACTCCACCACCACGGGCGACGACGTCCCGAGGGCGACACCACATGCCCGACCGGTCAGGTCCGCGACCGATGCGGCTCCCATCGCGATCGTGGCCGGGTCGCGCACGCTGACCGCCAGGGGCCCGACCGTCAGCGAGATCGAGGTCGTCGCGGCACCGATGGAGGTGGCGAGCGCGATCGAATCGTAGGTCGCCATCTCGCCGACCCACAGCTCAGCGAACCCGCACTCGTCGGCGATCGTGGCCGTGTCGCGGACCTCCCGTGAGGGCCGGTCGAGCCAGAGTCCGAGGGAGACCGCCAGATCGACGCTCATCGTGGGCGTTCCACCAGGATCGCGGCCCCGGAGCCGGCAGCTCCGCTCACCGCCGCGACACCTCGCCGTACGTCACGCCGCTCGAGTTCATCGATCAGACCGGTGAGCAGGTAGGTGCCGGTGGCGCCGAAGGCGTGACCCATGGCGATCGTGCCACCGTTGACGTTGAAACGGTCGTCACCGACGCCGAGGTCCTGCTGGAAGCGCAGGCACAGGGCAGAGAAGGCTTCCGCGAACTCGACGAGATCGAGGTCATCGGGACCCAACCGTTCCTTCGCGAGCACCTGCTCGACCGCCTGCTGGCCAGCCAGGAGCATCCGGATGGGTTCGCACGCCGCAGCGGCTGACCGGACGATCCGGGCCCGGGGGGCGAGCCCCAAGCGGTCGGCTGCGGCGTCGCTAGCGAGCAGCGTCATGGCTGCACCGTCCGCGACCGAGGGCGACGTCCCACGGGTGTGGAGGTGCTCCACACGATCGAGGCCGTCGAGCCGGTCGATGGCGATCTGGTCCTGCCCTTGGGCACCGAGTTCAGCGAAGGCGGGCGGCAACGAGGCGAGCTCTTCCAGGTCGACCGACGGCCGCACGTGTTCATCCCGGTCGATCGTGGCGCCGTCGGGGACCACCAGGGAGCGGTCGTAGTCACCCCGCTCCCAGGCCTCCTTCGCCAGCCGCTGGGTCCGCGCTCCGTACGCATCGAGCGCATCGCGCGTGAAGCCCCCTTCCGTGGCCGCGATGTCGGCGGCGATGCCCATGTGCACCGCGCCAAGCCGGGTCATCAGGTCGAGGTCGCCCCACAACGGGCCTCGATCGGAGAACATCGGCACACGTGACACCGACTCGACCCCTCCGGCCAGGACGATCTCCGCCTGGCCAGAGGCGATCAGCCCCGTCCCCACGGCGACCGCGTCCAGCCCCGACGAGCAGTACCGGTTCACGGAGATCCCGGGCACGGAATCGGGGAGACCGGCTGCCAACGCGGCGGTCCGGGCGACGCCGCCGCCCTGTTCGTCGACCTGGCTCGCGCAGCCGACGACCACCTCGTCGACCAAACTCGGGTCGAGGTCGACCCGTCCCAGCACCCCGGTGAGGACCGCCCCGACCAGATCGGTCGGTGGCACCTCGGCGAGCCCGCCGTCGGGCTTGGCCTTGCCCCGCGGGGTCCGGACCGCATCGATCACCTGCGTCGACATCACGCCACCCCCACCACGAACGCCGCCGATGTGGTGCACGACCCGCCGATGTTGACGGTCAGGCCTCGACGGGCACCCCCGACCTGGGTCTCACCAGCACGTTCGGTGACCTGTCGAGCGACATCGTTGACCATACGGACCCCGGTCGCGCCCACCGGGTGTCCGGCGCCGATCAGGCCACCGCTGGGGTTGACCGGCAATGCCCCGTCCGGGTCGATCGTGCCGTCCTCGACGGCCCTCCAGGCCTGTCCGGGTGGCGTGAGTCCGAGGTGTTCCAAGGTGACGTACTCCGTGATCGTGAAACAGTCGTGCAGTTCGATCAGATCGAGGTCGTGGACGTCCCCGAGTCCGGCACGGCCGAGCGCGTCGGTGATCGCTCCCCGCAGGTGCGGGAACACGTAGCCGGATGGGTCCGGCTCGACGAGCTTGTCCTCGAGCACGATGCGGTCGGTCCGCATCCCGAACCCTTCGATCGCTGGGAGCGCATCGAGGTCACGGCCTCGGGAGGTGGCCCACCGGCGGGCTGCCGCCTCGCTGGCGAGGACCACGGCCGCGCTGCCGTCGGTCATCCGACCGCAGTCGGTCTTGCGCAACCGGCCCTCGACGACCGGGTTGACGGCATCGTCGGTGCCGAACGCGCCCGGGCCGAACGTCCAGTCGCGCGCCTGCGCGAAGGGGTTGCGCTGCGCGTTGGTGTGGTTGATCTCTGCGATGCGTCCGAGGTGGCCGTGGTCGAGTCCGAAGCGGTCGGCGTACGCATCGGCGAGTCGCGCGAACAGCGCCGGCCAGACGTAGTCGGCGTCGACCGCTTCACGCCCGACCCAGGCAGCCGAGCCCAGGTGGTCGGCTGCGGTGGTCGCCGGCACCCCGCGCATCACCTCCACCCCGGTCACCAGCGCGATGTCGTGGTGGCCGGCTTCGAGTTCGGCGATCGCCGCCAGCAACGCGACGCTGCCGGACGCGCAGGCCGCTTCATGCCGGGCGATCGGCCGACCGGCCAACGCCGGGACGACGGACGCGAGCACGCCACCGAGCTGGGCCTGTCCGGTGAACAACTCACCGGCCAGGTTGCCGACATGAGCCGTGTCGACGTCCGCAGCGTCCAACTCGGCGTCGGCCAACGCGCCTTCGCTGGCCGCTTCCAACAACCCCGCCAGACCGCTGGTGGACGTCTCCCAGCGTTCAGCGAAGTCGGTCTGGGAACCTCCGAGGATCCGTACCGTCATCCGTTGCTCCTCACTGCTGTGCGGGTTCACGGACCTGCGCCACGCGGAACCGTCCCGCGATGAACGCCTCGTCCGTCAGGCAGGCGTTCCCCGCCGGCGACAGCCCCGTCACGTGGTAGTCGCTGTAGGCGGCGGCGAAGTTGAGCGGCATCGGCCCCGTCAGGTTCAGGCTCACCGAGGCACCGGCGTCGAGGTAGGCCGCCGTGGCCCGCTTTTGGTAGCGGGGATCGGTCGAGTAGACGTGGGAAGCGATCGAGCCGCGGTCGGCCACGTCCCGCACCGCATGGGTCAGGGCGTCCTGCCCATCGGCGCACCGAACCGCGAACGAGATGGGTCCGAAGCGCTCCTGGCCGAACAACTCTCGATCATCGGGGTCGAGCACCGTGATGCTGGGGGTCAGCGTGCGGGCCTCGGGGTACTCCGGATGCTCGTAGGGCTCACCTGCTCGGACCACCCGCCCGCGGGACGCCACCGACGATGTGAGCTGGCCGACCAGGTCACCGGTCGCCGGCGACTGCACGGCACCGAGCAGGCCTGCCGCGCGGGACGGCATGGTCGCAGTGGCATCGACCGCAGCGACGATCCGATCGACGACGTCATCCGGCGCGATGACACCGTCAGGGGTCCGAACCCCCGTCGACGGCAGGTAGAGGTTCTGCACCGACGTGCACATCTGGGCACTGAAGAGCCCCAGCGAGGTCGCGATCGCCGATGCGACCGGGTCCAGATCTTCGACCGACTCCAGCACGACCGTGTTGACCCCGGCGGTCTCCGTGAAGGCGATCGCCGGGTGTGCGTTGGCCTCGATCCACGACCCGAACTCGGGGCTGCCCGTGAAATCGACGATGCGGCAACGGGGGTGAGCGATCAACTCCTTGGCGACCGGCTGCTGGGGCGTGTCGACCGCCAGTTGCACCGTGGCGCTCGGCAGGCCTTCCTCAGCGAGCACCTCCTGCGCGGTCTGCACCATCAGCGCCATCGTCAACACGCTGGTCGGGTGCGGCTTGACGAGCACCGGATTTCCGGTGGCCAGGTTCGCGAACAGCGCCGGGTAGGCGTTCCAGGTGGGGAAGCTCGCGCAGGTGATGACCACGGCGGGACCACGTGGCAGCAGGTGGAACCGCTTGTCGAGCGCGACCGGGGTCCGTCCGAACGGGCGCTCCCACCGGCCTGACCGTGGCACCCGCGCCATCGCCTCAGCGGCGTAGGCGATGGCTTCGATCCCACGGTCCAACGCGTTGACGCCACTGCCGACACAGCTCATCGAGAAGCTCTGGCCGGTGGTGTGCTGGTTGGCATGGGCGATCTCGTACCACCGGTCGTACAGCCGCCAGACCATCTCGAGGCACAGATCGACGCGCCGTTCGGGCTCCACCTTCGCCCAGACGGCCATCGCATCGTCCGCGGCGGCGAACAGCGTGTCGGGATCGCTCACCGGGTAGGCGATGTCCAGCGGCGCGAGGGTGAACGGGGACGTCTCCGCCGCCTTGAGCTCGTCGCTGGCCGGCTGATCGAGTTCGACCCGGCCACCGAGGTACGACTCGAAGGTGGCCTTCGCTGACGCGATCGCCGCCTGGCTGGCCTCGTCCTTGCCCGGCCGGTCAGCGAACGGACTGAAGTGTTCGCGGGTGCGGCAGGCCTGGACGGCCTGCTCGAGCACGTGGTCATGGCGGGTCATCGTTCGCTCCCCTGGTCGTTGACCGTGTCCGCGCGTCGCCACCGCAGGCGGTGGCGACGGCGCTGCCCGTCCACCACCTCGTCGGCACTGAGCTCCAGCTCGTCGCTGTGCCGTGTCACCCGACGACGCTGCGTCGAACCCACCATGTTCGGGTCCAACGCGATCGTCACCTCGTGGACGACGTGACCGGCGTCGCGCCACCACCGTCCGCCGTAGGAGAAGTACGAACGCGCGATCTCCGCCACCTCGGCATCCGGCGCGCGGCGCAGCGCACCAGCGGTGGTCGGCTGGCGGCCCGCACGAGCTACCGCCGTGTGCATCCACCCGTCCGCGGCGTAGACCAGGGTGCCGGTCGCCTCCGCCCCGAACGGATGCCGGGGGGCGGCATCGTCCGGTTCCAGTTCCCATGCCTGCAGGAGCCAGGTGCCCGTCAACTCGTCAGCGTCGGCCAGCATGTCAGCCCAGCTGATCCGCGCGGATCCAGCAGGCGTGGAAGCCGAGCGGCACCCGCTGGGGCAGGAGCACCCTCCCGACAGGCCCAGCACCGAGATCAGCCGCGTCGAGGATCACCAGCTCCGAACGCTGTTCCCGCTCATCCTGCACGAACGAGACCAGGTAGCCGTCGTCCTCGCCGGTGGAGCCGTCCCGAGGAGCGAACGGCGACTCGCTGCCCCAGCGCCCGGGACCGAACCGGTGCTCCTGCTTCTCGCCGGTGA
>SKJX01000204.1 GCA_007121785.1 Nitriliruptoraceae bacterium
CCTGGATCGCGGAGAAGTGGACGAACAGGTCCTCGCCGCCTTCGCTCGGGGCGATGAACCCGAAGCCCTTGTCGGCGTTGAACCACTTGACGGTGCCTTCTGGCATGTACTGATCCCGATCATGACGCACACCAACCAGGTTGCTCCAAGAGAGGAACGAGAGGCCCTGACTGGGCACGCGAAGTGGCGATGGTACTCGAGGAGAAGCGACGTGCCTACTCCTGCAGCCAGAATGGCGGCTACCGCCCACCTCACCGAACTGACCCCGGAGATCGTGCTGATCTCGGACGTCGCCGACGACCCCCGTCTCGATCACCGACGCCGGAGCGCCACCATCATCGGTCGTAGCGCGGCTGGGAGCCCTCGTCGCGGTCGGAAGTCACCACCGCGTGGTGCAGCCCCATCCACACCGTCATGCACCACGGGTAGGCCAGCACCGGCAGCAGCAGGTTGATCGCCGCGGTCGCGATCAGCAGCCCGGTCCACGGCACGTCCGGCCACGTCAGCGCCAGTCCGCCGAGGAACACCACCGCGAACGCGACGATGATCAGCGCCATGGCGACGATCATCGCTCCCAGCCAGTAGCCGTGTTCACGTTCGAACCGCAGGTCGCAGGAGGAGCACCGTTCGCGGATCGTGAAGTACGAGACGAACACGTCTCCATCGCCGCACAGCGGACAGCGCTTGCGCAGCCCGTTACGCAACGCGCTCGCGTCCACATGGCACCACCTGCTCGGCACGGGCCGACGCCCGCACGCGACGACCGCCATTGAGGGTACGACGGTTCGTCGGCGGTCACGCCACGCCGTTCAGCGGCCCCCGGCAGGCGCGACAGCCATCACCCGTGGGTCAGCCCACGCGCCTGCAGATCGCGCGACCTCTCAGGCGGTCCCCGGTCGGTCGTCCCACCGCCAACTCGCCGCCAGGGAGTCGAGGTCGGAGCGGGTCGCCAGCACCCGCAGGACCGCCACCGTGGCCACCAACGCGGCCACCCCGCCACCGGCGGCGGCGATGACCATCGCCCCGGCCAGCCCGGCCGCGACCGCGTTCGACCCACCGAAGCTGACGATCGCATCGAACGGCACCGCACGACGCTGGTCGGTCACCACGGCGGCGCTCGCCGCACGGCCCATCCCGAGGGCGAAGGCGAGCGTCAGACCGAACGTCGCGTACAGGCTCATCGTCGCCAGGGTGGTCGCCCATCCGCGCACGCCCATCAGCAGGTCCGCGACGAGCACAGCGCTCAGCGCCAGCGACAGCACCTCGACGGCCACCGCGACCGGGGTCTGACGTGCGGGGACTCGCAGACGCACGACCAGGACCGCCAACGCCAGCGCGGTGACGAACGGCACGGCCACGGTGGTGCTGAGCACGTCGCTCCTTACGGTGATCCGGCCCGGTTGCGGCCCGGCAGGATGCCACCTCACGCGCCCACCGGCTGTCAACGGTCGGAGCGAGCACAGCGCGACCCCGACGAGGCCGCACCACCCACCGGACCGACACCTGGTAGAACCGGCGTTCCTGCCGCTCCACGCTGCGAAGGCCACCCCCGTGCCGATCGACCCCTCCCCCGGTTGGCCGTACCCGCTGGCCGGCTCCGGCCGTGATGCGGTGTCCGCGCTGACCGCGCCGCCGCCCGCGGACATCTTCCGCGAGTACGACGTGCGCGGGCTGGTCGACGCCCCCCACGGCTTCGACCCGTCCCGGATCACGCCGTTCACCGCCAACCGGCTCGGTCGGGCGTTCGGTACCTACCTGCACGAGCGCGACATCGGCCAGGTCGTCGTCGGCCACGACAGCCGTGCCTACGCGTCGGTGCTGACCAGCGCACTGGTCGAGGGGCTGCTCTCGACGGGCCGCGAGGTGATCGCGCTCGGACTGGCGACGACCCCGTTGGTGTACTTCGCGCAGGCCCACCTGGACGTCGACGGGGCGGTGGCGGTGACCGCCAGCCACAACCCGAACGGCTGGGGCGGCTTCAAGCTCTCGGAGGGCTCGCCCACCACTCTCGGCCCGGACGAGATCACCGAACTGCACCGGCTCGCCGACACCGGCCGGTTCCACCGCGCCGCCGGCCGGTACGTCGAGCGATCCGTCACCGCCGACTACCTCGGCCACCTCGCTGCGGGCAACCCGGCGCCGGCACCGCTGGAGGTGGTCGTCGACGGCGCCAACAGCATCTCCGGCGTGCTGGCCAAGGCCGCGTTCGAGGAGGCCGGCTACCGGGTGAGCGCCATCAACGAACCGCTGGATTGGTCCTTCCCCAACCACGAGCCTGACCCCGAGCTGGTCGACGGCCGTCGCCAACTGGCCGCCGCGGTCGTCGATCGCGGGGCCGCGCTGGGCCTGGCGTTGGACGGCGACGGCGACCGGCTCGGCGTCACCGACAGCGACGGGACGACCGTGTGGGCCGACCGGGTGCTGGCCCTCCTCGCGCTGGACGTGCTCGAACGGGTCCCCGGCGCCACCATCGTCTACGACGTCAAGTGCTCCCGGCTGGTCGCCGAGGTGGTCCGTGACGCCGGGGGACAGCCGGTGATGTGGCGGACGGGACACAGCCACGTCAAGACGAAGATGCGCGAGCTCGACGCGCCGTTCGCCGGTGAACGCAGCGGCCACTTCTTCAACGCCGTCGACCACCTCGGGTTCGACGACGCGATCCACGCCGGGCTGCGCCTGGCGGACCTGTGCGCACGGCACGGCCGGTCACTGGCCGACCTGGTCGCGGAACTGCCCCACTACGAGACCAGCCCGACGATCTCCGCGCCCTGCGCCGACACCGACCGGTACGCGGTGGTCGATCGCTTCCTGGAGCAGGCCATGGCGCGCACCGACCCGGAGGAGGTCATCACCATCAACGGGGCCCGTCTGGAGTTCCCGGACGGCTGGCTGCTGGTGCGGGCGTCGTCGAACCTGCCCGCGCTGGTGATCGTCTGCGAAGGACGGACCACCGACGCGCTGCACCGCCACTACCGCTTGGTGCGCGAGATCCTCGACGGCTTCGACGAGGTCGACCCCGCCTGGGAGAACGACCTGGTCATCGACTAGGCGGGGGTGGCAGGTCCCCGACCTCCGCCAGGGAGCGCAGCGCCGCAGCGAGCCGTTCGTACCGTTCGCGTTCGTCCCCGTAGGGGGCCAGCACGTGCTCGTCGATGGCGGAGCGCAACGCCTCGCGGACCTGCCGATCGACCCGGCGGGCGTGCCGGGCGGCACCCAGGCTCACCCACCACCGGCCAAGCAGCGCCAGCACGAGCCGCGCCACCAGTCCCCCGCCGAACAGCACCGTCGGCCACGGCAACGCCTCGGTCACGTGCGGGGTGGGCGGCTCCGGCAGGTTGAGCCAGCCGACGACCGCGATCGCCGTCAGCCACAGCAACCCGACCACCGCGGCCAGCTCCGTCAGCCCGCGCAGCCAGGCGACCGGCCGCCACCAGCGTCGCTGCTCCGGGACCCGCGGCACGCCCGCGACGGCGTCGCCGAGCACAGGGGCGGCGTCGCGGGCGGTGTCCTCGATCGTGTCACCGAGCACCGCATGCTCGGCGCCGACGGTGTGCTGCAGCCGCAGCTCCCGGGCGAGCGCCTGCTCCAACGGCCCCCGCCGACGTCCGGCATCCACCGTCGTCGGTCCCTGGTTCCAGCCGAACGGTGCGAGCAGCTCGGCGGTCGCCTGGACCGGTGCCCGCAGCAGCCGACCGAGCGGGGACCGCAGCCGCTCGCGCGCGGCCCGCCGGTAGGAGACGTCCGCGTCCGGTTCGGCCCGGTGCCCGTCGGTGACCTCGAGCAGCGCGGGCAGCAGCCGGTCGGCGTCGACGTCCAGCTCGGGTGGGGTCGTGAGCTGGTCCAGGGCGCCCCGGGCGTACTGCGCGGCGTCGGCGGCCAGACGCCGCCGGGCGGTTGCCTGCTGGGCCGCCAGGTCGGCGAGGTGGTCGCGCAGCCGACCCACCCCGGTGCCCGTTCTCGCCGAGGTCGGCAGCGGCTGCAGGTCGAC
>SKJX01000236.1 GCA_007121785.1 Nitriliruptoraceae bacterium
CGAGCCCGCGATCGTGCACCTGCCGACCTGGGCCGATCGTCAGCGTCACCCCGGCGGCGCGTTGCGTCGCGTCGGCGACGTCGAGCCGGCGGCGCTGCTGGCGGCCGTCGACCGTGAACTCGAGGCAGCGGCTCGTGGTACGACCGGCGCGGACGACACCGACGATGGCCGACCACGACCTCGGCTGCTGGTCCGCTCCCATCCGGCGGTCGTCGACACCTACGCGGAGCTCACGTCCGCCGCCCGACTCCAGGACGTCGGGTCCGGGATGGACCCGACCGCGCTGCTGATCGCGGCCGACGTCGTGGTGGCGCATCCGTCGTCCGTGGCGCTCGAAGCGGTTCGCGCCGGTCGACCGGTGATCGTCCACGATCCCGACGGGTTCGGGCTGGCCGACCAGTTCGGGCCGCCCCTGGTCGACGTCGTGGACGTCGCCCGGCCCGCCGCGCACACCTCGACCGCGGACGACCTGGCCGCGGCGATCGCACGGGTCCTGCGGGACCTGCGGGTCGCCGATCGGGTCGGTGGCGTGGCCGCTGACCCACCGCCCGTGCGCGGCCACCACCTCGAGACCGTCGGGGGGCACGCCGCGGCGACGCTCGCCGAACTCCTGCTCGACCGTGCTCGGCAGTGAGTGTTGGTTCCTGGACCCAACCCAGCAGGGGAGAGCCCGGCCTGAAGTTCCCAGGGGTTCGGTGCTCGACGCTTCGTGAGCTCCATCTCACCAACGCTGACGGCTGAACGCTTGCTCGACTGAGCTCGGCGATCAGATGTGATGGATGGGTGCGTTGACGCCGTGATCGTGCGGGTGCCCTTCTCGCCAGTTGACTGGGTTGGGAGGCGGCATCGGTCTACTCACCGGTGGTCCAGTAGCGGTTCAGGCGCGCGATCGCTTCATCGGCTGACATGCCCTTGACCTGCTGTTCGGTGAGACCAACGCGGTCGAGGAGCAGCCGGACGACGTCGAGGGGGATGGCGTCCGCGGGTGCCGAGTCGTCAGCACCCCGGTCGGGCAGCTCCCCGTCGTTCACACAGGCCCAGAACTCCGTGGCGGTGACCGCCAACTGGTCGCGGAGGATGTGGGCCCACATCGCCTTGCCGTAGGTGTGCTTCCCGTTGGGAGGTCGCGAGATCCGGGACCGGAGGACGTCGCCGTTGGGCAACACCAGTTCGTCGGTGTCGTGGTGCGTCGGTTCCACTTCCTTCCACCCCTCGGCCACCACGAACTGCTTGTGGACCGCCCGGTTGGGCTGCGGCCAGGAGGAGCTCACGCGGAGAGGCTCGGCTCGGCAGCGCTGCCCACCCACTCCCGGAGTTGGTCGTCGGAGCTCGCGGCCACCAGGTGCACCAGCGCGGCCGCGTGCTGGTGGTTGGGGACCGTGTGGAGCCGGTCAACCCATGCGTCGGCGTCGTCAGTCACCGAGACCAAGAAGCCTTCGACGGCCTCGTCCCGGTCGCTGCCGTCGGCCGCGACCGGGTAGCCGTCAAGGAAGATGCTCCAGCCATCATCCTCGGCCACAACGACGGGTGCGGGCACGTTGCGGCGCAGCAGGTCACGGAGCCAGGAGGCGTCGACGACCGCGAAGGCATCCTCTCCTCGCGAGAAGGCAACGGGCAGCCGCTCGGCGGCACGATCCATGTGCGCACGCCAGTGCCGACGGACGTCCGTCGCGGTCTCCATGGTCACCCCACGAGGCGAATACGTACGGCATGTACAGACCGTTCAGGAGGTGAGGTAGGCCAAGGCGTTCCACAGGGCAAGGCCCGACGGGATCACCCACATCCCGTCACACCGGTCTGCCGTACCCCAGTCGGGCCGTGGTCGGGCTGTGTGTGGAGCTCGCGCCCTGGCTGCTCGCCCGTGACCGTGACCGGGGCAGCCTCAGGGATCGGACGTGCCACGGCGCTGCGGTTCGCCGAAGAAGGCGCATCGGTCGTGGTCGCGGACGTCGCCGACGACGCCGGCGATGAGACCGTGGCGATGATCGCGGATGCGGGCGGCCAGGCCGTCTACCAGCACAGCGACGTCAGCTCTGACGAGGACGTCGCGCGGCTGGTCACGACCGCCAGGGAGACCTTCGGTGGTCTCGACGTGGCCGTGACCAACGCGGGCATCCTCGGCCACTTCATGCCCGCCGCGGACATCCCCGTGGAGGAGTTCGATCGCATCATGGCGATCAACGTGGGAGGCGTCTTCCTCGGCATCAAGCACCAGCTCCCGGCGATCGTGGACCGCGGCGGCGGGGCCATCGTCAACGTCGCGTCGGCGGCGGGCTACCTCGGCCAGCCTTTCGCCGCCGCCTACACCCCCAGCAAGCACGCCGTGCTCGGGTTGACCAAAGCGGCGGCGTTGGACCACGCGCAGTCCGGGGTGCGGATCAACTCGGTCTGCCCGGGCGGGGTGGCGACCAACTTCGCCGCGCATCTGGACCTGTCCGGCACCGCTGATGCTCCCGACCCGCACCCGATCGGACGGTCAGCGGACTCGGCGGAGCTCGCGGCCGCCATCCTGTGGCTCGCGAGCGATGAGGCGTCCTTCGCCGTGGGCGCGAACGTGCCGATCGACGGTGGTCTCAAGCGTCCTCAAGCTCGGTTCGTCATCATGGAACGGCCGGTTCCCGACCTCATCGAGGTTGCGGAACTCCCCCAGCGTTGCGCACGGGCGGGCGAGGCCGTGGTGGAAGCCGGCCAGCACGTTCGGACGCGGGCCGGCGAACAGCGCCGATCCGCGTCGGTTGGCCCGAGGCATCTGGCGCACCTGCGACGTCACGCAGGTGATCCAGATCGCGGAGGGGACGGACGGGATCACCTCGGTCAGAGGTAGTTGCCGGGCTGGCTGCCAGGTAGCTCACCCGCCTGCTGAGCGCGCATCCGAGCCAGCTGCTGCTGGGCGGCCATCTGCTGGGTGGCGATCGAGGCCTGGATGCCGTGGAACAGGCCCTGGAGCCAGCCGGCCAGCTGGGCCTGCATGACGCGCAGTTCCGCGCCCGAGGGGGTGCCTTGCTCCGCCTCCAGTGCCAACCCTTCGAGTTCTTCGGTGAGCTCCTCGGAGACGATCTGGCTGAGGTCGGAGACCATGCGGTTGTGGATGTCGGTCAGCCGTTCGCGGGCGGCCTGGTCGAGTTCGGTCGTGCGCACCTCGTGGAGCATCGACTGCACGGCCGAGGCGATGCGCAGCAGCCGTGCGGGCTCCTCGACCTCCTCACGCGGGGTGTGCGCCTCCCCGGGATGTGGTTCCAGGAACTGCTTGTCGTCGCCCGCGGTGGGGGTTTCGTGCGTGTGGGGCGTTGGTGCTCGCTGCTGCATGGCGGGCGCTCCTCGTCGTGTATCGACCCTCGGTCCGAGGCCGGAGGGACACCTTTGAGGGTGCGGCTGCCCGGTGACAGGTGGGAGGGCCTAACGTCCCCTCATCGCCGGCGCTCCTGCCCGGTGCCCGCCGAGCGCGAGTCCCCAGCCGGGCCGCGCAGCGGCGAGCAGGCCACGTTGCCCGACGCCGGCTGGTTGCGATGTTGCGCGCAGCACACGGTTGACGGGTGCTCGATTCGGTGTGACGTGTGGCTCGAGTCGGAGGTTGCCGGAGGGATCGGTTCGGACGCAGAGCACCAACACCCCCGGCCGAGCTCCTGCTCGACCCACCGGCCCGACCGGGGGCCGACCCCGGCCGGGTCGGTGACGCTCTACCGTGCCGATCTACGCTCTGAGGAGGAACCCATGTCGGCACGGGTGCTCGCCGGTGTCGGCGGGGCCGGTACGGCGCTGGGCGGGATCCTGCTCGTGCTCGCGGCGGGCTTGGCCTCGGTCGCCCTCGCCGGTGTCGGCGTGGTGCTGCTCGCCGGGGGGCAGGCGGCGGTGATCGCCCTGGTCGTGCGGCTGCGCCGGTCCGCCGGCGCGACGGCGCCCGCGACGGCCGCAGGTGTGGCGGAGAGCCGGTCCCCTACGGCGTCGAACCGGGTC
>SKJX01000228.1 GCA_007121785.1 Nitriliruptoraceae bacterium
AGGAGTTGGCGATCGAGCGGTACCCGACGCGGCTGCTGATGTGGCGCGCCTACGAGTTGCGCGAGAACGTCACCGCCTACGACGCGGCGTATGTGGCGCTGGCCGAGGCGCTTGAGTGTCCGCTGGTGACCGCGGACGCGCGGCTGGCTCGAGCACCGGGGATCCGATGCGAGGTCGAGTTGGTTGAGAGTCCGAAATGACCGGCGGTAAGCGCCGTCCATCAGGCCACTCAGCAGTCTGCTGCGCTCCGGGTCCGAGACCCGCGGCCGCCCATGGGGCTCTTCCGTTGGGATGCTGCCGCCGTCCAAGTCCGTCCAACCGACTATTACCTCCGCGACCGCCAATTCCCTCAGTTCGCCGCAATTCGGCCAGTTCGCGTCATACCTCGCACCTGAAAATCGCGGTGTCGGCAGTTCGATTCTGCCCCTGACCACCTTCGAAGCGGGCTCCTGGATCCCTCTGGGGGCCCGTTTCCTGCGTTCCAGGCATGTGCCAGCACACGGTCACCTGCCGTGCTGCCCTGCGATGAGCGTCACGCGCATCGGCGACCCACGACGAACCGGACCGGAAGCGGCCCGTCGCTGTCGACCGCGTGCACGTCCACGAGCCCGGCGAGCTCGAGCCGCTCGATCGCCTGCTCGTCGGTGAGCAACGTCCCACCGCCGCGCACGGTGCGCAGCTCGGCCAGCGCATCGGCGAGCGGGTCGGTCGGGGCGGCGTAGCGACCCAGGATCAGCCACCCGCCCGGCCGTAGGCTCCTCGCGACCCGGGTGACGGCCGCATCGAGCGACGCCGGTGCGATGAACAGCGACGGGAGCCACGCGAGATCGAACGCGGCCTCATCGACCAGGTGCTCCACCCACTGCGTCCGGAGGGTGATCCGATCCTCGAGGCCGGCCACGGCGACGTTCGTCCGCGCGAGCGCCATCGCCGGCTCCCACGGCTCGAGCCCGACGACCGACGCGGCCGGGAACGTCCGGCAGCACGCGATGGTCAGCGCTGCGACGCCGGAGCCGACGTCGAGGATGCGTGCCCCGGGCTCGGCCAGGGCCTCGCCCAGACCGGTCAAGCTGGGGGCGACCGCGGCGAACAGGTCCGCGACCCGGACCGACGATCTGCCCTGCGACTGCAGGACGACCGGGTCGGTGTAGACCCAGCCGCCAGCTCGGGACGGGTTCTCGATCAGTTCGAGCGCCTGCTTGAGGAACGACGTCACCGTGCCGACGACGACGTCCCGGGAGGACGCGTCGAGGTCGTCGAGGTCGGCCGCGGGAGCGGCGAGCGAGGCGGTCCGGGCGAGCGCGGCGGCCACGGCCGGCTCAGGTGGGGCGCCGTCGGCGTTCAGGCTGAGCCTGGCCGCCAGCGCGGCGGCGGTCTCCGCCGCCGTCGTCAGCGGCATGACGACGTCCAGGAGTTCCTGGGTACTCATGCGGGTCCTCCTCCAGGGGCGACGGTCTCCCGGCCTGACACAGGGCTACTCAGGGCGCCTCGATGAGGTCGACGGCGAGCCGCTCGCCTCGTTCTCCGACGCACAGGTCAGGCGAGCTGGCTGACGGGCAGCCCGACCGCACGGTCCTCGTTGACCGAGAAGTAGGTCTGGGTGCTGGCGGGCTCGAGCGAGCCGTCGATGTAGTCGCGCAGCGGCGCGATCGACGGCGCCTCCCACAGGCACGCGGCTCGGGTCAGGTCGGTGGCGGTGAGGAACTGGTGGCGGCGCAGCTGCGACGGCGGCGGCGCCATCGCGTTGACCTTGCGCTTGAAGTCGTCGGTGTCGTGGATGTCGTGGGTGATGACGATGAACACGGTCCTGCCTCCTCGATCGGGTGCTCGCAGCCTCCGTCACCACCGCCACGACCGCGTCGCGAGAACCGACCATCTCGACCCTGGTTCATCATGGTCAAGATGGACCATCGCCAGCACGGGTAGCAGCCGGGCCCGTGGGCGGGTCACCGTTGGCCGGAGTCGGCCAGTCCGTGGCCGAACGCGAAGCGGGCAGCCTCGGTGCGCGAGCCGACGCCGAGCTTGACGAAGATGTTGCTGAGGTGGCGCGCGACCGTGTGCTCGCTCACCACCAGTTCTGCGGCGACCTGGCGGTTGGTGTGACCGGCGGCGACGAGGGCGAGCACCTCGCACTCCCGGCGGGTGAGCCCCCCGGGAGGTCGCGGGTCCTCGTCCAGTTCGTCGGCCGTGCGGGCTGCCTCGTGCGGTGCCCCGAGCTGCTCGAACGCCTTCTGGGCCGCCGCCAGATCGCGGTGCGCGCCTTCCTGATCCCCCAGCGACCGACGCGCCAGCCCGACCAGTCGACGGGTGTCGGCGAGGTCGAACCGCATGTCGAGTTGGCGCCAGATCGTCGCCGCCGGGGTCAGCACCGCGAGTGCGGCGCTGGCATCGCCCTCGGCCAGGTGCAGGCGACCCCGTACCGACCCGGCCAGCGCCAGCAGTGCCTCGCTCCCGGTCGCAGCCGCCACGGCGTCCAGTTCGCCGCACGACACGCGTGCGGCCGAGAGATCGTTCGCAGCCACGGCCACTTCGGCGCAGGCAGCCAGCAGTGCTGCCCGCTGGAACGTGGGACGGCCATGGTCGGTCAGTGCCGCACGCAGCGCCGCCGCGGCCGCCTCACCGCGCCCCTGGCTGAGGCGGATCCGTGCCAGGCCCGGCTGGGGATCGAGGCCGAGCTCTGCCGCACGGCCGAAGGCGCGCTCCGCCGCCTCGAGCTGCCCGCGGCGGCGGAGGATCTCCCCGTGGACGTAGAACGCCTCGCCGGCCAGGTTCGGCTCGAACGCCAGCATCTCCTCACAGGACCGTTCCGCGTGCGCAGCGGCCATCTCGAGCTCACCGCGCAGGCTCATCACCTCGACCTGCCGCACGCGGCACAGCCCCTGGTAGGGCGTCGTTTCGGGAAGCGACGAGGACCAGTCGAAGGCCGCCTGCGCCCAGCTGCCAGCGCGTCGGAGGTCGGCCACGCTCATACACATCCCGATGGCGAAGCAGGCGATCCAGCCGGTGAAGTGGGCGTCCAGCTCACCGCCGGTCACCGCCGCCATGGCCTCGTCCAGCAGCCCCAGACCGTCACCGACCTCGTCACGGACCAGTCGGCACAGCCCCTGCCAGGTGACCGCCAAGGCGACCAACTCAGCCACCCGCTCGCGCCGACCGATCGCGATCGCGCGCCGGGCGTACGCCTCGGCCGCGTCGAGCTGGCCGGCGCCGAGCGCTGCCTCGACCTCGCTGCACGCGACGTACCCGTGCTCCACGCACTCCGGCTCGTCCTGGAGCTGACGTCTGGCGCGGGCGAGCCACCCCGACGACGACGCCGGATCGCCGCGAAGCCCGAAGCGCACCGACAGCATCCATGCTGCGTAGGCGGCGCGGCGGGCGTCGCCGGCCGCGTCGAAACCGACGAACGCCTGCCGGCGCAGGCCGATCTCCTCCTCGACCCGGCAACACCACCAGGCCGCGTCCGCCAGCAGCTCCAGCTCCGGCGGCGTCAGGCAGTCGGGGTCGACCTGCTGGAGCAACGCGTACGTCTCGCTCCAGCGCAGGTCGGAGGCGGCGCGTCGCGCTGCCTCGAACGTCGACGATACCTCGGACACCTCGGCCATCCCAGGGAGCCAAGCCAGGCGACCCTACACCGACACCCGGCCGCTGGACGCCGGTCCTGGCTCGGTCGTGTTCGTGGACCCGTCCGGGCGGCCCTCGGCTCCTTCGCTCGGCAGGGACCCAGGACCCTGGAACCGGCGGAGCCGGCTGCGGATGATGACCTCAGGCCAGGGGACATGGCCTGAGCAGGAGTGAACCGATGATGGACACCGCGCGACCTGCCGTCCGGATCGACCGGCTCGAGAAGCGCTACGGCGACACGATCGCGGTCGCCGACGTGAGCTTCGAGGTCAGACCGGGCGAACTGTTCGGCGTGCTCGGCCCCAACGGTGCCGGCAAGACCACCACGTTGGAATGCCTCGAGGGCCTGCGGACGCCCGACGCAGGGCACCTCGAGGTGCTCGGCGTGGACGTCGCGAGCGATCCCGCCGCAGCTCGACCGCTGCTGGGTGTGCAGCTCCAGGTCGCCGGACTCCCGGCCACGATGCGCGTGGGTGAGGCGATGCGGTTCTTCTGCGCCTACCGCGGTGTCCCGCCTCGCGACGACCTCTTGGAGAGGTTCGGTCTCACCGACAAGCTCACCGCTGCGTACGGCTCGTTGTCCGGAGGCCAGCAGCGCCGGCTCGTCCTCGCGCTCGCCCTCGCGCACGATCCGCAGGTGCTCGTCCTCGACGAGCCGACCAGCGGGCTGGACGTGCCGGCCCGCGCGGAACTGCACGCCATCCTCCGCGAGCTCAAGGCCGCAGGGACGACGATCCTGCTCGCGACCCACGACATGGCCGAAGCCGAGACCCTGTGCGACCGCGTCGCGATCGTCCTGCGGGGCCGCACCGTCGCCGTCGCCAGCCCCGCTGAGCTGACGACCTCCGGGCACGGGCTGTCCACGGTGTCGGTCCGCACCGCCGACGGCACCTTCATCGGTTCCGACGCCACGCTCCCGGGTGTCCAGGAGATCATCGACGACGGTGACTACACACGGTGGCTCAGCGACGACCCGGCCGCGACGGTCACGGCCGTCCTGGGAGCCCTGGAGCGGACCGCTGATGAGCTGATCGATCTCCGCATCGAGCGACCGTCGCTCGAGGAACGCTTCCTCGAACTCACCTCGGCCGGACCAGCCTCCCAGGGACCCAGCCGGCACGACCGGGAGACGTCGGGCCCGGCACGGGAAGGAGCCCCATCATGATCCAGGGCCTGGTCGCCCACGGGGCGGTCGAGCTGCGGACCGGGATCCGCGACCGCACCTTGCTGCTCATGACCTACCTGTTCCCGCTCGGCTTCTACGGGTTCCTGGGCGCGTTCATGACGGACCTGAACCCCGGGTTCCTCGACGTGATGATCCCCGGGATGGCGGTCTTCGCCATGCTCGCCGCCGCGATGTTCGGGCTGCCCGCACCGCTGATCACCGCCCGCACGACCGGAGTGTTGCGCAGCTACCGGATCAACGGGGTGCCCACCGGGGCGGTCTTCGGGGTCCCCGCGGTGACCACCGTCGTCCACCTGCTGGTCGTCGGTGCCATCATCGCGATGAGCGCGCCGGTCATCTTCGACGCACCGCCGGTCGGCCACGTGCCCGCGTTCGCCCTGGTCATGCTGATCGCGGCCGCCACGCACACCGCCCTCGGTGCCCTGATCGGCGTGGTCTCCGCCAACGACCGCATCGCGGTGCTGTGGTCCCAGCTGCTGTTCCTCCCCTCGGTGCTGCTGGCCGGGATCATCGTGCCGCTCGAGCAGATCCCCGAGCTGTTCCAGCCCCTGTCGCTGCTCCTGCCCGCCAGCTACGCCATGGAGGCCTTCCGCGGCCTGGCACTGGGTGCCGACACGTTGATCGCACCGTGGCTGGCGGTCGGTGTGCTCGTCGCCGGGGCGATCGCCGCGTTCGTGCTGACCTGGCTGTGCTACGCCTGGGATGACCACGGAGCCGGGCGCCGGCTCCACCCCGCGTTCGGTGCCCTGGCCCTTCTCCCCTACGCCGTCCCCGCGTTCGTCGTGACGGTCTGGGGCTGAGCAGCTGTCGCCGGGTCCCCCATGACGGGATCCGGCGATGGCTCACAGGATCGGCGAGAGCAGCTCGTCCACGGGATCCGCGTCGGCCTCCGCCTGCGGACGCGCCAGGTACAGCTCAG
Source organism: Nitriliruptoraceae bacterium (assembly GCA_007121785.1). Classification (GTDB taxonomy): domain Bacteria; phylum Actinomycetota; class Nitriliruptoria; order Nitriliruptorales; family Nitriliruptoraceae; genus SKTG01. The sequence goes on from SKJX01000228.1 coordinate 5,727, forward strand.
CGTGGTGGTAGCCGTCGGCCTCCACCCCGTCCGGATCGATACCCAGGCGCCGCAGCTGCGCGAGCGCGTGCTCACGCTCGCGGTCGTCGGCGAACCGCCGTTGCCGGAACGTCCGGCCACGCAGGACCTCCAGCCGATAGCCGTGACGTGCCAGCATCGACCGGATCGGCTCCATGTCGACCCAACGCAGGGTGAACGCCGCGATCCACGGCGGATCGTCGACCGTCGCTGACCCGAGGAGCCGGTCGAAGGTCGCCTCGGTGATGTAGCCGATACCACCGGTCACGGTGATCAGGCCGACGTCGACGAGGTGGCTCTTGAGCTCCTCGCTCGGGTCGTGCTCCTCGAGGTTCTCGCTGCTGCCAGCGGCGAGCAGGCCGGTCTCCACCGCGTAAGCGATGGCGTTGGGGGCAGCGTCCAGACCGATGACCGGCAACGGATCGGCTCGGCGTTCGGCGTAGAACGCACGGTCGGCGGTGATGAGCTCGTCACTCGTCAAGGGCTCGATCTCGGCGGAGGCGTACCGGGCGTAGAGGTCGGCGAGGGAGACGTCGTGGTTGAGCAACGCGGCGTTGATGCCGTAGGAGCAGCACAGGTCGAGCACCGAGAACGGGCCCCGGTCCCGGCGCGTCCGCAGGGTCCGAGCGAGGAACGCGAAGGCCGCAGACCCGTGCTCGGGGATCTGGTAGTCGAACCCCGAGAGGGTCCGGAAGAACGCCCGGGGGTCGGGCTGGTCGTAGATGTCATCGAAGGACACCTTCCCGGTCTGCACGTCGTTGCTGGCCACAGCGAACCGCCCCTCTCTCACGTCTCGAACGTCTACCCGCCTCAGCCCGACTGGCGTTGCACCACCAGCGGGACGTGCTCAGCCCACCGGCGGGGCGGGCGAGCTCGAAGGTCGACCGGCACTCTACGGTCCCCGCCGGCCGAGAGCCGAAACCGGCCTCGCCCGAACGGGATGACGTGCCCTACCGCGGGGACCGAAGGGCCACGCACGGATGACCCTGAACGGCCATCTCCACGGTGGTTCGAGCGTCACCGTGCCTCGACGCCCGCCGATGACGCGGGCCTGACCGTGGCACGTCCAGTCCCGGCGACTGGACGCGTCACGGGGTCACGTGGCTGGCTCCAGAGCTCGGGTGCTGGGCGCGCAGGTGCCAGATGGCCGAGGTGACCACGACGCCGAGCCAGACCATCGCGAGCATCTGCCCGATGCCGGGTTGGAGCACGAAGGCCACCTCCTGGGGCAAGACCATCCAGAGCTCCCAGTCCCACGGCGCCTGATAGGCCCACGGCGGCCGTGGTGTGAGGGCGAAGGCGGCTGCCACGGTCCCCTCGATCCCCAGCAGCCAGCGCGATGGCGTGCTGCGGCGTCCGGCGAGCAGGACGGCGACGAACAGCGCACCCACGAGCAGGGTGGTGAGCCAGTACCCCCAGAATGCGCCCGTGTACTCGAGCCCACCGAGCCACCGGCCGGCCAGGAAGAGCGTGGCCGTCACCGCGCTGGCGAGCCACACCAGCAGCGGGATCCGGATCGCTGCGGCCAGCGTGGTGACGAGCGGCAGCGTCGGGCCCTCGTGCGCGGGAGGCGTACCGTAGGTGTTCGGGCCACGGGTTCCCCGCGTGGCCAACATGACGACGACCAGGATCGGACCGACCAGGGGGATCAGGCCAAGCAGCAGCAGCAGGCCCGATCGGTCGGTGTCGTGGAGACGTCGGACGGAGACCGACAGCAGCGGCACCACCAGGGCCAGCGCCGCCAGCGTGTAGGGCAGCAGGCCGAGCACCCCGGCGAGCTCGGGATCGCGCAGCAAGCTGCCGGCCAGCACGATGCCGGCGAGCCCGACGACCGCGAGGGACAGGTTCGCGGCGAGGGAGAACCACCAGTACTCCGCCCGCGTGGCCCGGCCAGAGAAGTCGGCGTAGCCGCGCAGGCCGCGTCGGACCGCCACATCCATCGGCATGGTCTTGACCAGGGGGGTGGACGGTGGCTCGGGCGGCTCGGGCGGGCCGTAGCGGTTCGGCTCACCGGAACCGGACATGGTCAGGAGCACGAGCAGCAGGATCGGGCCCGCCAGCGGGATCAGGACCACCAACACGGTCCAGCCCGAGCGGTCGGTGTCGTGGAGCCGCCGGACGGCCGCGGCCAGCAGGGGGAGCGCCAGCCCAACGCTCGCCAGCACGTAGGGCGTGGACCCGAACACGGCGACGAACTCGAGGTCGGGCCACCCTCCGGCGAGCGTCGCGCTCACCAGCGCGACGAGCCCAAGTGCGACGTTGGCGGCCAGGACGAACCACCAGTACTCCGACCGTGGGGCACGCCCGGCGAAGGTGGCGTAGGCGTTCAGGCACCGTCGGACCGCCTCGTCCATCGGCAGCATGCGGTGCTGTGGTGGCCGGGCGGCGTCTGGCACCGGCCGAACCCGAGCTGCATCGGGCTCCCTCAACGGAGCCACAGCGGTTCCGGCGGGGGCTTTCGGAGGCGGGGGCTCGGCGTCGAGTTCGGTCGCGAAGACGGGAACCTCTGGAGGAGGAAGGTTCACGACAGGTGCGGGAGGCTCCTCGGCGGGAGGCCCGGGGACCGGCGGCCGTTCGTCGGCGGGGGCCGCGCCGGTCTGGGCCAGCACCGGATCGTCCGCGGGCTGCGTGGCGGCTGGTGTGGCCGTCGTGACCTGCTCCGTGCGTGGGGCCGCGAGGGGGACCAACTCGACGCGGCCGTCATCGGCGACGTAGTCGGTCCACCGGATCCCGTCGAAGTAGCGGTACTGGTGCCGCCCGCCCGGGTCCGCGTACCAGCGGGCAGAGGGCAGGCCCGGGACCTCGGATCTGGCTGTGCGCATGGCCGTTCCGATCCGGTGTCCTGGCCCCCGTTCCGGTGTCCTGGTTCATAGTGTGCACCGCTGCGGGCCCGCCGCCAGAGCAGGACGGCCCGCGACCTCCTCGCCGATCGTGCGCCTCGATGCAGCGTGGGATGCTGCTCGGAAGGTGATGGGTCGGGCGCCGCCGTCGGCCATTGGACCCTGGCGCGGTCACCGCCGACAGGTGACGCTCTGAGAGGCAGAGCAACCAGGCCAAGGAGGCCCTTCGGGACCCCCCGTCGTTCTCGGCGTGAGCCAGAGGCGGTGGTCGAGATGATCCAGCACGATCGGTTGCCGTCGGGCAGCGTCCACCAGGCCGGCGCAGGGTCCGCGATCCCGACCCCACCGCCCGCACCTCCCCCGGGCCCACCCTTGGAGCCGTCGCCTCCGCCCCCGCCACCACCGGGAGCAGGGCTGCCACCCGAACCGGAAGCCGGGAGGCGGCCGCCCGCATCGGGGCTCAAGGCGATCCTGATCGCTGTCGCCGCGCTCGCCGCCGTTGGGATCGCGGTCGTGCTGGTGGTGGTGCTGCTGCCACATGCGGAGTTCGCCGTCGACTCCTTCGAGGTGCCAGCGGCGATCGTCACCGGCGACGACGTCGAGGTCGAGATCGCGCTGGCCAACGAGGGTGGTGCCGCAGGCGAGCAGGAGCTGACCCTCCTCGTCGACGGCGAGCCGACCTCCACCACCACCGTGACCCTCGACCCCGGGACCCAAGAGACGCTCACGATGTCCGTCACCGGCCTGGCCCCGGGCACCTACGAGCTGGCCCTGGGTGACTGGGAGGGCCTGAGCGGCCTGGTGTGGGTGATGACCCCGCCGGAGTTCGAGATCGACGCGGTGACCGTCTCTCCGAGCCCGATGGACATCAACGACAGCGACCAGGCGACCGTCCTGGTCACGGTCTCCAACCTCGGCGAAGCTCAAGGCTCGCACGGCCTGCAGCTGCTACTCGACGGCGAGGCCGTCGCCGAGCGGTCCGTGGACCTCCTCGAGGGCGGCGCGACGACCGAGGAATCGTTCACGGTGACCGTCGATGAACCCGGAGCCCACGAGGTATCGCTCGACGACGTGACCGTGAGCTTCGAGGTCTACCAGCTCGAACGGCCCGCCAACGGGACCACGATGGTCAACGAGCTCGCCGGGGGCGCCAACCAGCTCACCATCCGCAACAACTCCGCCGAGGACGCGGTGGTCGTGCTGGCCGGACCCGGGGATGACCAGTCGGCGCTGCTGAGCGTGTACGTCCACGGCGAGAACTCCCACACCGTCTCCGGCGTCCAGGATGGCACCTACGTCACCTACTTCGCTCAAGGCCACGACTGGTGCACCCACCACCGGGAGTTCACCAGGAGCGCGTACTACGGACGCTTCGAGGGAGATGACGTCTACCAGAGCACCAGCTCGACGTACACGATCTACACCGTGGAGTTCGGGATCGACGCGGACGACGCGATGCCCACGGAAGGCCTGACCCGCGACGCGTTCCCAGGGCTGTGACCGCGCCCCCGCGGAGGTGAACGAGATGTCACCGGCCCTGCAGGAGCCCGGCAGCCCGATGCGCAACCCGGCCACGGTGGGCCGGCACTGCGAACAGGTGCTCAAAGAGCTTGAGCACGCGGACGCCTCCACCACCCTGGTCGTGCCCTTCCGCAACGAGCCCGTCGAACCCACGGGCGCCGCCCCGGCCCCGTGGCGGCACGCCACGCTCCCGGCGCCCCGACCTCATCGCCGCGCTGCTTGGGACGACGCTGGTCGCTGCCATCGGGATCACGGCAGCCCTCCTACTGCTCGACGGTCCCGCACCCGCAGACACTGCTGGACGACACCGGCTGGATGCCCACGGAGCAAACCTGGCGTCACGGTGACCGCGAGATCGCCTGCATCGCCTTCGACCCTCAGGCCAACCGATAGAGGGCAGCATCCGGCCGTGGGAGCCGTGAGCGGCTGGTACCCCCGAACACCACCCTGGCGGACGCGACCATGAGGCTCTTCGCTGCTCCCGACGTGCAACAGCTGCGCACCCGTGGGGATGTCGCAGGCCTACGACGGATCCTGGGGAGCCGTGGGGACTCGGCGTTGCGCGGCGAAGCGCTCGAGGCGCTGGCGTTCCTGGGTTGGCAACCGACCTTCGCCGATCTACGGAGCGAACTCGACAAGGGTCGCGGCGACACCGCCCGGATGCTCGTCCACCTGGGGTGCACGATCGATCTTGAGCGTGCCGCGTCGAGCAGCATCCGAACCGATCACTCACGCGGGGCCTCCTCGGAGGAGAACGACCGTGCGAGCGAGCTTCGAACCGCGCTCGTGCTGCTGGTGGGCCTCGATCCGTGGCCCGCCGAAGCCTCTCCAGAACGCAGTGACCTCCTCGACACGATCCGCGCACTCATCCAACCCACAGGCCAGCAGCTGGTGACAAGCCTGCTTCGCGTGCTTGGCGAGGACCCAAGTCCGGATCACCGAGCCCTGGCGGCGAACGTCCTCGGCCTGCTGCATGCGGACTACCGCCAGTTCGAAGCCAAGGGGCTACTCGATCACTACCTCTTGGAGTTCAAGTTCGCCTCCGGCGGACGGTTCGTGGGGCATCGCCTGAGTGCCCGCGACCTCCGCGACGCTCGCCGTGGTGCACCTCAGCCCGCGCTCACGCCCGACGCGCTCGTGATCGAGGCACTACGCACAGCACTTCGGGACGAGGGGGACGTTTCGCTCGATCCGGCGTTCAGCGCACTGCCGTGCCTCGACCTGGATGTTGCCCTGCTTGCGGCACCTGGACAGCTTGAAGGGAATGCGTTCACCTGCAACTGGCATAGCGGCGTCTCCTACGCCGCAGCTCTCGCTCTCCTCCTGCTCGGTGACCATGAAGGAGTCGCTGCCGCGGCACGGAAGAGTGCTGCTTCCACGAAGCGCGATATGGGAGGCTACTGGCGCACCGGCTTCTTCGTGCTCGCTCACCAGTTGGGATGCAGCCAGCTTGTGGCCGAGTTCACTCAGATCTGCCAGCAGCATCAGACGGAGACCTCTGTTTGGAAGAGAGGAACCCACCTGAGGGCTTGCGCCCAAGCCTCCTTGGATCTGTTCGACGTCGGACCACCAGAGGCCATCCAGAGTTCAGGATCGAGCGGTGCGGCCGACGCCATCGAAGGAGGGGATGCTTCGCTTGGAGGCATCCAAGCCTTGGTCGACAGCTACGCCGTCGAACTCGCCAAGGGGCCTGTGCACATCCGGCCGAACATCCCGCCAGAGCTACTCGCCAACGCGCTTGCAACTTACGCCCGAGGTGTCGCCAAGGAAGAGGTCGTGCTCCAGGCCGACAGCACGGTCCGCGGTAGTGGCAAAGCTGGCCTCATCCTGACGCCGACGACGCTGTACGCCCACGACGTCGGTGAGACGTGGGATGTTCCGCTTGGGGAGATCCGGACGGTCGAACTCAAGCGACGGTCCTTCCGTGTGAACCAGCGGAGTGTCGGGCTCGTCCCGGGCCGAGCGGTGAACCAGGCGCTGGCAGCCCTGCTTCTCGATCTCGCTCGCTGGGCGAGTCGACCCGCATCGAGGACACCGCCTCCGCCCCCGTCCCCGCCTCCGCCTCCGGGTGGGAAGTGAACCCAGGAACCATCCCACCCTCCCCGCGCGGTGCGCCGCCGCCGACGGGCGCGCGAGGAGGACCGCACGAACCGACGGACCGCGCGCCAGGGACCTCTGGCCGTTGAGGACGCGCACGACCGCCCGTAGTGTCCGGGGCGTCTTCCAGCTTCGAGCGACGACCAACAGGACCACCCATGCCCACCGGGATGTACGACAAGATCGCCTTCGGCCGCGGGTTCATCGCCGCGCTCGACCAGAGCGGGGGCAGCACGCCCAAGGCGCTCGCGCAGTACGGCGTGCCCGAATCGGCCTACGAGACCGACGAGCAGATGTTCGACCTGGTCCACCAGATGCGGACCCGGATCATCACCAGCCCCTCCTTCACCGGTGAGCGGATCATCGGCGCCATCCTGTTCGAAGGCACCATGGACCGCCAGATCGAGGGCCAGCCGAGCGCGCGGTACCTGTGGGACGTCAAGCAGGTCGTGCCCTTCCTCAAGGTCGACAAGGGGCTCGAGGACCCCGTCGACGGGGTCCAGTTGATGAAACCGATCCCCGGCCTGGACGAGCTGCTCGAACGAGCCAAGGCTCACGACGTCTTCGGCACGAAGATGCGTTCGGTCATCAAGGAGGCCGACGCCGGCGGCATCGACCGGATCGTCGCCCAGCAGTTCGAGCTCGGCCACCAGATCCTCGCCACCGGCCTCGTCCCGATCCTCGAACCGGAGGTCGACATCCACGCTCCGGACAAGGAGCGGTCGGAGGAACGACTCCGCGAGGGCATCTCCCGTCACCTCGATGAGGTCCCCGACGGTCAGCAGGTGATGCTCAAGCTGTCGATCCCGACCGTGGACGGTTTCTACTCGCCGCTGATCGATCACCCGAAGGTGCTGCGGGTGGTCGCGCTGTCCGGGGGCTACTCCCGCGAGGAGGCCAACGAACGGCTCAGCCGCAACCCGGGCCTGAGCGCGAGCTTCTCCCGGGCGCTGATCGCCGAACTCGCCGCCGACCAGAGCGACGAGGAGTTCGACGCCGTCCTCGACCGCACGATCGACAGCATCTACGCGGCGTCGGTCACCTGACCGCAACGTGCTTGATGGTGGTTGGACGGCCACCTACGGTTGCGTCTGGAGGCTGAACCACGCCAGCGCGTGGGGCCGGTCTCCCCCACCCCCCGGCGACGCGCCGGGGGGAAACCGCACCCTTCGAGGACCGAGGCTAGAGGTCATCGCGCAGGACGATCGACCGCTCCGCATGCCGCGGACGAAGCCCGGTCACCTCCACGAGGCGGGCGTCACCGAGCAGCGCGTACGTCCGCTCATCGACGACCTTGTTGGCTGACCCGTCCGGCGGCCGCACCGCAGCGGCCGACGCGTAGGCGACCAGGTCGGCGAACTGGACGAAGTACGACTCACCGGAGCGCTTCGGGTGGGGATCCTCGATGATCCTCGCGTCCTCGGGGTGCGAGTGTCCCCCGTAGACGCCTCCGGAGAGCCCGTACCGGGTGCGCTGCCGAGCATGCTTGCGGATCCTCGCGTTATCACCTTCCTCGTGGACCACCGACAACGGTCCCTCGCGACGAGCGGCGAAGGCCTCCAACCGCTGGAACAACGTCATCCACGCCAGTTGGCTCGGATCGACCTGCGGATACCGGTCCGCGGGCTTGTGGAGCACGACCGCGAACGCTCCCAGACCGGTCCAGGCGAGCAACTTCAGGTGCAGTTCGTAGATCGCCCGCCGTGTTCCCGGACTGAGGCTCAGCGACCGCAGCTCACCGCTGCCGTGCAGCAGCCACGCCGCCTTGATCTCCGTGCGCATCGGGACACCGAACCGGACCTCGAGATGGCGGCGGAACGCGACGAACTCATCGAGGACCGCGTTCCACCGGGCCCCTGGCACCGCGATCGATCCGAGTGCGTAGATCGGCGACGCTCCGCGAGGCCGAGGGCCCGTATCCCCGGACTCATCGACGTAGACGATGTGCACGGGCCGCCACCTCGATCCGCCCCTGGGTGAACCGGGACCCCGCCCCGGCCGGACGAGCCTAGAACACGGCCTTGCGACGGGCCGGGGGTGGTTGAGATCCCGGCTGGTGGGCCCGCTCCGAGGCGGCGAGGTCGATGGTCCACAACGGCGTCGATCCGCCGCGGTCCCGCGCGTTCCCGTCGAGGTGGCGCGACGGCCGCTCGGCGGCACCCGGGGCCGCCACCACCGACGCCCGGACGACGTTGGCGGTCAGTTCGGTGCGGTTGCGAGCACCCGCCTTCGCCAGGATGTTCGACATGTAGTTGCGCACGGTCTTCTCGGCGAGGCCGAGCCAGGCGGCGATCTCGCTGTTGGTCGCGCCGTCGACGACCATCGCAAGGATGCGTCGCTCCTGTCCCGTCAGGGACCGGATCAGTTCGCTGTCCACCGGAAGCTGCCGACGGCGTGCACGCAGATCGTCGATCACCTGGGGGCTGATGAGCGACGCTCCACCCGCGACCCGGCGTAGCGCGTCGACCAACGCATCCGCCTCGATGTCCTCGACGAGGTAGCCGACCGCGCCGGAGACCACGGCCTCGAAGAAGGTCCGATCGTCAGCGATCGGGCTGAGCGCGACGATCCGCAGGGTCGGGTGCTGGCGGTGGAGGACGCGGATCAGTTCGATGCCCCCACCGTCGGGCAGGTCGAGGCCGATCAACGCCACCTGCGGCCGGCACCGCTGCGCCGCCTCGACCGCCTCGACCGCCGACGCGACCGCAGCGACGACCGCGAACTCGCTGCCGACCATCACCTGGACCCCCTCGCGGATCACCCGATGGTGGTCGACGAGCAACATCGTGACCGGTTCCGTCCCCATCCACACCCTCCCGCTTCGCCGGACGTCGCTCACGCCGTGAGCTCGTGATCCCGGTTGCCGGCCCGCGATGGATGTGCTGGTACGGACAGTCCCCACCGTCGTGGTCGCACGTCGGAGACGTTGCGCCTCCCCGACCAACCGCGCAAGCCAGGCCCTCGCCAGCGCACGTTCCGGTCGAACGGCCATCCAGCAACGCACAACCGCTGATGGGACGTCTGCACCTGTCGCCGATACACGCCCACGCCGCAGGATGCGACCACGACCGCGCTCGGATCGGGGCATCCCCCGCCGGGGCGGTGACACCGACCCGCGACAGGGTGACGATGGACCGGTCCGGGTGTGACGGGGTCGACGGTCGCGACCGACCTGCGACCACCCCGCGACACGAACCCAACGGCGAGACGTCCGGTCGGACCGGCCCGGATGCGCGCTGGCTCGCCGGCTTCGCGATCGCACGAGCGACCGCGATGGATCGGGCCACCGACGACGCCATCGACGATCTGGTCGCAGTCGTGCTCGGGATCGCCGCCAGCAACGGGACCGAGCCGGTGAAGGAGCTCCGCCACGCCGCCGACCTCGTCGCGGAGGTCGAGTACGTGGACGAGCCAACCCGCAGTCGGACCCTGCACCTCATGGGCCGCGCCCGGAAGTATCTCTAGCCCTGCGCCACCGAGGGACCGGTCCGTGGCGCGAACGGCAGCGAGCAACCCTCCAGTGGTGAGGCGACACCCAGCGAGAGGGCAAGATGAGTGCGTGCATGAACGGGTTTCGACCCCTTGAGCTCACGGGCCCGCGCTCAGGTAGTCGTTGCAACGCCACGGCTCGCTGAACGGCCAGAGTGTGGTTCTCGAGTCGGAGGTGGGGCGGGTGCCCGGAGCACGGTTGACGACCGACGAACGTGAGGAGATCTCGCTGGGTTTGGCTACAGAACGCCGTTTGGCGGACATCGCACGACCGCTCGATCGGCCGACTTCCACGGTCGCTCGTGTGGTCGAGCGCAACGGAGGCCGGGCCGCCGGCTCATGACGATCTACCTGTGGCACCAGACGGCGATGCTCGCCGTCGCCAACGCGACGACCCTCACCACCTCGCCGATGGCGAACGGCTCTACCAGCGTCCGGTCTCCCACGGCACAGCCAGCCACGACCTCCCGCTGGCCACCCCGGGGCGGAGCTGACCCGACCGGTGGCCTGAGCGGGGACCATCGGCCCTGGTTCGACGTCGCGATGGGGGCATGGTCATGGGTGCAACGTTCGTGATGTGCACGGCAGCTGGGCCCTACGACGATCCGAAGGCACCCGGCTGCCAGACCGCAGCAGCGGTGAACGTTCGAACCTGACCCGAACTGCCAGGGAAGGCACCCACATGAACCGGCTCGTCCCACGGCGAACTTCCACGCCAGCCCGCTCCAGCGCCGCGGATCTCCTCGACGAACTCGACCGGCTCCGCAACCTCGTGTTCGAGCCCTTCGGCTCGACCGAGGTCGGCGACTGGGCTCCGGCCCTGGCCGACCTCGAGGAACGCGACGACGAGTTCGTCGTCAACGTCGAGGTACCAGGCTTCGATCAGGAGGAGATCCAGATCGAACTCGACGGCCGGCGACTGCTGGTCCACGCCGAACGCAGCGAGGAGCGGCGTGAGGGCACCATGCGCGCCTCCACGCGCACCTCAGGGCACCTCCATCACGAGGTGCTGCTGCCCGCCGAGGTGGACCGCGAGGGCATCCAAGCATCCCTCGAGCAAGGCGTCCTCAGCGTCCGCCTGCCCAAGGCCGAACAGAGCGAACGGCGCACCATCGACATCACCTGACGCGACGGGTCCAGACCTCATCCCTCGGGGCGTCGCGGACTGGTGCCCCCGGGATGGCGGTCGGCTACGGCGCCGACCGCGACCCACCCGCGAGTAGCCGCCACCCTCCACAGCCGACGACCCGGGCCGCATCTGCGACGTGCCGACCACGATCGAGGCATCGACGCAACTCGTGACGTCGTTCCGCACCTCTCGGCCGTGGCAATCTGGAGCCCGATCGTCGCACGCCGCCCCGAGATATCCCACGGCTCCAAGTGTCGAGCGCCGATGGTGAGGCGGTCTCCCCGAGGGCGGTCCTTCCCCGCGGGCGCCGGGAGCAGGGTCGCGGGCCCGCTGGACCTCACCCGTAGCGCGTCTGCGTCTCGATCCGCAGGTTCACACCCCTGCTGGTGCCATGCCGGCCGCTCGAGTGCGCGGGTGATGGGCGTCGCGGATCGTGCAGCGTCGAGGGCGAACGGTCCGACGATCGAGGCCGGTGCGACGAACACTCAGAACCGGCATGGACCTGTTGCTCGTCGGGGATGGGCCCATGGCCCCTCCCCGAACGACCGCCGAACGTCGATGGTGTGAAGCGGCATGGGCGACACGAGGCGGCTGGCCGCCGTGACCTGGTCGGCGACGGCTGAACCGCCACGAGCTGCCCGGCCGCGACCTCGGGGTCGCGTCCACCGGGACAGACCCATGCCGAGACAGGAGTCATGATGCGGGTCCTGGTCACCGCCGCGTCGAAGCACGGTGCCACATCGGAGATCGCCGCGCGCGATCACCGGCTCTTCGCGGGACGGCTCGATCGCTCGCTTCTCGGCTTCGGTGACAAGGCGATCGTCGTCGCGCTCCGCGCTCCGCAGGGAGACTTCCGTGACTGGGATGCGATCCACGGGTGGGTGGACGACATCTCCAGGGACCTCGCACCGGATGAACGGCCGTGACGCGCAGGTCCTGGCGGCGGGACCTGCGCTGCTGAGCCCGGTCCTGCCCATCTTCGCTGACGTGCGTGACGACCGGCGCGGACCGTTCGAGAGGAGCTCCAGCATGACCCCGACGAAGGCTCCGGCACGGAGCTCCGCGCCACGCTCGACCACCGCGGTCGAGGTCCGCGTCCTCACGGCCGAGCACCTTGATTCTGCGGTCGACGTGCTCGCGCGCGGGTTCGCCGAGGAGCCGGGAAACGTCGCGCTGCTCCCTGACGCGGAGAGCAGGGCCACGATGCTGCGGGTCGGGTCCCGTTTGGAACTGGGTCGGACGATGCCCCTGGGCACCGTCCACGTCGCCCTGGTGGATGACGCCGTCGGTGGGGTCGCGGTCTGGCATCCCCCCGGGCGGGGCGCCGGGTCACTGTCTGGTCTCAGCCAGGCCGTCGTTCGATCGCTGTCCGCCGTCCCGAGCCTGCTTCGCCCCGTCCCACACAAGGCGTCGGTGCTGCTGCGCCACTCCCGAGCGGCTCTCCCGCTGGTCCTCGCCCGCCATCGGGCCGTTGCCCGAGCGTCGGCCGGTCCCAGCTGGCACCTCGCCTTCCTCGCCACCTCCCCGGAGTTCCGCGGGCGCGGGCTGGCCCGCAGCCTGCTGGATCGGCAACTCCAGCGGTGCGACGAGGACGGCACACCGGCATGGCTGGAGACCACCGACCCGGCAAACCCGCCGATCTACGAACGCTTCGGGTTCGAGATCGTCACCCACCTCGAGGACGCTGCCTGGCTTCCGGGTCTGTGGGTGATGCGGCGCGAGCCTGCGAGCCAGGAGCAGGCCGCATGACCGTCCCGGATGCCCCATCCTCATCCGCTTCCGACCAGCGGCATGGCCGCGACTCCCAGGAGTTCACGCGGTTGGTGAACCTCAGCGACGCGGTGTTCGCCATCGCCATGACCTTGCTGGTGCTGACGGTCGATGTCCCCGATGTGCCCGCCCCCGAACTGGCCGCTGCCTTGCTCGCGGACCTGCCGCAGATCGGCGCCTACGCGCTGGCGTTCGCGCTCGTGGCCAGCCAGTGGTACGCGCACCGCAAGCTGTTCCAGCGCCTGGCCCCTGGACCGAGCCGCTGCCAACCCCCGTCTACCGACGCACCATCGCCGCCTTCTCGCTTGGCGCGGCCACCCGGTCATCGGGGTTGCCGTTTCCTTCTGGGCGCCATGGCTCGCCCTGTTGCTCGCCGTGCTGCAGAGCGCCCCCGTCGTCGTCGTGCTGCACCGCTCGCCGGCCGGCTACCGACACTGGTTCTGACCGGCCGGAGCGGCACACACCTCTGCGGACGGATGGGCGACCGTCAGGGGCTCGAGGTCGGTACATCCGGGAGGTCGGCGGCGGTTCGGGAGCGAAGCAGGTACCCGTACCCGACACCGACCGCGAGACCTGCGGCGTGGGCGGTGCTGCTGACCCAGTCGCCGATGCCGATGACCGGGGCGAGCTGGGCCACCAGCAGCACGATCACGACCTTGTCGAGGGGCAGCTTGTCCCACCATGCGCGACGGGGTAGGGCCGCCACCGCGCCCACCAGGCCCAGGAACGCCGCCGAAGGACCGAGGGATCGTGCATCGAACCCGGTTGCTTCGGCGGTCGCGACCAGCGCGAGCGAGCCGGCGAGTCCAGCCAGCAGGTAGACACCCAGCAGGTGGGCTGAGCTGGCCCAGCGCTCGATGCGCGGACCGAACAGCACGATCATCAGGACGGTCCCCGCGATGTGGACGAGCACCTGAGTCGAGAAGAACACCGTGAGCAGCGTCCAGGGCTGCGCCGCGACACCCTCCCAGCTCGGGGGCAGCGAGACAACGTCGAAGAGCCGGGCATCGAGGTTGATCGCGATGAAGGCCAGGACGTTGACGACGACCAACGCCGTCGAGATCGGTGCCGCAGCGATAGTGCCGCGGACGTCCGGGATCCGCATCACGGTTCCTCTGCCTCAGGATGGACGTGTTGGTGTCAGGCCGCGGCACCGCCCGAACACCGTGCGACGGCGTGGCTCACGCGTACGTCATCGTCCGACTGCTGGAGGGCGGCAGACAGGGTCGACGGTCCTGGCCGGAGGAGCCCTTCGCTCGTCCGTAGCGGACGGTCGGATGGACCTGGGCCTGACGCCGCTGCCAGCCAGGAGGTAGGGGCCAGGAGCGAAGCGAGGTGGGTCGGTGCTCCTGCGCAACCGGGGTTGCGACTTCTCTGGACAGGACGTCGCGCCGGTGCTCCTGCGGAAGCACCGCTACCGAAGCCCTCCTGGATCCGCTGAGCAGGGTGCGGCGCGCTCTCGGGTCCTTGGACCCTGCGGCGGGCCTGTGACACGGCGGATGCTGGGAGCCGACGGGCGCGGTCGCGCGCTCAGGGTTCGAACGCTGCGGCGTCTGGGCCACGCGGGCTTGAAACGGAGGTTGCCATGGCCGACTCGGTCACCGCCACGAGCCCTGTCGCGTTTGAGCTGTCGACGCTGCGCGGTTTGCTGCTCATCGACCTGGCCGACGACCCGACCTATCGGACGTTGGAGCCGCAGCTGATCGACGGCGCCGAGGGGGTCGGGCTGACCCTGCTCGCCTGGCGCCATGACGGTCAGGTCGAGCTGTATGCCGACGAGCACGTGCCGGTCGATGGATCGGGCTACGACGGCCTCGAGCAGGGCCTGGCCGGCATCCAACGCACCGCGTTCGAGCCGGGGCGTTTCGAGATCACCGACGACGGTCTGAAGCTCGACATCGGCATCTCGGCACCCAACGGACGTCGGTTCGAGCTTCGCATCCACGAGCACCTCAAGGGTCGCCGGGACCACTTCCCGATGCTCGCGCCGGTCGGAGGGTCGTTCAACGCGCCGGCGTTCTTCCCGTTCCTGTGGCTGCCGACGTTGTCCTTCGTGCCGGTACGCCGGACCGAGGTGACCCTGCGGGTCGACGGACAGCCCCGTGCCATCAGCCGGTTGCCGCTGCCCATCGGGGGGCATCGCTGCTTCATGGCCAGGTATGACCTCGACGCCATGGTGTGCCAGCTCAACCCCAGCTGGGCGACCGACCCGTCGCAGACGCCGGCCGGTGCGACCGGAGCGTCGCACCAAGCCCAGCGGGACCTCGTCGACGTGGATGGACAGCCCGCCCTGGCCGGCCTGCGGGTCCGTCGTGGGGCCCACAGCTGCGCCGTGCGGCTGGATCCGCCGCTGCTCGACCCCCTGCGTGTGGCCCCACCAGCACACCTCCAGGGATCCGTGCAGCTGCAGGCGGACGGGGCCACCGAACTGCATGGACGCTACGAGCTCGAGCACACGGGTGAGCGGGTGACGCTGATCATCGACCGGATCGGCCCGTGGCGGACCCGGCAACGCCGGCCGCTGCTCGCGGTCCTGTTCCGCCTGCCGGTCTTCCGCCGCTGGCCGACGACCTACCGCTGGGAAGCGACACTGGATCTCACGGCCGCCTCGGAGGCGACGTGGACCTCGCGATGGTCACGCGACACATGAGCGCCTCTCGCAGGTCATGCCCATCAGCATGGAACCCGCCGCCGGTCGCGGCGGGCGGGAACCAGGGGACGAGCGATGGGCGGTGACCGAGGCGAGTTGCTGCAGCGGTTCCATGGGCACCTCCACGACGTGTGGTGTCGGCTCGCCCTGTCGGTCCCGGGAGGGTGGGTCGAGGAGGCGAGCGGCCTGAGGTGCATCGCAACGGGGTCGAGCAGCCCATCGTTCAACCTGGCGCTCTCGGGGGAAACCCTGCGCGATCCTCGGGTCGCGTTGGATGCGGCCCACGACCGTTTCGGTGGGGTCGGGCTGCGCTGGCTGTTGAAGCTGCATCCGGAACTCGACCGCGAGATGGTCGTGCACGCGCAACACCGCGGGCTCGAACTCGACGCCGAGCCGGTCTACGGGATGCCCATCGGATCCTGGGCCGCGACGGCAGTGCTCCCGTCCGCTGCCCCGCTGTCGGTCAGCGTGGCCGGACAGGACACCATCGATGACGCCGTCCGCTGCTTCGCAGAGGCGTTCGACGCCGACCCGGCCGCGGTCAGCCGCGAACTCGGACCCAACCTGCTGACCGTCCCGTCGTTCACCGTCTTCGTCGGGTACCTGGCGGGAGAACCGGTCGCCAGCTCCATGCTGGCTAGCACGCGCAGCGTCGACCTGGCGGGCATCTACAGCGTCGCTACCCGCCCCACCCACCGCGGTCGGGGCTTCGGTACCGCCCTCACGGCCGCAGCTCTCAGAGCGGCGGGCGAGCAGGGCTACGACACCGCCGTCCTCGAACCTTCGCCGTCGGGCGCCCCGATGTACCGGCGGATGGGCTTCGAACCCCTCACCACCTACCTCGAAGCGGTCATCGCGCCCCACCACGGGCCTTGACGCCCCGACGGTGGGGTACCGCCGCATCTGCCGGACCCACGGAGCGCCACCGACCCCCCTGAGTAGCCCTGTGTCAAGCAGCGGTGGCGATTTCGAGTTTGCGGTGGCCGCCGTGGAGGTGGCGCCTCACACCAGTCGCCGTCCACCATGCGGGACAGCTGTCCCTACGACAGCGACGCTCGATGCCGTTCGCTCGCTCCAGCACCGCAACGGGCCGCGATCCCGGCAGCGGAGCGAAGGAGCGAGCGGATGGAGGCATCCAGGAGCGGCGTGCGTATATCGATCGTCCCGCCCCCGTGGCAACGTGTCCTGGTGACCGGTGCCGGTGGGTTCGTCGGCTCACACCTGTGCGAAGCCCTCACCGGTCTCGGGGTGGAGGTGATCGGCCTCGAAGGGTTCGTTCCTTCGTACCCCCGGCGGTACAAGGAACACAACCTCGAGCGGCTCCTCGCCGACCGACGGTTCACGCTCGTGCAGGCTGACCTGCGGACCGACGACCTCGCTCCGCACCTCGACGGCGTGGACGTGGTCATCAACGAAGCCGCCTTCCCGGGGCTGCCGCGGAGCTGGTCGGACGTGCCGAGCTACGTCGACTGCAACCTCACCGGCCTCTCCCGCCTGGTCGACGCGAGCCGAGCCGCTGGCGTCCGGCGGTTCGTGCAAGCCTCGAGCTCGGCGGTCTACGGCGCCACCGCCTGCGGCGATGAGCAGGCACCGACCCGTCCGATCTCGCCCTACGGCGTCACTGAGCTCGCGGCGGAGAACCTGCTGCTGGCCCACGTCCACGTCCACGGGTTCCCGGCGGTGATCCTGCGCTACTTCTCGATCTACGGACCCCGCCAGCGGCCCGACATGGCCTACCACACCATGATCGAACAGCTGCGCCACGATCTGCCGTTGCACGTCTTCGGCGATGGCCGACAGTCCCGCTCCAACACCTACATCGACGACGGCGTCCGAGGCACCCTCGACGCCATCGACGGTGGGTCCATCGGCGAGGTGTACAACCTCGGCGGCGGCGTGGAGATGGAACTGCTCGAGGCCGTCGAACTGCTCGCAGCCGCGCTGGGGGTTCGACCGCAGGTACGCCACGAACCGGCACGGATCGGCGACCAGCGACGGACACACGCCGACATCTCCAAGGCGACCGAGGCCTTCGGCTTCCGCCCGGTGGTCGATCCCGAGTCGGGGTTGCGCCAACAGGTCAACTGGCATACGACCGAACTGGCCGCACTGGCCGAACCCCGTCTGCCCGTCCCGGCGTAGGGTGCGCAGACGACCACGCCAGCAGGCACGCCGATGCCGACGGTGTCGTCGACCGGAGCCGATCAGGCGCTCAGCTCGACCACCTCGAGCGGACGGTCGGCGACCGCTCGGGTGACCCCGGCCCGGTGGTGGCGGCGGCAGAGCACCTCGTAGGCGACCAGGTCCGCGTCGACGTCACCGACCACGACCTGCTCACCTTCACGCTGGATCCGGCCGTCGACGGTGCGGGCGTTGAGGGTCCCGCGCTCCCCGCACCAGCAGCGTGCTTCGACCTGCAACTCCTGGCGTCGGTCGGCGAGCTCCAGGAAGCGCCGCGATCCAGGGAAGAGCCCGGTGGTGAAGTCGGTCAGCAGACCGAACGCCTGGACGTCGACTCCGAGTTGGTCGACGACGTCCGCCAGCTGCTCGACGTGCTCCGGGGTGTAGAACTGAGCCTCGTCGCAGATCAGGACGTCGATGGTGTGGCCATCGGCGATCCGTTCGGCCACGTAGGCGAAGAGGTCCAGCCCCTCGGCGACCACCGTGGCCGGCTGGGCCAACCCGATCCGTGAACTGATCGTGCCGCCACCACGGTCGTGCTTGGTCAACAGCTCGCAGGTCTTGCCGGCGACGACCGCGTTGTGATGGATCTGCAGCGCCAGCGTCGACTTGCCGCAGTTCATGGTGCCGTAGAAGAACGTCAGCTCCGCCATGAGCCCTCCGGGGTCGTCGAGATCACCACCCCGGGTTCTACCCGAGCGCGGCGTGTGGACCGAACACCTCGCCCCACACGCCGCGCCACCCCTGGCTCAGCTCTCCAGCGTCGCCTCGAGCTCGATCTCCGTGCCGGCGAACAGGCGGGAGATGATGCAGGTGGTCTTGGCCTGTTCGGCCTTCTCCTGGAAGGTGGCCGCGTCGACGCCGGGCACCTTGCCGACGGTCGACAGCACGATCTTGGTGATCGTCGGCGCCCCGTCGACCCGCTCGAGGTGGACGGCGGCCTCCGTCCGGACGGAGTCGACCGGAGTGCCGTCCTGGGCGAGCGCGTTCGACAGCGCGAGCGAGTAGCACGCCGCGTGGGCGGCACCCGCGAGCTCCTCCGGGTTGGTCCCCTCGCCGTCCTCGAACCGGGACGCGAACGTATACGTACCGGAGAACGCGCCACTGCCCAGGGCCAGATCGCCGTCCCCGCCCTTCAGGTCCCCGCGCCACTCAGCGGATGAGGTCCTCACCGTCACATCGTCACCTCTCGTCGTGAACTTCTCGCACCGATCACCGTCGGGTCTCGCGACCCGGTCGGTCGGCGTACCCACCGGTGTGGGCGCTGCCGGTCCCAGCGTAGGGCCGGCGGGCACCGGCCGAGGTCGACGTCCAACCGGGCCAGTCAGCGTCCGCGACCTCCTGGCGGTCCGGCGGCATCAACGGCAGCTCCACGAGGAAGCGGGCACCGCCCAGCGGTGACGAGCCGACGGAGGCCCGACCGCCGTGCAGTTGCGCGAACCTCGCCACCAGCGCCAGGCCGATGCCGGTGCCGGGCGAGGCGTCCTCACCGCCGCCGGGTCCGCGCGTGAAGGGTTCGAAGACGCGCTCGTGGAACTCCTCGGGGATGCCAGGACCATCATCGTCCACCGTCAGCATCGCCGTGCCGGCACGGGCCGCGACGTCGACGCGGACCACCGCGTCCGAGCCCGCGTGCTTGCGCGCGTTGGTCAGCAGGTTGCTGACGATCCGCTCGACCTTGCTGCGATCGACGGTCGCCAGCAGGGATCCGGCATCGACCACGACCGACGAGTCCCCGACCTCCTCGACCACCTGACGGATCAGGTCACCGAGATCGACCGGCTCGCGACCGAGTGGCTCGATCCCCAGCCCGGACCGTTCGATGTCGAGGAGGTCGTCGAGCAGCCGCTCGAGCCGCGACGCCTGGACGTGCAGCCGGTCGGTGAGCGTGCTGATCGTCGCCTCGCCCAGGTCGTCGCGCCGGTCCCGCAGGGTGGCGGCGAACCCGAGCACCGCCGTCAACGGTGTCCGCAGCTCGTGCGAGACCGCTTGGAGGAACAGCCGGCGTAGATCATCGACGCGCCGGAGCTGTTCCGCCGCCTCGCGCTCGAGCGCCAGCGCGTCGGTGAGCGCCTGTTCCTGACGCCGCTGCGCGGTGACATCCCGGCCGATCCCGAGCGTGACGGACACGCGACCGGATCGCTCTCGGATCGCCACCTCGTGAACCGACAGCGTGACCGTCCGACCGTCGGCACGGAGGTAGTCGAACTCCAGTGGCCAGTCGGGTTCACCGGGACCGAACCGGTTGGCGATGAACCGCTCGCGCGCCTCAACGGGTATCCGATCGTTGAGCGGACTCGGGTCGGCCTGGAGCTCCTCCAGGCTGACCCCGATCATGTCGCAGAACGCCGGGTTGACGTGATCGACCCGCCAGTCCGGGTCGAACGCGAAGCGGTACATCCCGAGCTCGCTCGACGCGGACAGCGCCCGGAAGCTCTCCGCGTACGCACGCAGGTGGTGCTCCACCCCCTTCCGGACGCTGATGTCGCGAACGACCCCGAAGGAGCCGATCAGCTGGCCGTCGACGTGCAGCGGCGCGAAGCTGATGCCCACCTCGACGGGGCCGTCCGAGCCCTGGAGGCTCAGCTCCAGGTGGCCGAACTCACCTCGCCCCGCCTGCTGCACCAGCTCGCTGGTCTCGTCCGCCGAGTCCCGTGGCAGCAGGACCCGGAAGCCCTCGCCGAGCACGTCCTGGCTGCGGACCCCGAGCAGCGTCTCAGCCGCCGGGTTGACCACCCAAAGCCGACCGGCCAGGTCGACGCCGATGACCGCGAGCAAAGACGCGTCGACGAACGCTTGGCCGAGCACCCCCGGATCGGCCCAGGGCCACGGTGGTGACGCGTCCTGAGCCGCTCCGGCGCCACTCACCGTTCTCCGATCACCGGGTGACATCCGCGGTCCCGCCCGGCTGGCCGAAGAACGGGATCCGCTCGAAATCGAGGCCGTAACGCTCCATCGCCTTCGGCAGCACGCTCGCGTCAAGCCGCTCGAGTTTGACCAGTTCGGCCAGCACGCAGTAGGCGATCGAGGCGGCATCGATCCGGTGGTAGCGGCGGAGGGCTTCGCGCGTGTCGGAGCGGCCGAACCCGTCGGTCCCGAGGACCGCGAACGGACCGGGCATCCAGTCGGCGATCTGGAACGGCGTCGCCCGCATCCAGTCGCTGACGGCGACGTAGGGCCCCGCCGTGCCCTCGAGGATCCGCGTCACCAGCGGGGTCCGCGGCTCCGACTCCGGGTTGGTCCGGTTCCAGGACTCGACCGCGACGCCGTCCCGCAGCAGCCGGTTCCAACCCGGGGCCGACCAGACGTCGGCGGAGACGTCCCAGTCGTCCTTCAGCAGCTGCTGGGCCCGGAGCGCTTCGTTGATGATCGTCCCTGAGGCGAGCACGTGGGCGGTGTGCTCCCCACCGGGGCCTTCCGCGAACCGGTACAGCCCGTCGATGACCTGCTGGTCATCGACATGGTTGGGCATCGCCGGCTGTGGCGCCGGCTCGTTGTAGACGGTGAGGTAGAACATGACGTCCTCACCGCCCTCGACCACCTCGTCGGAGTACATCCGCTTGAGCCCGTGCTCGACGAGGACCGCCAGTTCGTAGGCGAAGGACGGGTCGTAGGCCTCGACCGCCGGGTTGGACTGCGCCATCAGCAGCGAGTGACGGTCCTGGTGCTGGAGACCTTCGCCGTTGAGCGTCGTCCCTCCGGCGGTCGCACCGATCAGGAAGCCGCGGGCCCGTTGGTCGGCCGCGGACCAGATCAGGTCAGCGGTGCGCTGGAACCCGAACATCGAGTAGAAGATGTAGATCGGGATCATCGGCTCACCGTGCGTGGCGTAGCTCGATCCAGCCGCGTGGAAGGTCCCCATCGACCCGGCCTCAGTGATCCCCTCGTGGATGATCTGGCCGTCCTGCGCCTGCTTGTAGGACAGCAGCAGCTCCTGGTCGACCGGCTCGTAGGTCTGGCCCAGGTGGTCGTAGATCTTGGCCGACGGGAACCAGGAGTCCATCCCGAAGGTGCGGGCCTCGTCGGGGATGATCGGCACGATGCGGTCGCCGAAGTCCTTGGTGCGCAGCAGGTCCTTGAACAGCCGCACCAACGCCATCGTGGTCGCGACGTCCTGCTTGCCTGACCCTTCCTTGAGGCTCCCGAAGGCGTCGTGGTCGGGCAGGTTCGGCATGGTGAACGACACCCGACGGGCGGGGACGTAGCCGCCGAGCTCCCGCCGTCGTTCGTGCAGGTACTCGAGCTCCTCTGAACCGTCACCCGGGTGGGCGTACGGCGGAAGGTCGCCCTCCAGGGCGTCGTTGGAGACATCCAGCTCGAGGCGGTCGCGGAAGGTCTTCAGCGCGTCGGAGGACAGCTTCTTCATCTGGTGGACGGCGTTGCGGGCCTCGAAGTCGGGCCCGAGCGTCCAACCCTTGACCGTCTGCGCCAGGATCACCGTCGGGGCGCCGGTCGTCTGCATCGCCGCCTGGTAGGCCGCGAACACCTTGCGGTAGTCGTGGCCGCCGCGGCGCAGGCGACCGATGTCCTCGTCGGTGAGGGTGTCGGCGAGCTTGGCCAACGTGGGGTTGGCCCCGAAGAAGTCCTCGCGGATGGCCTTGGGGCCGCGGGCGGGGTAGGTCTGCAGCTCCCCGTCGGGCACCTCGTTCATCCGCGCGATCAGGGCACCGTCGACATCGCGAGCAAGCAGGTCGTCCCACTCGCGGCCCCAGAGCACCTTGATGACGTTCCAACCGGCCCCGCGGAACTGGCCCTCGAGCTCCTGGACGATCTTGCCGTTGCCCCGCACCGGTCCGTCGAGCTGCTGGAGGTTGCAGTTGATGACGAACGTGAGGTTGTCGAGACCCTCACGGCTGGCGACCGCCAGCGCCCCCATCGTCTCCGGCTCGGCGGTCTCCCCGTCGCCGCCGTAGAACCACACGTGCTGGTCGGAGGTGTCGGCGAAACCCCGGTTGTGCAGGTAGCGGTTGAACCGTGCCTGGTAGATCGCGTTGATGGGGCCGAGCCCCATGGAGACGGTGGGGAACTCCCAGAACTCCGGCATCAGCCGCGGGTGGGGGTAGCTGGAGATGCCGCCGGGCTCGACCTCGGACCGGAACTGGTCGAGGTGCTCCTCGCTGAGGCGCCCTTCGAGGTAGGCGCGGGCGTAGATGCCCGGTGACGCATGCCCCTGGAAGAAGACCTGATCGCCGCCACCGTCGTGGTCCCGGCCGCGGAAGAAGTGGTTGAAGCCGACCTCGTAGAGGGACGCGGCGGAGGCGTAGGTGCCGATGTGCCCGCCGGTCCCCCGCTCGACGTTGGTGCGGTGGACCATCACCGCAGCGTTCCACCGGATGTGGTGGCGGATCCGGCGTTCGATGTCGAGGTCGCCGGGGAACTCCGGCTCACGGTCCGGGGGGATCGTGTTGATGTAGTCGGTCGTCGTCAGCGACGGGATCCCGATGTTGCGTTGGCGGGCGCGCTCGAGGACCTTCAGCAGGAGGAACCGGCCGCGTGACCGCCCGTGCTCGTCGACGACCGCATCGAACGACTCCAGCCATTCGCGGGTCTCGGTCTCATCCACGTCCGGGTACTGCGCCGGGAGCCCGTCGGTGATGATCGACTGGTCCACGAACGACTGCTGCTCTCGGCTGGTAGCCACGTTGGCCTCCTGCACCGTGGTTCGGCGGAGCGGGCGCTGACGTCCGGCGTGATCCGCCGCACGTGAGGTGGAACGTCACGGACGAGCCATGGTTCGTCACGGCCGCGACCGTCGGGTCGGCGCGACGCACCGACACCGGTCCGGTGAACGGTAACCCCTCCGCCAGGCTGCCGCCCGAGCGGTCGCGGTAGCGTGGACGCGCCGTCGACCGCCCGGAGCCGGCCGTGGATCCGTTGCTGACCACCCGCGCGCGCCGCGTCGCCCTGCTCGACCGGCTCCGGGACGCGGAACTGACCTACGCCGAGGTGGGCGCGACCGCCGGCTGGCTCCCGCCCGACGCCCAGCCGCTGCGACGCACGGTCGCGATCGGCCGTGGGGACCGCGTGTTCACCCGTGCAGCCGACGCGATCGTGGGGTGGCGGATGCACCACCTCGCCGGCCTGGACGTCGTCGCGTCCACTCCGACGGCGCAGATCGGCACGACGGTGGTGGTGACGTTCGTCCGGGGGTTGCCGGTCGGCCTCAGCGCACCCTGCCGGGTCATCGACGTCGTCGACACCGGGAACCGCCGCGGGTTCACCTACGGCACGCTTCCCGGCCACCCGGTGTCGGGCGAGGAACGCTTCGAGGTGTCACGCGACCCCGACGGGACCGTCCGGCTGCACCTGGTGGCGTTCTCTCGCCACGCGACCGCGGTGACGCGAGCGCTCGGGCCCGCCGCAACCCTGGGGCAGCGGCTGGTCACCCACCGCTACGTCCAGGCCGTGCGGCGCGCGGCGGCCGGGCGATGAGCCGTGGGTAGTCTGGCCACCGACCTCCGCCAGGCACCGACGATCCCTCGAGCGGCGCCGGCACGGCCGGTCACGGAAGGAGGCAGGGATGGCCAAGGCACGGTCCCGTCCGGTGACCCCCGACCAGCGAGCCCGCGACCTCCGCAAGGAGTTCCAGGGGTTCGAGCGTGAGGAGCCCGGCGAGGACCGGGCGGTACGACTCGCCCGCTTCACCCGTGCGGCGACGACCGAGCGTCAGCTCAACATGGCGATGCAGACCGCCGAGCTGTGCCTCCAGGACGACCCGACCGCCCCCGAGCAGCTGCTGCAGGCGTTCGACGACCCGGCGGAGGGCGCGGAGAGCCAGCTCGACGCGCTCGTCGACCTGCGCGACCTGGCCCGCTACATCGACCAACCCTCGCTGGTGGGGGAGATCGACCGCCGCCTGCGCGAGCGGGCCCGCGCCTGGGTCTCCGACGGCGACGACGGTGAGCGCCGCTACCGCCTGCGCACGGTCCAGTCGCTGACCTCCCGCGAGCTGGCGGACGAAATCCGCGACGAGCTCGCGTCGGAGGGGTGAGGCCGGTGTCGACGCTGCCGCTCGACGCCGACGACGTCGCGCGAGCGGCCGACCAGCTCGCCGGCGTCGCGCACCGCACGCCGGTGCTGACCTCACGTCGGCTGGACGACCGGCTCGGCTCACACCTCCACCTCAAAGCCGAGCACCTGCAACGCGTCGGCGCGTTCAAGTTCCGCGGCGCCTACCACGCGGTGGCCTCACTGGACCCGCGGATCCGCGCCCGCGGCGTGGTCGCGTTCTCCTCCGGCAACCACGCCCAGGCGGTGGCGCTGGCCTGCCGGCTCCTGGGGGTCGACGCCACCATCGTCATGCCGCACGACGCCCCGGCCGTCAAGGTGGAGGCAACGGTCGGCTACGGCGCCGAGGTGATCCGCTACGACCGCTACACCGAGGATCGACGCCGGATCGGCAGGGCCGTGGCCGAGGAACGCGGCGCGACCGTGATCCCGCCCTACGACGATCCACACGTCATGGCGGGCCAGGGCACGGTCGCCCGCGAGCTGCTCGAGGACGTCCCCGGCCTGGAGGTGCTGGTGGTCCCGGTCGGCGGTGGCGGGCTGCTCGGAGGCTGCGCCGTGGCCGCCCGCGCGATCGCCCCGGACCTGACGATCATCGGGGTCGAGCCGGCCGAACGTCGCGCTGCCCGGGACGCCCTGGCCGCCGGTCGGGTCGTGGAGGTCCCGGTGCCACGGACGCGGTTGGACGGACAGCAGACCCCCGAGATCGGCGAACGTCCCCTGGCGGTGTTCCAGCAGCTGGTCGACGAGGTGGTGGGCGTCACCGACGACCAGGTGGCCGCCGCGATGCGCACGCTCGCCAGCACCACCAAACAGCTGGTCGAGCCATCGGGGGCGTCGGCGTTGGCGGCGGTCCTCAGCGGCCACCTCGACGTCGCAGGGGCACAGGTCGGCGTCGTGCTGTCCGGCGGCAACATCGCCCCGCAAGCGTTCGCCGACGTGGTCGCGCCGACGGTCGGCTGAGCGTGCGACGGGCCACCGGTCAGCTGGCGTGCTGCTTGGCCCGACGGTCGCTCCAGCGTGACCGGGCGACGCCGTAGGCGGCCGCTGCGCCGAGCAGATCCCCGGCTTCGAGCGCGCTGATCGCCCGCCACAGCTCCTCGCAGGAGTGGTCGGCCTCCAGCTCGTCGCGCGGGAAGGTCCGTGCCACGCCGCCGTAGTCCAGTTCGAGCAGCGACTCGGGGTCGAACCCCTGGAGCCAGCCGGCGAGTTGGCTGAGCGCGTCCAGCACGTCGTCGCCGTCGTCGACGGTGGCGTCGACCACGTCGATGGCGTGGTCGAGCCGCTCGAGCGCCTGGTCGACCATCGTCAGGTAGGCCACCCGTGGGCCCGCCCCCTCCGGGGGGTCACGGAAGCGTCGCTCGTCGGCGGTGAACGCCACGAACCACGGCAGCGGGACCGCCCAGGCCTCGTCCAGCACGTGCGGCTGGCGGCCGGAGGCGGACATCGCGGCGTACCGGTCGAGGCTGCTCGGATCCGGCAGGAACGCCCTGACCAGCGAGGGCGGGATCGTGCGCTTGAAGTCCTCCAGCGCCACCGCCGCCCGCAGGTCGAGATCGATCGGGCAGATCAGCGAGCGGCGACCGGCGCGACGGACCAGCGCGGCGTCCGGCCCCAGCCGCGAGCGACCCGACACCAGCCGGGTCACCGAGGCACCCGACTCGGCTTCCGCGACCTGCCGGCGGGACAACCCGTGGCCCTGCTCGATGTAGGCGCGCCAGCGCTCCCGCTCGCGCGGCGGGAACGACTCCACCGGCGAGAAGACCTTCAGTTGGGCTCGCGGGACCAGCATGCGCCGACCGTAGCTGATGCGACGGCGCGGGCCGGGGCACGCGACGCCGCAGCGGCGCGGCCCCTGACCACCTGACCTGGTGGCTTCACCCGGCCTGCCGGGACGTCCCTGTGACGGTGAGATCCACCGACCGCGTGCCAGGCGGCCCCATTAGGCTCGTCACCGACGCGGCCGCCGTGACCCGGTGGGCGTCCATCTGCGCCGCTGGGATCCAGCGGACGGGACCGAACGACAGGAGCTCACGGTGGAGGGACCCTTCGCCCGGTTCGAGGGCCACGAGCAGGTGGTCTTCGGAAACGACGATCAGACCGGCCTGCGCTGCATCATCGCGATCCACTCGACCCGGCTCGGCCCGGCGCTCGGCGGGACCCGGTTCCGCTCCTACGACGACGAGGACGCCGCGCTGACCGACGTGCTGCGTCTCTCCCGCGCCATGACCTACAAGTCGGCCTGTGCCGGGCTCGACCTGGGTGGCGGCAAGGCCGTGATCATCGGGGACCCGGCCGAGCTACGCACCGAGGAGCTGCTGCGCGCGTACGGCCGGATGATCGAGAGCCTCGGCGGGCGCTACGTGACCGCCTGCGACGTCGGCACCACGCCGAAGGACATGGCGGTGATCCAGCACGAGACGCGCTGGGCCACCGGTGCGTCCCCCGAGGACGGCGGCTCCGGTGACTCCGGGGTGCTGACCGCGATCGGGGTCCACCTGTCCATGCGCGCCGTCGCCGCCGCCGCGTTCGGTGACCCGTCGCTGGCCGGTCGCCACGTCGCGGTCCAGGGCCTCGGCAAGGTCGGCTCGCGGCTGGTCGACCACCTGGTCGAGGACGGCGCGAAGGTCACCGCTGCGGACATCGATGAGGAGGCGGTCAGCCGGGTCTCCGGGCTGCCCGGCGTGGAGATCACCACGGTGGACGACGTCCTGGAGGTCGACGCCGACATCGTCTCGCCCAACGCCCTCGGATCGGTGCTCGACGCCGACACGATCGAGGCGATCCAGGCACCGGTGGTCTGTGGCGGCGCGAACAACCAGCTCGCCACGGTCGAGGACGCGCAGCGGCTGGACGAACGCGGCATCCTCTACGCGCCCGACTACGTAGTCAACGCCGGCGGGGTCATCAACGTCGCGGACGAGCTCCATCCGCTCGGCTACTCGGCGCAGCGGGCCCGCTCCCGGGTGGAGGCGATCCCCGCCACCCTCACCCGCATCGTGGAGGTCGCCCGCGACGAGCGGGTCACCACCGAGGAAGCGGCGGCGCGCGTCGCCGAGCGCCGCATCGCGGCCGTCGGTGGGCTCCGCCGGATCTGGCTGGGCTAAGCGGCCGGGCCACGTGCTGGCGCGGCCGCTACGCGGTCGCGCCGGCGCGGACGCAGTCAGGGCAGTGGGCCCAGAACGTCACCTGGACATCGAGCACCTCGAAGCCGTGACGCTGGTCATCGGGCAGCCGGGGGTCGTCAGCCTGGACATCGAGCATCCGGCCACACCGCACGCACACCAGGTGGTGGTGCTCCGCCACGTTCGGGTCGTAGCGCTTGCGGCCGTCAGCGTGGCTGATCTCGAGGAGCTCACCCATCTCCACCAGTTGGTTGAGGGTGTTGTAGACGGTCGCCCGACTGACCTCGGGGAGGGCCGCTCGGGCGCGTTCGAAGACCTCGTCCGCCGCCAGATGCGTGTGCTCCCCCGTCATCGCCTCGGCGATGACACGGCGCTGTGCCGTCAGCCGCCATCCGCGGTTGCGGAGGCGGACCACCAGCGGTTCCACAGTGCCCTCTCGCAGCTCGGTGCCGGTCATTGCGAGCGGAACCCTACCAGGCATCGAGCGCGTCCGAACGTGCGGTTGCTCCGAACCTCGAATCGTTCTAAGTTGGTGAGCGCACCGGCGCAGCGGACGATCCGCTCGACGTCGACGCCCACGTCGACCACGCTCGACCGTACGACCAAGCGACACCCGCGACCCTCGGAGGAGCACCCGTGTCCGACGAACAGACCAGGCGCCCGGAGCTCGGCGCACGGACCACGCCCAGCCTGCATGGCAACGAGTACTGGTGGCCGGACCAGCTCAACCTGAGCATCCTCCATCAGCACCACCCGGGTTCCAACCCGCTCGGTGAGGGCTTCGACTACCGCGAGGCGTTCTCGCAGCTCGACGTCGATGAGCTGACCGCGGACGTCGACGCCCTGATGACCGACTCCCAGGATTGGTGGCCGGCCGACTGGGGCCACTACGGACCGTTCTTCATCCGCATGTCGTGGCACGCCGCCGGGACCTACCGGATGGTCGATGGCCGCGGTGGTGGCGGGACCGGCGCGCAGCGGTTCGCGCCGCTCAACAGCTGGCCGGACAACGGCAACCTGGACAAGGCGCGCCGCCTCCTGTGGCCGATCAAGGAGAAGTACGGCGAGCGGATCTCGTGGGCCGACCTGCTGGTCTTCGCCGGCAACCGGGCGCTGGAGACCATGGGCTTCCGGACCTTCGGGTTCGGGTTCGGCCGCGCGGACATCTGGGCGCCCGAGGACGACATCTACTGGGGCCCGGAGACCGAGTGGCTGTCAACCGACGACGAGCGCTACACCGGCACCTTCGAGGACGGCAGCCGCACGCTGGACAACCCGCTCGCCGCGGTCCAGATGGGCCTGATCTACGTCAACCCGGAGGGCCCCAACGGCATCCCGGACGCGATGAAGTCGGCGCACGACGTCCGCGAGACCTTCGCGCGCATGGGGATGAACGACCGCGAGACGGTCGCGCTGACGGTGGGCGGTCACACCTTCGGCAAGATGCACGGCGCCGTCCCGGAGGACCTGGTCGGCCCGGCCCCGGAGGCCGCGAAGCTCCAGGAGATGGGCCTGGGCTGGGCCAACCAGCACGAGACCGGCTTCGGTGAGTACACGATGACCTCGGGCCTCGAGGGCGCCTGGACCCCGACGCCGACCACGTGGGACAACTCCTACCTCAACACGATCTTCGCCCACCAGTGGGAGGTCGTCGAGTCGCCGGCCGGCGCCAAGCAGTGGCAGCCGGTCGAGGTCCAGGACGGGTACTGGGTCCCCGACGCACACGTCGACGGCAAGCTGAACCCGCCGGTGATGACCACCGCCGACATGGCGATGATCACCGACCCGGACTACCTCGAGATCTCCAAGGAGTTCCACGAGCACCCCGACCGACTGGCCGACGAGTTCGCCCGGGCTTGGTACAAGCTGTTGCACCGCGACATGGGACCGCGCGAGCGGTACATCGGCCCCCAGGTTCCCGACGAGGTCCTCATCTGGCAGGACCCGGTCCCCGAGCACGAAGGTCCGCTGGTCGGCGAGTCCGACATCGCCGCGCTCAAGCAGCAGATCGCCGACTCGGGGCTGACCGCGGCGCAGCTGGTGGGCACCGCCTGGGCGTCGGCCTGCACCTACCGGCAGACCGACCACCGCGGCGGCGCCAACGGCGCGCGCATCCGGCTCGAGCCGCAGGCCGGCTGGGACATCAACGTGCGCTCCGGCGTGTCGACGGTGATCGACCGGCTCGAGGAGATCAAGGACGCCTCCGACGCGACCATCTCGCTGGCCGACATGATCGTCCTCGGAGGTTCCGTCGGCGTCGAGATGGCCGCGAAGGCCGCCGGCCACGACGTCACCGTCCCGTTCACTCCAGGCCGCACCGATGCGACCCAGGAGATGACCGAGATCGACACGTTCCAGTACCTCGAGCCGAAGCACGACGCCTTCCGCAACTACCTGCAGAAGGGTGGTGGCGTCGAGGCCGAGCACCTGATGATCGACCGGGCGTTCATGCTGAACCTGACGGCGCCGGAGATGACGGCGCTGCTCGGCGGCATGCGCGCCATCGGCGCCAACGCCGGTGACGACAACACCGACGGGATCCTCACCGACCGGCCGGGCCAGCTGACGAACGACTTCTTCGTCAACCTGGTCGACATGGGCA
>SKJX01000216.1 GCA_007121785.1 Nitriliruptoraceae bacterium
ACCTACAAGGACCGCATGCTGCTCGAGCAGCAGCCGTACGCCTTCCTCGAGGGCGTGTGCATCGCCCTGCACGCCTCCGGTGCCGAGAGCGCCCACATCGGCATCAAGGAGAAGTTCACCCGGCCGCTGGAGCGCCTGACCGCCGCGCTGGAGGAGGTCCGCGCGGCCGAGTGGCCCGGCGCGGAACGCATCCGGATCGTCACCGGCCCCGACGCGTACCTGTTCGGGGAGGAGACCGGGATGCTGGAGGTGATCGAGGGCAACCTGCCGATGCCACGCATCGTCAAGCCGTACGAGGTCGGGCTCCACGCCACCACGACCGCCCCGAACCCGACGATCGTCAACAACGTGGAGACGCTGTCCCACGTCAGCCGGATCCTGGCGCACGGTGCGGACTGGTTCCGTGAGGCCGGCACGGAGGACTCCCCGGGCACGATGGTGTTCACCGTCGTCGGCGATGTGGACACCCCAGGGGTGTACGAGTTGTCGCTGGGGACCCCGTTGCGGACCCTCCTGGAGGACATCGCCGGTGCGCAGGACATCAAGGCGGTGTACAGCGGTGTCTCCACCGCGGTGATCACCCCGGACAAACTCGACACGCCGCTGTCGTTCGAGGCGATGCAGCAGGCCGGGGTCGGGCTGGGCTCCGGAGGGTTCATCGTCTACGACACCTCCCGGTCGATCGTGGACGTGCTCCACGTCCTGGTGAACTTCCTGTCGGTCGAGTCGTGTGGGCAGTGCAACGCCTGCAAGCTCGGGAACGGGGCGATGGCGGCGATCCTGGCCAAGGCCCAGCGCGGGGAGGCCGAACCCAGCGACCTGGAGACGCTGCTGAAGCGCTCGCACACGGTCACCGACCAGAACCGCTGCTACCTGCCGGTGGGCTCGCAGCTGTTGGTCGGCTCGACCGTGGAGGCATTCGTCGACGAGTTCGTCGCGACCGTCGAGTCCGGCGAGCCCACGCCCGCCGACCTGCCGACACCGCTGGTGGACGCGATCGACGAGGACACCGGCGAGGTGGTCTACCCGGACCGCTACCACCTCAAGCAGCCCGACTGGTCCTACGCCGACGAGGACCCCACGGAGCAGCGGCTCGACGCGATCCGCGACGCCTGACGCGGCTCGGCCCGGCGTTCAGGTCCAGGGCGCCCCGGTGAGCTCCTCGCGGCGGGGCGGGTCCCCACCGGTGCGGGTGCAGGTCACCGCGGCGGTGTGGGCAGCGGCCTGGAGCGCCTCGATGAGCTCGGCGTCCGTGGCTGCGGTGAGCGCGTCCGGATCCAGCAGGCCGGCGTGGTCGCACCAGGCGAGGAGCCCGGAGGTGAACGCGTCCCCCGCACCGACGGTGTCGGCGACCGCCACGGGTTCACCTGCCACCTCGACGGTCGTCCCGTCGGCACGCAGCCCGATCGCGCCGTCGGGCCCGCGGGTGACCACGACCAGGGCCGGGCCGGATCCGGCCCAGCGACGGGCGGTCACCAGGGGGTCGCCCGCGTCCGGGTGGAGCAGGCCGAGGTCCTCGTCGCTGACCTTGACCAGATCGACCTCGGCGACCAGGGCGTCCACCGTCTCCGCGTACGCCGCGCGGTCGGCGATCATCGTCGGCCGGACGTTGGGGTCCAGGCTGGTGAAGCCGTCGGTGGTGGCCAGCAGCTCCACCAGGGCGGGACCGGCCGGGTCGGTGGCCGCGGTCACGGCCCCGAACGAGACGTGGACCGCCGCTCGCTCGGGGAGGAGCTGGACGGCGTCGTGCACCGGCTGGGTGGCCGAGGTCCCGTCCAGGTAGAAGCCGTAGGTGGCCATCGCCTGGTCGTCGAGGTGGACCACCGCCAGGGTGGTCGGCTGGGCGGTGCGGGGGGCGAACGCGAGCGAGACGCCGGCGTCCTCGAGCTGGTCGATCAGCAGCCGGCCGAACCCGTCGGTCGACAGTGCGCCCAGGTAGGCGGTGTCGCGGCCCAGTCGTCCGAGACCGACCGCGACGTTGTACGGCGAGCCGCCGGGCAGCGGGGCCAGCAGCCCGTCCCGCGGTGCGAGGTCGACCAGCGCCTCGCCAGCGACGACGATCATCGGTCCGCCTCCCGCGCCGCGTCCAGCAGCCGGCGCTCCTCCTCGTCGAGCGGTGCATCATCGGGGGGACCGTCGGCCGCGTCGAGCTCGACGATCGCGGCGGTGTCCTCGGGCAGGACGAGTTCGTCGTCGATCAGGGTCACCGAGTCGTCCGAGGCGTACGCCAGCCGGCTGTCCTCGGGCAGGACCAACCCGGCCGGCCCCTGCCCGTCGCCGACGTGGAGCGCGACCAGGACCTCGCCACCGCGTTCGATCACGACCACCGGGCCTTCGTCCACGACCCACTCGGTCGGCGATCCGTCGGTGAGCGCCGGCAGCGTGCGCCGGACGGCAAGCAGCCGCCGGGTGCGCTCCAGGTGGGAGCCGGGGTCACCGAGCTGTGCCTCGACGGTGTGCTCGGCGGTGTGGTTGGCGCCGAGCGCCAGCCAGGGTCGTCCGGTGGTGAACCCCAGGTGCTCGCCGGGCCGCCACGGCATCGGGGTCCGCTGCGGGTCGCGGCCGTGGGTGCCCGGATAGCGCCGCGCGATCGGGTCCTCCGCGACGTCGTCGGGAAGCTCGCCGTCCTCCAACCCGAGCTCGTCGCCCTGGAAGAGGAACGGGGTGCCGGGTAGCCCGCACAGCAGCGTCAGGTAGGCCAACGACCGGCGCGCGCCGGCCTCGCCACCGCCGAACCGGGTCGCCGCCCGTGGGTCGTCGTGGCTGGACAGCGGCCACGCCAGCCGGTCACCCGAGAGGTCCACGTACGGCCGTAAGCGCTTGCGGATGGCGTCCGCATCCCACTCGACCTTCAACGCTTCGAAGCAGAACGCCGCGTGCAGGGCGTCGTCGTCCAGGTAGCGGGCGAGCTTGCTCGCGTCCAGCAGGTACACCTCGCCGAGCAGGACCGCGCCTTCGCGATCGGCCAGCCGCCGCCAGTCGCGGTAGATGTCGACCACTCCCGGCTGGTCGAGGTCGTGGACGTGGGTGAACCGGTCGAAGATCTCACCGGGGGTCGCCTCGTCGGGGACCGGTTCGGCGAGCATGGGGTTGTCACGGAAGCGCTCGTCCTCGACCAACGAGTGGGCGACGTCGATGCGCACGCCGCCGGCGCCGCGCTCGAACCAGGTGGCCAGGATCCGCTCGAAGGCCGCGTGCACCCGCGGCTCGGCCCAGTTGAGGTCGGGCTGCTCCGGGAGGAACAGGTGCATGTAGTACTCGCCGGACGCGTCGTCGTAGGTCCAGGCCGGACCGCCGAAGTGGCTGACCCAGTTGTTGGGTGGGCCGCCGTCGGCGGCGGGTGGCTGCCACACGTAGAAGTCGCGGTGCTCGGCGTCCGGGGACGACCGCGCGTCGATGAACCAGGGGTGCTGATCGGACGTGTGGTTGGGGACCAGGTCGATCAGGACCTTGAGCCCCAGGTCGTGGGCGTCGCCGAGCAACCGCTCGAACCCCGCCAGGTCGCCGTAGACCGGGTCGACGTCGAGGTAGTCGGCGACGTCGTAGCCGTGATCGGCCTGTGGTGACGGGTAGAACGGCGTGAGCCACACCACGTCGATCCCCAGATCGGCGAGGTAGGGCAGGCGTCTCCGGACGCCCTCGAGGTCACCCACCCCGTCACCGGTGGTATCCGCGAAGGAGCGGACGTAGATCTCGTAGCCGACCGTGCCGGCGAGCCAGCCGTGGGCGTCCATCGTGGACCGGTCTCCTGGGTGCGTGGAGGTGGTGGCACATGGTCGTCGCTGCGCGCCTGGGGTGCCAGTCGCTGAGACGGATCACGGATCGGCGGAGGCCGCTCGCCGACGCACCCTCGGCATGCAAGCGCTTGCAGTCGAGGCCGTCCAGGGCTAGCTTCGGACCACGGAGAGGAAGTGGCGGCTCGATGGCGACCGGCAGCGGCCAGGACAGCCCGACGATCAACGATGTCGCACGCCGAGCGGACGTCTCGGTCGCGACCGTCTCGCGGGCCCTGCGGGGTTTGCCGAACGTGGCGCCGTCCACGCGTGCGCGCGTGGTCGAGGCCGCTGCGACGCTCGAGTACGTCATCGATCCGACCGCATCGCGGCTGGCCGGCGGGCGCAGCCACACCGTCGGGCTGGTCGTGCCCATGCTCGGGCAGTGGTTCCACTCGCAGATCTTCACCGGGGTCGAGGGGGTCGTCGGCGCCGCGGGCTACGACGTCCTGCCGTTCACGATGTCGGGTCCGGGTGGTGTCGCCCGGTTCATCGATTCCCCCCCGTTCCGCAAGCGCGTCGACGGTCTGGTGGTCGCGGACGCCCCGCTGGGCAACGAGCAGTTCGAGGTCGTGATGGCCGCCGGGGTGACGACGGTCACGTTGGGGGTGCTCGTCGACGGTGTCGCGGGACTCGCGGTCGACAACACCGCGGCGGCCCGGCTGGCCGTGGGCCACCTCACCGGGCTCGGGCACACACGCATCGCGTTGATCGGAGGGGTCGACGACGATCCGTTCCGGTTCTCCGTGCCCGTGGATCGCTTCCGTGGCTACCAGGAGGCGCTCAAGGCGGCCGAGCTCACCTACGACCCCGAACTGGCGGTCCCTGGCAACTTCTCGCTCGACGGTGGCGCGGAGGCGATGCACCGCCTCCTCGCCCTCAGCGATCCACCCACCGCCGTGTTCGCCTGCTCCGACGAGATGGCGATCGGCGCGATGCAGGTGGCCCGGGACGCCGGGGTCCGAGTCCCTGAGGAGATGTCCATCATCGGGATCGATGACCACGACGTGTCGGAGTACGTGGGGCTGACCACGATCCGGCAGGACGTCGTCGGGCAGGGCGAACGGGCCGCGACGCTCCTGCTCGAGCAACTCGGGCCGGACGCCCCCGCTCCGACCCACGAGATCCACCCGATCCGCCTGGTGGTCCGACGGACGACCGGCGCGCCGGCACCGCACACCGGCAAGCGCGGATGAGCGGGTACCGACCGAGACGGGGCCGAACGTCCTAGCGTGACCAAGACGAACGTCCCAACGTTACGAAAGCGCTTGCAGGAACGACCTCCGACCGCCATAGTGGGGTGGAGTGATCCGAGGGAGAGCCCATGGCCAACGTCGTGTTCGAAGACATCCAGAAGGTCTACCCCGACGGCACCCAGGCCGTCTTCGACCTGAACCTGGAGGTGGACGACAAGGAGTTCGTGATCCTCGTCGGGCCGTCTGGGTGCGGCAAGTCGACCGCGCTGCGGATGGTGGCCGGGCTGGAGGAGATCTCCGGCGGCAAGATGTACATCGGCGACAAGGTCGTCAACGACCTCTCGCCGAAGGAACGGGACATCGCGATGGTGTTCCAGTCGTACGCGCTGTACCCCCACATGTCGGTGGCGGACAACATGGGGTTCGCGCTCAAGCTCGCCAAGGTCGACAAGAGCGAGATCGAACGTCGTGTCAACGAGGCGTCGGAGATCCTGGGACTCAACGACTACCTGCACCGCAAGCCCAAGGCGCTGTCCGGTGGGCAGCGGCAGCGGGTGGCGATGGGCCGCGCGATCGTGCGCTCACCTCAGGCCTTCCTGATGGACGAGCCCCTGTCGAACCTGGACGCGAAGCTGCGGGTGCAGATGCGCGCGGAGATCGCGTCGCTGCAGAACCGGCTGGGCGTCACCACGTTGTACGTCACCCACGACCAGGTCGAGGCCATGACCATGGGTGACCGGGTCGCGGTGCTCAAGGCGGGACGGCTGCAGCAGTGCGATTCGCCGCAGCAGCTCTACGACCGCCCGGACAACCTGTTCGTCGCCGGGTTCATCGGCTCGCCGTCGATGAACATCGCCGAAGCCACCGTGCGCAAGGGCGACGGCAAGGTGTACATCGAACTCGATCGCGGTGAGACACGGCTGTTGGTCCCCGACTCGGCGTTGGATCGCTACCCCAAGGCAGCCGATCGCGATGGCAGCAAGCTCGCGATCGGGATCCGTCCCGAGCACTTCGGCCCACCGGACAGCGTCTCGACCGAGCAGGTGTGGCGTGGCCGCAAGGTCAGCGTCGTGGAGATGCTCGGCTCCGAGATGCTCGTGCACTTCCACACCGACTCGCCACCGATCGTGTCCGAGGACATGAAGGCGGCCATCGATGACGCCGATGCCTTCGAGGACCTGCAGCGGCAGGCCGCGACCGGTGGCCAGGACTTCGTCTCGAAGTTCGAACCGACGTCACCGCCGAAGATCGACCAGGCGATCGACGTCGGCGTCAAGACCGAGCACATCCACTTCTTCGACCCGGAGAATGGCTTGGCCCTGCGCTGAGTCCTGACGGGTCGCGCGCCGACCGCGGCAACGGTCGGCGCGCGACCAGGACGCCCGGGTAGGGCCCCACACGCTTCACGGAACGAGATGAGAACCGATCCCCCGACCAAGAGGGAGTTGAGCATGAACAGGACACAGACCCGTTGGTGGCGCCCAGTCGCCGCCCTCGCGGCGCTGGCGATGTTAGCGGCGGCCTGCGGTGAGGCCGATGAGGACACCGAGGTGGCCGAGGAGGAAGGTGAACTCGAGACGGTCGAGGAAGGCGAGGAGCTCGAAGCCGGCGAGGAAGGCACGGTCTCCGTGCTCCACGCCCTGACCGGTGAGACCGACGTCGCCGGCCTGCGCGCTGCGTTCGCGGCGTTCACCGAGGAGACCGGCATCACCGTCCAGGAGCAGGGCTCCGGCGACTTCGAGCAGCTGGCTCGGAGCCGGATCGAGGGCGGCAACCCGCCCGACATCGTCCTTCACCCTCAACCCGGCCTGATGCGTGACATGATCGATCAGGAACTCGCGACTCCCGCCACCGACTGGGTCGACCTCGACCAGCTCGAGGGCGACATGGTCGACGGCCTCGTCGAGCTCGGAGAGTGGGACGACGAGTTCTACGGCCTGATGGTGCGTCTGAGCCTGAAGTCGCTGGTCTGGTACGACCCTGGCGCGTTCGAGGAGAACGGCTACGAGGTCCCGGAGACCTGGGAAGAGATGATGGACCTGTCCGACCAGATGGCCGCGGACGGCAACACGCCCTGGGCCATCGGGATCGAGTCGGCGGACGCGACCGGCTGGGTCGCGACCGACTGGATCGAGGACATCATCCTCCGCCTGCACGGCGGCGAGGTCTACGACGACTGGGTCAGCAACGACGTGCCGTTCGACTCCCCCGAGGTCCGTGAGGCCATCGAGGGCTACTTCGACCCGATCTTCTTCGGTGAGGACTACGTCTTCGGCGGCACCCCCAACATCCTCCAGACCGCGTTCGGTGACTCGATCCAGGACGTCTTCGACGGCAACGCGATGATGCACCGGCAGGCGAGCTTCATCGAGGGCTTCATGCCCGAGGACGCGGAGATCGGTGAGAACATCGACTTCTTCTACCTGCCGGAGATCGCGGAGGCAGGCGTCGGGGAACCGGTGCTGATCGCCGGCGACCTCGCGGCCGCCTACACCGACAACCCCTCCAACCAGGAGTTCTTCGAGTACTTCTCCGCACCGGAGTCCGGTGAGCCGTGGGCTGCGGAAGGCGCCTGGCTGTCGCCGTTCGCGGACTTCGACGTCTCGGCGTACGCCGACCCGTCCTTGGAAGCCCAGGGCGAGATCGTCACGGATGCCGACTTCGCCCGCTTCGATGGTTCGGACATGATGCCGGGCGCGGTCGGGGCCGGCTCCTTCTGGACCGAGATGGTCGAGTACATCCAGGCTGAAGGTGAGGGCCTCGATGAGAGGCTCGCTGGCATCGACGAGGCCTGGCCGAACTGATGGCCAGTACCCGTTGACGGTCGGGGCGGGTCCCACCCACCCGTGGGAGGGCCCCGCCCCGACCGGCGCGTAAAGGGAGGGAGCACGTGGGAAACGCCGTGCAAGCTGTCGTGGCCATCGCCATCGGCGTCGGTGGAGTGGTGGCACTGTTCTGGGTCCTGAACGCGGTCGTCGAGCGCCTCCCGAAGCGCCAGGAGGAGCTGCTCAAGCCGTACGTGTTCGTCGGACCCGCGATCGCCGTCGTCGGGTTGTTCCTGCTCTACCCCGCCATCCTGACGATCTGGTTCAGCTTCCAGACGCGGGTCGGGACCCCCGCCCAGGAATTCACGCTCGACAACTACGTCTACCTGTTCACCGACAGCCGGCTCCACAGCGCGTTGATCAACAACCTGCTGTGGATCATCGTGGTACCGACGGTGGCGGTCGCCATCGGACTGCTGGTGGCCGTGCTGTCGGACCGCCTGAAGCCCACGTCGGAGAAGATCGCCAAGTCGCTGATCTTCATGCCGATGGCGATCAGCTTCGTCGGCGCGTCGACGATCTGGCTGTTCATCTACGCCTGGCGACCACCGGAGGTCGAGCAGTTCGGCTTGCTCGCCGCGCTCGCCGGCCTCATCGGTGATCCGCCGGCCACCCCGATCCTGCAGATGAGCGACTTCCGCCTCAACAGCTTCGCGCTGATGGCGGTGGTGATCTGGATGCAGGCCGGGTTCGCCATGGTGCTGCTGTCGGCCGCGATCAAGAACGTGCCAGAGGACACCATCGAAGCGGCCCGCATCGACGGTGCGTCGGAGGTGCAGATCTTCTGGCGGGTGACGGTGCCGCAGATCAAGTCCACGATCGTCGTGGTCACCACCACGATCCTGATCCTGGTGCTGAAGATCTTCGACGTGCCACGGGTGATGACCAGTGGGGACTTCGACACCAACGTCATCGCCAACATCTTCTACGACCAGGCGTTCACGTTCGGTGATCGGGGTCGCGCCTCGGTCGTGGTCGTCGCGCTGATCGTGATGACGCTGCCGTTCATGTACCTCAACATCAAGCGGTTCCGCGAGCAGGAGGCCCAGCGATGACGGCCACGACCTCGGCACCCGACTCGCAAGAGGCCGTCGGCGCGACACGGCCCGCCCCCAGCTCCGACGTCGGTCCAGGAGCGAGCTGGTTCGCCCGGATCTCCCTGGTGATCGTCTGCTTCCTCTTCACCGTCCCCACCCTGGGCCTGTTGATCTCGTCGTTCCGGCCGCGCGAGGACATCATCACCAGCGGGTGGTGGACGGTCGTCACCGGCGGCAACTTCAGCCTCGACAACTACCAGGCCGTGTTGGACGTCGGCATGGGCCCGTCGTTCGTCAACTCGCTCGCCGTCGCGGTGCCGGCCACGGTGATCCCCATCCTCGCGGCCGCCTTCGCGGCGTACGCGTTCGCGTGGATGGATTTCAAGGGGCGCGAGCTGCTGTTCGTGCTCTTCGTCGGGCTGTTGGTCGTCCCGCTCCAGGTCGCCTTCGTGCCGCTGACGCAGTTCTTCAACAACGTGGGCATCACCAACGACTTCCTGAAGCTGTGGCTGGCGCACACCGGCTTCGGGATGCCGTTGGCCGTCTACATCCTGCGCAACTACATCGGGTCGTTGCCGCGTGAGGTCATCGAGTCCGCACAGGTCGACGGTGCCAGCCACTTCATGACCTTCTGGCGGCTGATCATCCCGCTGTCGGTCCCGGCGCTGGCGGCCTACGCCATCTTCCAGTTCCTCTGGACCTGGAACGACTACCTGGTGGCGTTGATCTTCATGACCAGCGGTCAGGAGGTCGTCACCATCACCCTGGCGGAGCTGGTCGGCTCCCGAGGACAGGACTGGCACCTGCTGACCGCAGGTGCGTTCATCTCCATGGCGGTCCCGCTGATCGTGTTCTTCGGCCTCCAGCGGTTCTTCGTCCGCGGTCTGACCGCCGGCTCCGTCAAGGGATGACCCAGACGCCGTCGCGGTCGTGCCCACCCGGTACGGCCGCGACGCGCACATCCCTGCTCGCGCCTGGAGGCTCCCCGTGCGGTTCCAGCTGACGGCGCGGACCGGGCATCCCGACTTCCTCGATCTGCCGTGGGACGTCCCCCTCGCCGAGTGGGACCACCCGCGGCTGGTCGAGATGCCGATGGGGATCCACCGGCACATCGTCCGCACGGTGCAGTACGACGACCGGCTCTACCACCTCAAGGAACTGCCGCGACGCTACGCCGAACGCGAGTGGCGCTTCCTGCGCCACCTCAAGACCGAAGCGGTCCCCGTCGTGGACGTGGTCGGCGTCGTCAGCCGACGGCTGTCCCCCGACGACGGGCCACTGGAGGCGGTGCTGATCACCGAACACCTCGAGTTCTCGGTGCCCTACCGGCTGCTGTTCCTGCGGCAGGAACACCGCACCCTGCGCGACCCCATCCTGGATGCGTTGGTGCACCTGCTGGTGCGCATCCACCTCAACGGCTTCTACTGGGGTGACTGCTCGCTGTCCAACACGCTGTTCCGGCGCGACGCCGGCCGGCTGTCGGCCTACCTGGTCGACACCGAGACGGGGGAGCTCTACGACGAGCTGTCCACCGGGCAGCGTGAGATGGACGTCGAGCTCGCGATCGAGAAGTGCGCCGGTGAGCTGTTGGACCTCCAGGCTGCCGGGATCCTCTCACCGAACGCGGACCCGTTCGAGCTGGGGAAGGAGCTGCAGGAGCGCTACCACAGCCTGTGGGCGGAGCTCACCACCGACGAGGTCTTCGGTGACGACGAGCGCTACCGCATCCACGAGCGGCTGCGCCGGATCAACGACCTCGGCTACGACGTCGATGAGCTCGAGCTCGTGCAGGACGAACCGGGGGTGACCCGGATGAAGCTCAAGACCTCGGTGGTCGAACCCGGTCGGTACCGCCGCATCCTGCGTGACCTGACCGGGCTCGACGCACAGGACCACCAGGCGCGCCGGCTGCTCAACGACGTGCACAACTTCGGGGCGTGGCTCCAGCAGACGGAGGGTCGATCCCTGCCGGAGGCGGTGATCGCCCACCGGTGGCGGGAGCGGTCGTTCGATCCCAGCGTGGCCGCGGTGCCCGAGGAGCTGCGCGGCCGACGCGATCCCGTGGAGGTCTTCCACGAGGTGCTCGACTACTGGCACCACTGGTCGGCGGAGGAGGGAGCCGACCTGGACCTGCCCACCGCCGTCTTCCGCTACGTCGACCAGGTCCTGACCGTCCTGCCGGAGGAGCGCCGCATCGCCCCCGCCGAAGGCGACGTCGAGGTGGAGGACGACCTGCTCGAGATGGACGCCGACACCGGCCCGCTGGATCGGGACGCCGTCCGCGAGGCGGCGGACGCCGACCCCCGGACCTCCTGACCGTCCGGACGCGTTCCCGTCAGGTGGGGAGCTCGTCGAGGAAGTCGCGGACGACCGCGAGCAGGGCGGCCGGCCGTTCCTCCTGCGGTGTGTGGCCGCAGTCCTCGATCACGACGAAACGGGCGTCGGGGATCGCTTCGGCGGTCGCCCGGGACAGGTGTGGTGCGACGACACGGTCATGGTCGCCGGTGACCACCAGGGTGGGGACGTCGACCGACCGGACGACGTCGCGGAGGTCCGGTGGCCGCTCGGCCGTGATGGCGTCCCACAGACCCTGGTCCCACCCGTCCACGCGGAGCATCCGTTGGTAGGGCTCCGCGTCCTCAGGGGTGGCTCGCTGCGGGTCGAACCACGAGCGGCTGATGCGTTCGACGTCCACGTCGCGGGCGAGCCGGCGGACCAGCCCGGCGCCAGCCGCCCGCGCCGGGGCGGAACGCAAGGGCCGGCGCAGCGGTCCCGGTGGTCCCACGTCGCCGGTGATCGCGGGGCTGAGCAGGACGAGCGCGCGGACACGGTCCGGTTGCCGCCGGTACATCTCCAGCACGTTGGTGCCGCCGGCGGACGAGCCGATCAGCACGGCACGATCGACGTCGAGGTGGTCGAGCAGTCCCCAGCCGATGCGCGCGGCGGTGGTCCGCCGGTAGGGGGAGACCTCCGCGGTGCGGCGGCCCGTACGTGCCGGGCGTTCGGTCAGCCCGAACCCGGGGCGGTCGAAGGCCACGGCCCGGTGGTCGTCGGCCAGGTCGGCGGTGACGTGGCGCCACGTCCGGGTGCTGCCGTAGAAGTGGTGGCTGAGCAGGACCGCCGGGGCGTCGATCGGGCCGTGGACCTCGTGGTGCACCTCGACGCCGGCGACCGGAGCAAACCGGCTGTGCGGGTAGGCCACCGCGGTCACGGGGCGCGTCGGCCGGTTGGGCGCCGCCGTCGCTGGCGGTGTGGTCGTCCGATCCGGGCGTGGTGGTCCGGTGGCCTGCCGGGTGCCGCTCACGTGTGCTCCTGGTGGACGTGATGGGCGGGAGACGCCCGGGTCGCTGCGGGTTCCGTCCGCTCGCTGCGGGTTCCGTCCGCTCGCTGCGGGTTCCGTCCGCTCGCTGCGGGTTCCGCCCGCTCGCTGCGGGCCCCGCCCGTGCCATAGGGGTTCGGTTCGGCCCGTGCATCGGTTGGGCTGGCTAGGGTCCCGCCCAAACGACCACCGTGGAGGGTGAACGATGAGTGATGCAGGGGGCAACCCACCGCCAGGCTGGTATCCGGACAGTAACCAGCCCGGGATGCAGCGCTACTGGGACGGGACGCAGTGGACCGAGCACACCGCCCCGCTCGCGGACAGCGGGCAGGCGGTCGCCGGACAGGCGGCGGCAGGGCCTGCAGGGGCTGGTGGCGCGGGTGCGCCCGCGGAGAACATCGACACGTGGCTGTGGCAGTCGATCGTGGCCACGCTGTTGTGCTGTCTGCCGTTGGGGATCGTGGCGATCGTCTTCTCCGCGCAGGCGCAGTCGGCGATGAACGTCGGCAACTACGAGGAAGCGCGGAACAAGGCGGGGACGGCCAAGACCATGACGCTGATCGCGGTCGGGGTGGGCCTGGCAGCGATCCTCGTG
Organism: Nitriliruptoraceae bacterium; assembly: GCA_007121785.1. Lineage (GTDB taxonomy): Bacteria > Actinomycetota > Nitriliruptoria > Nitriliruptorales > Nitriliruptoraceae > SKTG01. The sequence continues at coordinate 12,746 of SKJX01000216.1, forward strand.
TGGGTGCTGTTCTTCGTCCTCGGCGTCGGCGGCGCGCTCTCCGGGCTCTGATCCGGGACCTGACGTGTCCGCGGTGATGGTCCGGATCCGCCGACCGGCGTGGCTCGCGCCGGTCGGTGTCGGGGCGCTCGGGATGGTCGCGCTCGGGGTTCTGGCGGTGATCGACCCCGAACAGCGGGCCGAGTTCGCCCCGCGATGCCCGTTCCGGTTCGTCACCGGGCTCGACTGTCCCGGCTGCGGAGGCACCCGGGCCGTCCACGCTCTGGTGCAAGGCGACCTGCCGCTGGCGTTGGACCACAACGCCTTCGCGGTCCTGGTCACCCTGCCCCTGTTGACCGTCGCCTGGTCGATGTGGCTGGCGGCGCGGGCCGGATGGCGTGAGCGGGGGCCGACGCTGACGCCGGCGTGGACCTACACGTTGGCGGTCGCGATCAGCGCCTTCTGGATCGTGCGGAACCTTCCCATCGAGCCGTTCTCACGCCTGGCCTCGACGGCGGTCGGTGGCTGAGGCGCCCGAACCGGCCGGCAGCCCGCGCAGGCCGCGTGCGCACCGTCGGTAGGCTGCCGGTATGAACCACGACACCTCGACGCAGAAGCACGTACTGGTCGCCGTCGCGTGGCCGTACGCCAACGGGCTCTCACACCTCGGGCACATCGCGGGGTGCTACCTGCCGGCGGACATCTTCGCCCGCTACCACCGCATCGCGGGCAACCGCGTGCTGATGGTCTCCGGCACCGACGCCCACGGCACCCCGATCACGGTCAAGGCGGACCAGGAGGGGGTGACGCCGACGGAGATCGTCGAGCGCTACAACCCCCGGTTCCACGAGCAGTGGGAGCGGTTGGGGGTCTCCTTCGACCTGTTCACCACCACGATGACCGACAACCATCGTGAGGTGACCTGGGATCT
>SKJX01000028.1 GCA_007121785.1 Nitriliruptoraceae bacterium
CAGCTCGGCCAGGGCAAGGAGAAGGCGCGGCTGTTCCTCAAGGAGAACCTCGACCTCGCCGCGGAGATCGAGAAGAAGATCAAGGAGAAGCTCGGCATCGACCCGGCCGCGGCGGACCCGGTGGAGGAACTCGACGACGTCGATGAGCCGGACGCCGACGCGTGAGCCGCGACGTGCCGTTCCGCGACGCGGAAGCCTGGCTCGCCGAACAGGGCGTGGAACGCGTCCCGCTGCGGGTCGACCCGGACACGCCACCGGACGCGGCGCCCGGGGAGGCCCCTTCGGAACAGCCGCCGGCACCGGACGCGGGAACGGACGAGGCCGAGGTCGACCCGTCGGCACCGACGACGGCCCGGGCCGACCAGGTCACCGCGACCGAAGCGACGCGGCTCGCGAGCCAATCGGACGCTGACCAAGCGCTCCGGCAGGCGGACGCGTCGGCGGTGCCGGACACGGACGCTCGCGGCCTCGGCGATGACGTCGCCGAGGCGCTCGCGTTCGTGCGTCGCTCCACCGCCAACACCCCGCAGGCGGAGGCGCGCGTCGCAGAGAAGCTCGCGGACCGCGGTTGGGATCGGGCGATCATCGACCGGGCGATGGAAGAGGCCCGGCGTGAGGGTCTGGTCGACGACGCCGCCATGGTCGTCGCGCTCGTGGCCGAGCGCCGGGCGAAAGGCCACGCGCCGTTCCGGATCCGGCGGGACCTGCAACAGCGAGGCTTCCCCGACGCGCTGCTCGACGAGGCGCTCGCGCCGGCCGAATCCGAGGATCAGGAAGCGGCGGCCTTCGCGGTCGCCAAGGAGAAGGCGGACCGCAGCACCGGGCTGAGCGCGGAGTCCGCGTTCCGACGGGTCGTCGGCCACGTCGCCCGACGCGGCTACCCGGAAGGGCTCGCCCGCAAGGTCGCCCGTGAGGCGGTGTTCACCGCTCGCGAGCAGGAACGCACCGCCGGCCACTGACCCACCACGACCGGTCACGGACCGGTGGGTGTCGGACCACCGGCCGGTCCGCGTCCGGTCACGGACGAGGCTCACCCGCCACGAGCCAACGCTCGTGCCTCCCGAGTCCGCTGCTCCGCATCCGCCTGGTGCATCCACGCGATGAAGCGCCGGACGGCGATGCTGGCGTAGACGAACCCCGGTGGCACCCACATCAACGCACCGGCCAACTGCTGATCCTCGAGGGCGGTGAGCCCACCGCCACCGCCGTGCACCTCGTACAACGACCGGCCAGCGAACGTCAGCAGCGCCCCCAGCACCCCACCCTGGACGATCATCGCCCCCAGGCACAGCGTGGCCAACGCCTGCTGGCGACGGTGCCGCCGGGCGGTAGCCCAGACCTCCGCCCAGAACCACACGGCCGCTGCCAGGAACGTCGCATGCTCCACCAGGTGCAGGGCCGGGGAGACTACCGCCGCGTCGTAGGCCGGCGGGAAGTGCCAGACCCACACCACCGCGATGTGCGCCGCGGTGGCGAGCACCAGCGGCGGGGGATCCCCGATCGCTCGGCGTAGCCGGTGGCTGCGACGCGACAGCCGGGCCAGCGCCCGGCGGCCGCCCGGCGGCAGCGCAGCTCGGACCGTGACCGTCGGCGCCCCCGCAGCCAGCAGCGGGGCGGCGACGAGAAGCAGCAGCAGGTGCTGGACCATGTGCGGCCAGAACAGTTCCTCGGCGAACGCGGCCGGTGGACCCAGATGTGCCACCAGCACCACCCCGGCCCCCGTGAGGAAGGCCCGACGTTGCCGCGGCCGGTCGACACCGCGTTCCTGCCGGCGTCGGACCCCACGCAGGTACAGCGCGACCAGCCCGGCGACGATCGCGATCGTCGCCGGGTCGAGGACCCACGCCGTCCACCAGCCCGCGGTCAGCATCGGCAACATCCCATCGGAGCGATCGCCACCCGACCACCGGCTCCCGTATCCCAGCGCATCACGTTCACCAGCACGGATCGATGAACAGGACCGGCGACCACTCGATCAGCGTCACGGTGCCGAAGAAGATCGACAAGGCCAGACCCGTCCAACCGAGGAACCGGTCCCGGCCCGCACCTGCCGCCTCCAGGTCGGCCAACGCCGCCCGTCGCAACTGCACCGCCGACAACCCCGCGCGGGCGATCAAGGCGAGCATCACGACGGTGAGCGCGTGCAACGGCCAGGTGGTCCCCCACGTGCAGGTTCGGGGGATCAGCCAGTAGGTCAGCCCCAGGTGCACCGCCCACCACACGATCGCGCCGAGCACCGCGTCCGCTCTGCGCAACGGGCCACGCATGCGCATCGGATCCACCTCGGTGGTGGTCATCCACCACCTCCCGTGGCCGGCAGCAGGTGCACCAGCGCCAGCAGCACCAGCGCCGCTGCCGCCGCGAACCACGCGTGGATCGCCGCGTGGGTCAGCTCCAGGTGACGGTCCGGGTCGACGAAGCCGACCAGCGTCTGCACCAGCACCCCGACCAGCACCAGGACCGACACGCCCAGGAACCACGCGGCGAAGCCGGTCAGGATCCAGTAGACGGACGCGTAGGCGTGCGCGTCGTGGGGGAAGGGCAGCTGCCAGAGGTGGGCGACCAAGGTCACCACCGCAGCGGTGTGCAACCCGACGGCACCCGCCAGGGCGATCGCTGCCCCCCGTCGCCGCTCGGCCCCCATCGTGGACCGGGCACGGGTGGCCACGAGCCCGCCCAGCACCGACAGCACCGCCGCGATCGACGCTGGCAGTCCACTGGGAGGCTCGATGAACGGCGGCGGCCACGCCTCCTGCCCGGTGTGCAGGTACAGGGCTGCGGCCGCGAGCCCGGCCACGAACGTCGCGACCACCGTGAGGGTCAGCCACAGGCCCCAGGTGCCCATCGCCGAGGTGCGGGCACGCTCACCGATCGGTTCCGCGGTACGTGAATGCTGGACAGCCATCACTCGACCCCCGGCCAGAGCCACGCCGCAGCCGATGCGATCATGCCGACCAGCCCGAACACCCCGAGTGGGACCGAGTCGATCAGTACGCCCACCAGCGCCACCGCCAAGGCGATCGACACCCACAGCGGATGCAGCGAGTGGCCCGGCAACGTCACGATGTGGTCGGGCTCAGCGTCCAGCCCGGTGGTCGCGACCATCTGTCGGACACCGGTTTCGGGACGCTCCAACCGCCGTTGCCAGTCGGGTCGGTCAGGATCAGGGCCGTCCGGCCCGTGGTCGCCGAGCACCGAGCGGTCGTCCCACAGCGGTTCGGGGCTGTACACCTGCATCGTGGAGCGGAAGTTGTAGTTGGGGGCGGGGGAGCCGGTCGCCCACTCCAGGGTGTCGCCACCCCAGGGATCGGCTGGCGCGGTCGGTGCCCCGGGTCGATGCGCCAGGACCAGTGCGACCGTGAAGATCAGCATCCCCAGCCCCATGACGTAGGAGCCTGCCGTGGAGAGCAGGTTGAGGCCATCCCAGCCGAGCCCTTCCTCGTAGGTCCAGACCCGCCGCGGCATGCCGAACATCCCGAGCGCGTGCTGCGGGAAGAACGCCAGGTTGAACCCGAGGAAGTTGAGGGCGAAGGCCCACCCCCCGAGCTTCTCCGACATGATCCGGCCCGTGAGCTTCGGCATCCAGTGGTGCAGGGCTCCCAGGATCGGGAACAGCGACCCGCCGACCAGCACGTAGTGCAGGTGGGCGACGATGAAGTAGGTGTCGTGGACCTGCCAGTCGAACGGGACCATGGCGACCATCACGCCGGTGATGCCACCGGCGACGAACACGAACACGAACCCGACCACGTACAGCACCGACGACGACCAGCGGATCCGGCCCCACCACAACGTGCCGATGAACGACATGACGATCACCCCGGAGGGGATGGCGATCATGAAGCTCGCTGCCGTGAACAGCGACGTCGCCAGCAGCGGGATGCCGGTCGCGTACATGTGGTGGACCCACAGCCCGAACGACAGGATCCCGATCGCCACCAGCGAGGCGATCACCGCGGTCCGCCCCGACATCCGCCGGCCAGCCGCGGCGGTGACGATCGCGGCGGCCATCCCCAGCGCCGGGATCAGCTGGATGTAGACCTCCGGGTGTCCGAACCACCAGAACAGGTGCTGCCACAGCAGTGGATCCCCGCCGGCGGAGGCGTCGTAGAACACGGTGCCAACCTTGCGGTCGAGTTCCAGCAGCACCGTGCCGGCGACCAGCGGCGGGAACGCGAAGAGGATCATCACCGATGCGACGAACCCGGACCAGACGAACACCGGCATCCGGAAGATCGACATGCCCGGCGCGCGGAAGCGGGCGACCAGGGTGACGATCTCGATCGCGGTGACGATGCCGGAGACCTCCAGCATCGTCACCCCGAGCAGCCAGAAGTCGAGGTTGAGCTCCGGGGCGTAGTCCGGCCCGGTCAGCGGGACGTAGGCGAACCAGCCGCTGTCGGGCACCGCGCCAGCGGCGAAGCTCGACAGCAGGAAGATCCCGCCGAGCAGGTAGACCCAGTAGCCGAGCGCGTTGAGCCGGGGCATCGGCATGTCGCGGGCACCGAGCGCCAGCGGCGCGACGTAGACCACGAACCCCTTGAGCATGGGCACCACGAACAGGAACATCATGATCGTCCCGTGCATGGTGAACAGCTCGTTGAACTGCTGGGCTCCCACCACGTCGTTGTCAGGGAAGGCCAGCTGGGTCCGCATGACCAGCGCCAACGCTCCACCGATGAGCAGGAACACGAACGAGGTGAAGACCAGCCGGCGGCCGATCGCCTTGTGGTTGCACTGCCCGAGCCAGCCGATGAAGCCCGGCCGCGCCCCCCAGATGTGGTCGAGGAGCTGGACGTCCGAGGGACGATCGGTTCCCGCGCTCATTCCAGCACCTCGAGGTAGTCGAGTAGCGCCTCGAGTTCGTCCGGCTCGAGTGTGGTCGGTGGCATCGGATTACCGGGCTTGACCCCCCAGGGATCGACGATCAGCTCCTGGAGGTCGTCGCGCGTGTTGGGCCGGATCCCGGCCGCCAGCGACCCGCGGGAGGCCAGGTGCGTCAGGTCCGGGCCGACACCGGCGACCGCATCCGTGCCCTGCACGGCGTGGCAGGCTGCGCAGCCCGCTTCGATGAACACCCGCTGGCCTTCGACCTCCTGGTCGGTCTGCGGCTCGGCGGCGTCGGCCTGCTGCTGCTCGACCCAGGCGTCGAACTCGTCCGCTTCCTGCACCTCCAGGAACGCCACCATCTGTGCGTGGGCGATGCCGCAGTACTCCGCGCACTGCCCGCGGAACCGACCGGTCTCGGTCGGTTCGAACGTCAGCAGGTTCTCCCGGCCGGGGATCATGTCGATCTTGCCGTGGACCCGCGGGATCCAGAAGCTGTGGATCACGTCCTCGGTGGTGAGGTTCAGCCGGACCGGTCGATCCACGGGCACGTGGATCTCGTTGGCGGTGGTGATGTCCAGTTCGGGGTAGTGGACCTCCCACCAGAACATGTGGCCGATCACGTCGATCTCGAGCTCCCCGTCGCGCTCCACGTGCGCTGTGGACGAGCCGACCTGGCCCGAGGCGATCAACAGCAGCAGGAGGATCGCGGCCGGCACCACAATCCCACCGAGCCAGAGCAGGCGGCTGCGGGCGAGCGCATCCCGCTGGGCATCGTCGTGTTCGTGCGGGTCCGCGACGGCGAGCGGTTCGTCCAGCTCGGCCGCGGGCGCCGTCGCGTCCGCCCGCGTCCGGGCCTCGTCGGCCGGCGGGGGGCACACCACCTCGACATCGAGGTGGTCGTCATCGGACGACGCCGGCCGACCGCGATCGGACGCGTCCCGCCGCTGACGCCACGACCGCAGCAGCGGCACGGCCAGCAGGCCCATCACGATGATCCAGACGGCGACGCCCAACCACAGGCTCAGCGTCCACAGCCCGTCGATGTCGCTGGCCTGCGGGCTGGCCGGATCGGTGATGCGGTCGCGCGGTTCGAGGCCGCAACCGGTCAGGACGAGCAGCGCGGACAGGAGGGCGAGGCGGCGGGTCACGGTGCCTCCTCGGTCGGGTCAGCCGCTGTCGGCACCGTGGCGGTGGTGTCGACGGATGTGGTCGACGGTCGACGGGCACGTCGACGGGCGGCGGCGACCGCGGCAGCGGTGGCCAACACGGGCAGGGCGATGGCCAGGACCTGGAAGGTGGCGACGACCCGCTCGACCGCGACGCCCAGCCAGAACGACAGCACGTCGACGCCGGCGGCCAGGCTCAGCACCAAGGCCAGCGTGGTCACCCCGGTGACCGTCCCCGCACGCAACGGCACGTCGAGCGGATGGTCGAGGGCGTGGTGCTGTCGGTGGTCGCCCAGGCGCCACCGTTCGAGCAGCGGGTACAGCGCGACGCCGGCGACCAGCAGTCCCGGGATGACCACGCCGGCGATCAGCACGTTGGTGATGCGAACGGTGCCGATGATCAGATCGATCGCCGGAACGATGCGCAAGCCCCCGGTCAGGAAGAACAGCGGCCACGGCGGATGGACGCTGTTGGTGGCCTCCGCGGTCAGGAACGGGCCTTCGAGTTCCGCGTCACTCCACGGCACGAGCACGGCAGAGATCAGCAGCAGCGCCGTCAGCGCGGTGGTGAGCAGCGCGAACCGGGTGACGGCGTCGGGCCACAGCGGACGTCCGACGGCGACCACCTCGACGTCCACGTCCGAGCGGCGGACCGCAGCCGGGCGGCGGCGGTGCACCAGCACCAGGTGGCCGACCAGCAGGCCGATGAAGGCCAGCGGAAGCAGGATCACGTGGCCGACCCAGGCGATCAGCAGGAACCGGTCGCTGGGGAGCTCGCCGGCGAACAGGACGGCGCCGAGCTCCTCGCCAGCGAACGGCAGCGCGTACATGACCGATTCGGCGATGCGCAGGCTGGAGCCGGCGACCAGGCCGAACGGGAGCAGTTCGCCGGTGTAGGCGAAACCGAGAGCGACCAGCAGCAGCCCGATGCCGGTGGCGTGGGTCAGCAGCCGCGGCGAGCGGAACGCGCCGGTCGCCAGGGTACGCAGCAGGTGCGCGACCAGCGCGATCAGGAACAGGTGCGAGGCCGCGACGTGCAACCGGCGTAGCAGCAGGCCGCCGGGCATGTCCTCGCTGATCGTGACGATCGAGGCGAACGCCGCTGGCAGCGTGCGCCCGTCGAACAGTTCCGAGCTGCCCTGGTAGACCACCGGCGCGGTGGAGGGGCGGTAGGCCAGGGCCAGGAGCAGGCCGGTGACGGTGAGCACGAGGAACGCGACCACCGCGGCGTGGCTGACCAGGGGCCAGAACCCGGTCGGCCACACCGACGGCGGCGACGCACGCCGACCGATGCGCCGGTCCAGGCTTTCGGCGAGCGAGGCGAGCGGAGACGGCGGCACGCTCAGGCCCTCCCGCCGACGGGCCCAGGACGGGCGGTGAGGTCGTCGGCCGCGACGAGCGTGCCGTCGTCAGCCAGCGCCAACGGAAGTTGCGGGAGAGGTACGGACGCCGGTCCGGCGGTCGGGTGTGCTCCGCGCCGGGCGTCGAACGTGGCCTGGTGGCAGGGGCAGAACAGCGCCTGGTCGACGTCGCGGTACAGCGCGACCGCGCAGCCGGCGTGGGTGCACAGGCGGGAGTAGGCGACCAGGGTGCCGTCGATCACGCCGTCGAGCCGGGTCGGCGCTTCGGCGGCGTCCCGCAGGCGCAACAGCATCACGGCGGACCGTTCCGTGCCGGCGGCACCCTCCGGCCACACGGTGACGACACCACCGAGGGGAACGTCCTCGGGCCGGACGCGGTCGCCGCCGATCGTGACCAGCGCGGCGCCGCGAGCCCAGCGGCCGGTCGGCGGGGGCGGGGCGGTGCGTCGCAGTCCCACCAGCGCGGCCAACCCGAGGACCACCGCGACCGCCCCGCCAGCCAGCAGGTGCCGTCGGCCGACCCGCTCGATCGGGTCGGTTGCGTCGGTTCCCTCCCGGGGCACGGGCTGTTCGCCTGCATCCTGGGTCACGACCAGATGGTGCAATGCCACGCTGGCAGCCAGCGCGGTCGCCGCCCCCAGGGTGCCCAGCACCTCGACGCCGGCACCGCCGAACCACGCGATCGTCAGCACCACGGCGAAGGCGGCGGCGGCCAACAACCAGCCGATCAGCCACGGTCGGCGGAGCCGATCGCCCTGCGGGCTCGGTCCGGACGGCTCACGCGTCTGTGAGCTGGTCACTTGGGTCACCTCCTTGGCTCGAACGGCGGGTCGGCGTGGGCACCCTCCGGTTCGTGCGGCGACCATCGACGGACCCGCGCGACGACCAGGACCACGACGCCGGCCAAGAGCGCCAGGCCGACGGCGAACAGCGCGCTCGAGACCTGGTCCACCTCACGCACCCCGGCAGGTGAGCGCGGTGTGTCGTCAACCAGGTCGAGGTAGGCCACGAGATCGTCGATGTCGTCGTCGTCCAGGACGGCGGGATCGAACCCGGGCATCTCGAACGGGCCGATCCGGGTCGCCTGGTGGATCGCCACGTCGTCGAGCCCGACCAGCGGCGGGACCTGCGTCGCGGCCCCGGAGATCCCACCGTCCGCCGCCGCGCCGTGACAGGCGGCGCAGTTGCGGACGTAGGCGTCCTGGCCGCGGGAGGCGTCGCCCTCGCCGATCGTCGGGATCGCACCGGGCAGGTCGAACCGTTCCGCGGCGTAGACGGCCAACGCCTCGCGCTCCTGTTCATCGAGCACGTCGGTGCGGATACCGACCTCCGGGGCGACGATCGGCATGCGCCCGGTCCGCACCGTCAGGTCCCAGTAGTTGATGTCGGTCTCGTCGATCGCCGGTGCACCCAGGTCACCGCTGCCGGTGCCACCCTCGGCCCGCGTGCCGTGGCAGGCGGCGCAGTTGTCCTGGAACACCTCGCCACCGCGGGTGTAGAGATCGTCCTGCGCAGACGCCTGCGTGCCGAACGTGGCGGCGAAGCCCGCGGCGGCCAGTAGCGTGACAACCCCCAACCAGCGCGAACCAGAGTGAGCCCGACGGCCTCGGCGGTGCTTGGATAGCCCCCCCTGTGGGGTGGCGTTGCGCTCCATCGTGGTCCCATGATCACGCCCGTCCGCTGAGGACGGGCCTGCCTGCCGCGTCGTGCCGGACGAGGTGCGAAGCCAACCACGAGATCGGGGTCGCATGCCGGCACGGTGCCAACGTGTGACCAGGTGTCCGTTCGGCCGAGGTTAGACCGCGGGCTCGGAAGGTGCGGCGCAGATCGGCCGCCTGCACGGCTGGGATCACCGGCTCGGTGGGCCACCTCCTGGTGCGGCCACTACGCTGTCGTCGGCCGACGCAGGAGCCGCTCGTGGACGTGTTGCAGACCTGGATCACCGTCGGGGTCCCCGGCCTGGTGATCGTGGGCGGGTTGTTCGTGGGCCGGTCCCGGTTGCGGGCCTGGATCGGGTACGCGGTCCTCCTGGCGTTGATCGTCACCTTCGCCCTGATCCCGGGCGGTGGGTTCTCGGCCGCGTTGATCGGCCTGCTCGCCGTGGTGTTCGTCGCGACGGGGCGCGGGACGCACCTGGATGCGCGCTACAACGAGCATCACGAGGAGCGTGGCAGCTTCACCACCGCCGACCGCGGTTGATCGGCTCCACCGCCGACCGCGGTTGATCCGCACCACACCGGTCGGGTCAGTAGCCGGCGCCGTCGTCCTCGTCGTCCCTCTCCTCGACGTCGTCGCCTGCGTCACGGACCGGTGTGCCGTCGGTTTCGACGACCCACCAGGCGTCCTGGACACCCTGGCCGGTGGCATCGCCCGGTTCCTGGTCGCTGGCCCAGAGGTAGACCGGCCAGCCGTCGTAGGTGACCTGCAGGCTGCCGTCGTCGCGTTCGGTGGTGTTGAGCAGTGCGGCGTCCACGCCGTCACCAGCGACCGGGTCCTCGTCGATCAGCGGTGGCCACGCCGCGGCGCAGTCGTCGTAGCAGGTGCTCTCACCCTGGTCGTCCGGGTCGAACAGGTAGAGGGTCATGCCGTCGCCGTCGACGAGCACCTCGCCGAGGTCGGTCGACCCGATGGCGACGGTCGCGTCGTCCACCTGCACGACGTCGTCGCCCGCGTCCGCGTCCTCGCCCTCGTCGGATGCCATGTCGGGCACCTCCTCGCCGCACGCCGCGAGGGCCAGCGCCAGCACCGCAACGGCAGCCAGGCGACGGCGTGACGGCGTCGGTCGGTTCGCTCGTGATGGCGCCGTGCGCATGATGCGCTCCTCTTCCACGTCGGTGCCGGTCTCGCCCTTCGGATACGACCGGTGGGGTGGGTTCGGTTCACCGCAGCGTCGGGATGTCCGCACGCAGGACCGTCTCCCCGGCGTGCGCGGGATCGCGGGCATCGGGTTCGGCGGTGACCCAGAACGTCTGGAAGTCCTCCAGGGAGCCGTCCGCCGTGAGCTCGACCGTGAGGCGTTCGGCGTCGTGGCTGAGCTGGCCGATGCTCATGATGCGGCGGTCGCCGGTGTACAGCCACGCCTCGTAGGTGCCCGGTTCCGGCAACGGTTCGAGGTCCTCGAGCTCCAACCGCACCAGCACGGAGCCGTTCCGCTGCGAGAACGAGACGGACCCCGAGGCGTCGTACGGCTCCTCGCCGTCGAGGGCGACGACGACCTCTGGGCTCCGGGTGGGAGTGAGCTGCCACCCCGCCAGCCCACCGATCACCGCGGCGACGACGGATGCGGCCACCGCGATCCGTGCCCAACGGCGTCGGACCTGCGCTCGTGCGGTGCCGGCGACGATGGCGTCCCGGACCCGCTCGGGCACCTGCGCAGGCGCGGTTCGGGCCAGCTCCAGCAGCGCTGGCGTGCCGGCCAGTCCGGCGTGCTGTTCGCGGCAGTCGGGACAGCGTTCGAGATGCGCCTCGACCTCACGCGTCTCGGCCGGATCGAGCCCGTTCAGGACGTAGCCACCCAACTGGTGCTGGTCGCGCTCGCAGCCGCTCACGCATCCACCTCCAGTTCCTCGCAAGCCAACCGGAACGCCTTGAGGGCGTAGAAGGTCCGGGACTTCACGGTGCCCAGGGGCAGACCGAGCCGATCGGCGACCTCCGTCTGCACCAGGCCGCGGAAGTAGGCCAGTTCCAGGATCTGGCGGTGCTCGTTGCTGAGCCGGTCCAGCGCCGCTCGGACCGCTTCGGCCCGCAACAACGATGCGAGCTCGTCGATGATCTCGGCCTGCTCGGGGAGATCGTCCGACGGCTGCGCATGCGGTTGCGAGCGGTAGAGGTCGATGACGGCGCTGCGGGCGATGGTGAACACCCACGTGCGGACCGACCCGCGGGCCGGGTCGTAGCGGTCAGCCCGCCGCCACAGCGTCGTCATCACCAGTTGCACCAGTTCCTCGGCGAGCATCGGGTCGCCGAGCCGGCGCAGGGCGAAGCCGTACAACGGTCCGGCGTACACGTCGTAGAGGGCACGGACCGCGCCCTCGTCGCCGCGGGCGGCGTGCGATACCAGCGTCGCCTCCGAGCCGGCGGTGGAGTGGCTCACGTGTGGAACCTCGAGGCTGGTGCCCCCGGTCGGGGCCCCTCCATTGACGCATACGCGGCGAGGACGCGCACGGTTCACCTCGATCGAGGCGATCGACCCCATCGCCGTCCGCATCGGCCCACCCGAGCTCAGGACCGGCCCACCGGGTCGTGCCGGGGTAGCCGGATACGCTCGCCTATCGCAGCAACGACCGACCGTCGAGGTCCCCGTACATGCCACGCAACTACTTCATCCGCACCTTCGGGTGCCAGATGAACGAGCACGACTCCGGTCGTGCCGCCGGCCTGCTGGAGTCCCTGGGCTACCGGCGTGCGGCATCGGAGGACGACGCCGACCTGGTCCTGCTCAACACCTGCGCGGTCCGGGAGAACGCCGACAACAAGCTCTACGGCACCCTCGGCCACCTCAAGTCACGCAAGGACGCCAGGCAAGCCGCCGGTGAGGACCTCACGATCGTCGTCGGTGGCTGCCTCGCCCAGAAGGACGGCGCCACGGTCGCGGACAAGGCCCCGTGGGTGGACGTGGTCTACGGCACGCACAACCTCGTCGATCTGCCGCAGCTGCTCGCACAGGCCGACTCCGCCGAGGTGCCGGTCATCGAACTGGTCGAGCAGCTCGAGACCTTCCCGTCGGCGCTACCGGCCAAGCGCGACGTCCGCCACCATGCCTGGGTCTCGATCGCGGTCGGGTGCAACAACGCGTGCACCTTCTGCATCGTGCCGAGCCTGCGCGGCCCCGAGCGCTCCCGCCGGATCGGCGAGATCGTCCACGAGGTCGAGCAGTTGGTCGCCGACGACGTCGTCGAGGTGACGCTGCTCGGCCAGAACGTCAACTCGTACGGCCGCGATCTCGCCGGAGCCAGCCGTTTCGCGGAGCTGCTCCGGGAGCTGGGGGAGATTGACGGGCTGGAACGTGTCCGGTTCACCTCACCGCATCCGCGCGACTTCACCGAGGACGTCCTGCAGGCGATGGCCGACACCCCCAACGTGATGCCGCACCTGCACCTGCCGCTGCAGTCGGGCTCCGATCGGGTCCTCCGGGCGATGCGTCGCTCGTACCGTCGACGCCGGTTCCTGGCGCTGGTCGAGCGCACCCGCGAGTTGCTGCCGGATGCGTCGCTGACCACCGACATCATCGTCGGCTTCCCCGGCGAGACCGACGAGGACTTCCAGGCGACCCTCGAGGTGGTCGAGCAGGTCCGGTTCGACCAGGCGTTCACGTTCCAGTTCTCGCCGCGGCCGGGCACCCCGGCAGCGGCGATGACCGACGGATCCGTCGACCCGCACGTGGTGGGCGAGCGCTACCGGCGGCTGGAAGCCGCGACCCGCCAGCACTCGCAGGAAGCCCACGAGCGGCTGGTCGGCACCGTGCAGGAGCTGCTGATCGACTCGCCGTCCAAGACCGACGCCTCGCGCTGGTCGGGACGGACCCGCGGCAACCACCTGGTGCATCTGCCAGCGCCGAGCTTCGCCGACGGTGTCGAGCCGCCGTTCGCCCCCGGGGACCTCGTGACCGCCGAGGTGGTGGAGGCAGCCGCCAACTACGCGATCGCCGACGAGGCACGTGACGTGCGGCGCACGGCCGCGGGTCGGACGACCTCCGCGGCGCTGGCACGCGGGGAGAGCTGGCGGACCGCGACCCAGACGGCGGCGCCGGTTGCGCCGGCCGGTGCACAGCTGCCGGTGGTCGGTGCTCCGGCCCGCTGATCCACCGGCTGGACCCACGGCGATCGGCGGTGGGCGGATAGCATCGGTGGACGTAGGGTGAAGGGACACCGTGACGCTGGATGCCGCGGGTACCGGCTCCCAGGGGCCGTCGCTTGCGGTGCTGCTCGATCGGCTCCCCGAGCGTGTGCTGTGCTACCGCCAGCGCGATCGGGTGATCCATTACGTCAACGCGGCGGAGGCGGCGGAGTATGGGCGACGGCCGCAGGAGCTGATCGGCTACCGGCTTGACGATGCGCTCGGCCCGACGGAGGCGTCACGGTTGGCCTCGCATGCCGGGGACCTCACGCAGCAGGAACCGGTCCGCTCGACGATCACCCGCGAGGGTGACCGGTGGATCGAGTGGGTCGATCAGTTGCTGGTCGGCCCCGAGCCGGCGGTGCTCGCGGTCGGTCGAGACGTCACCGAACGTGAGGACGCCGTTCGCGAGCTCGCCGCCTCGGAGCACCGTCTCCGCCTGGTGCTGGACGCTGCGCCCGTCGGGATGGCGCTCGTCGACCTCGACGGCACCCTGCGGCAGGTCAACCGGGCGCTGTGTCGCTTCCTCGGCCGATCCGAGGACGAGCTGGTGGGGATGTCGAGCCTGGACTTGACCCACCCCGACGACGTGGAGGCGGACCTGGCCTACCGCCGGAGCCTGCGGGACGGCGAGCCGGCTGACGACACCCTGGCGAAGCGGTACCTGCGGCCGGATGGCTCGGTCGTCTGGGGGATGCTGAAGGTGTCGCTCCTCACCGACGAGGCCGGCGAGCCGGTGCAGATGGTCGGCCAGGTCGTCGACATGACCGAGCAGATGCAACGCGAAGCGGAGCTTCAACGCGCGGCGGCGACCGAGCGCGCTGCGGCGGACCGACTCCGGGAACTGGACGAGACCAAGAACACCTTCCTCTCGGCGGTCTCCCACGAGCTGCGTACCCCGCTGACCTCCGTGCTGGGGTTCGCCAAGCTCGTGCGAGATCGCCACCACGAGCTGCCGCCGGATCGACTGGCGTCGTCGCTGGAGGCCCTGGCCCGCAACGCCGACCGGCTGGCCGAGCTGCTCGCCGATCTGTTGGATGTCGACCGGATCATGCGTGGTCGGTCGTTGCCGCTGCGATCCGGTTGGGTGGACGTTGCGGAGGTGGTCGCCGACGCGCTCACGAACGTCGACCTGCAGGACCGGGCGGTCACCCGTGACCTGACGCCCGTGGAGATCCTGGCCGATCGTGCCAAGCTCGAACGGGTCGTGATCAACCTGATCGCCAACGCCGTCCGGCACACCCCGGAGGGGAGCGCTATCGAGGTCACCGTGGCCTCGACCGACGGGGGAGCCCGGCTGACCGTCGCCGACCGGGGCCCCGGGGTGCCCGACGAGCTGAAGGCGGCCATCTTCGAAGCTTTCGATCTCGGGCCGAACGAGGCGCCGCACGTCGGGGGTACGGGCATCGGCCTGGCTCTGGTGCGCGGGTTCGTCGAACTCCATGGTGGCGGAGTCTGGGTCGAGGACCGTCCCGGTGGCGGGGCGGCCTTCCAGGTCGAGTTGCCGCGCCATCCTCCGGCCGGTGGAGGACGCTGAGGTGCCGGTCCTCGCGATCGTCGGACCGACGGCGTCAGGGAAGTCGGACGCGGCGTGGTCGCTCGCGCGCCGACGCATCGCAGACGGGTGCCCCACCGAGGTGGTCGCCGTCGATGCGTTCACCGTCTACCGCGGCATGGACGTCGGCACCGCGAAGCCGTCGCCGGCGGTCCGCGAGCAGGTGCCCCACCACCTCATCGACGTGCTCGATCCGGACGAGGAGCTCACGGTGGCCAGCTTCCGTCGGCTGGCGAGGTCGGTGATCGACGACGTCCGCGCTCGCGGAGCCACCCCGTTGCTGGTCGGCGGTTCCGGGCTGTACTTCCGTGCCGTGGTCGATCCGCTGACCTTCCCGCCCACCGATCCGGGGGTGCGGGCTCGGCTCGAGCGATGCTGGCAGCAGGACCCGACAGGTGCGCACGCGGTCCTCGAACAGCAGGATCCGGTCGCGGCCGGGCGGATCGATCCACGCAACCTGCGGCGCACGGTCCGAGCGTTGGAGGTGATCGAGCTCACCGGTGACACCTTCTCCGGGTTCGACGACGGGTTCGACCGGCATACCTCGATCTACCCTGACCTCGAGGTCGCCTACCTCGAACCGGACGGGGCGACGCTGCGGACCCGCATCCGTGACCGGGCGGAACGGATGGTCGACGCGGGCCTGCTGGAGGAGGCCCGTCGGCTCCGGGCCGCCGGGCCGTTGTCGCGCACCGCCGCGCAGGCGATCGGCTACGCGGAGGCGTTCGCGGTGCTCGATGGTCAGCTCGATGTAACCCAACTGGCCGACGCCGTCGCCCGTCGCACCTGGCGCTACGCGAAGCGACAGCGATCCTGGTTCCGCACCGATCCGCGCTGCGTCGCCGAGACGGCCGATGAGGTGGTCGCCCGCCTCGCGTCCGTGTGAGGTCGTCAGGAGGCTGCGTGCGGCCGCGCCTGCGGTGACGTGTGGAGCGGACGAGGCGCCAGGGCTGCGCAGCGCTCCACGGATCCCGCTGCGGGCGGGGACGTGTGGAGTGTTCGAGATGCCCAGGCCCTGCAGCGCTCCACGGATCCCGCTCCGGCCGTGCTCCGGTGCCGGCGACAGCCACGGGCCGGGCTGGTCCACGGTGGCGGTCACCCCCGGGGGCGTGGACGCGCGACACCAGCTGGCCATGCTCAGCGCAGCAACTGGCTGAACCGGGCATACGTCGACCGTCCGGCATCGAAGCTCGTTCGTGACACGCTGAGATGAACAGCCTCGTCCGGCACCGCGGGTGCCGGGTCCACAGCGCGGAGTCTGGGAGCGTGGCACCCCACCCCTTACCCCCGTCAGAAGGATCCCCGTCCGTGTTGTGGAACCTCGAGAACATCGTTGAGTTCACCCCGGCCCAGTTCGACCTGATGTCGACGGTGCTGACGATCGGGTACGCCGCCCACTTCGCGGGTCTGGCGTACTTCATCCTCACCCGCAAGAACGTCGCTCCGCGTTACCGCTCCATGACCACGATGTCGGTGGTCGTCATGCTCTCCGCCGCGCTGCTGTTGCTGCGGCTCGACATCTCCCTGAACCAGGCGTTCGACTACGACGCAGCCCAGGGCCTCTACGTCCTCGGTGACGCCACGTACAACCACGGCTTCCGGTACTTCAACTGGTTGATCGACGTCCCCCTGTTGCTCACCCAGAGCCTGTTCGTCCTCAACATCGCCAAGCCCGACATCCTGGGTTACCGCCTCAAGCTCGGTGCTGCCGGTGCCCTGATGGTCATCCTGGGCTACATCGGCCAGTTCTACGAGGTCGCGGACCCGTTCGGCGCGCTGATCTGGTGGGGTGTGGCGGCGACGATCCCCTACATCTACTTCTTCGGCATCTTCTGGCGGCTGACGGGTGACTCGCTCAACGAGCTTCCTGGCCAGGCGAAGTCGACGATGCGCAACATCCGCTACCTCTTCGCCTTCTCCTGGAACCTCTACATCGTCGCCTACATCGTGCCCATGCTGGGCGACTTCGGGCAGAGCGCCGAGGCCGCGGTCACGCGCACCTACCTGTTCACGATCGCCGACGTGCTCTCGAAGATCGTCTACGGGATCCTGCTCGGCAAGGTGGCGACGGCACGATCCGTGGCCGAGGGCTTCGAGGTCGACGGCTACGAGCATCTCGCGGAGGAGCCGTCCGCGGCAGGCTGACCCGGATCGACGCTGCTGCTGCAGCAGCAGCCGGGGTCCGACGACCGAGCGGTCGCGGGCCCCGCTTCGTGGCCGGGGCGCTGCGGCGCCGAGCCCGTACCGCGGACCCGGCCGAGCGGTCCCGGCCGGGCACCCGAGACGTGGCGGGGTCGGCGGCGTACCCTGGCCTGGATGCACTACACCCTCGCACACGGCACCGCCAACGACTTCGTGGTGCTTCCCGATCTCGACGATGCCGTCGAGTTGACGGCCGGCCTCGCTGAGGCCCTGGCCGAACGGCGGCGTGGTCTGGGTGCGGACGGTGTGATCCGCATCGGTGCTCCGCCGCCGGAGCAGCGGGACGCGCAGGTGTTCATGGACCACCGCAACGCCGACGGGTCCCACGCGGAGATGTGCGGTAACGGCGTCCGGGTGGTCGCCAAGCACGTGGTCGACCACGGGCTGGTGTCACCCGATCCCGACGCCGTCGTGCGCGTCGCCACGCGCGCCGGCACCAAGGCGGTGCGCGTGGCCGAACGTGACGGCGCCGGGCGCGTCACCGCCGTGACGGTCGACATGGGCCCGCCCGAGCTCGACCCGGCTCGGGTCCCGTTCGTCGCCGACGACGCCTTGGCGGTCCGCCATCCGGTGGAACTCCACGGTGAGGCTGCGGCCACGGCCGGCAGCGACCACCTCGACGTCGCGGTGGTGTCGATGGGCAACCCGCACGCGGTCGTGTCGATCGCCACCGTCGACACCGCACCGGTGGGTGTGCTCGGTCCGGCGATCGAAGCGCACCCTCGGTTCCCCAACGGCGTCAACGTCGGCTTCGTGGAGGTCGTCGACGACGGCCACGTCAACCTGCGAGTGTTCGAGCGCGGGGTCGGCGAGACGGCCGCCTGTGGCACCGGCGCGTGCGCGGCGGTGGTCGCCCTGCAACGCGACGGGCAGGTCGCCGACCGGGTCGCGGTGGCGCTGCCGGGTGGCACCCTGACGATCGAGCACCGGCCCGGTGGTTCGGTGATGATGACCGGTCCGGCCATCGAGGTGGCACACGGCGAGCTCGATCCCGCGTGGCTGGCCTCGGCACTCCCGGCGCCGTCCCCCGCTGCGAACTGACGCCTCCCCGCCCCGGCCGCCCTGCCCGTCCATGACCCGGAGGACCTCCTGAGCACCAACCGCGATACCGACCCCACCCGCCACGCCGACGCGCCCCACGGTGACGCGGACCTGCCGGAGACCGATGACGGCCCGCCGGAGTTGACCCGCGCCGAGCTGCGTCGACGTCGTCGCCAGGTCGTCGAGGACGACGCCCCGCAGGAGGGCGTCGACATCATCCGGCGCGTCGAGCGTGCGGTCGTGGTCGGCGTCCAGCTACCGGGCCGCAGCAGCGCGGACGTCGACGCGTCCCTCGACGAGTTGACCGCGTTGCTGGACACCGCCGGCGCGGAGGTCGTCGAGCGGGTCGTCCAGCGGCGGGACGCACCCGATGCGGCCACGTTCCTCGGCGGGGGCAAGGTCGCCGAACTCGCGGACCTGGTCGCCGCGGTCGGTGCGGACGCGGTCGTGTTCGATGACGACCTCTCCCCGGCGCAGCAGCGCACGCTGGAGGAGCGCATCCACCAGAAGGTGCTCGACCGCACGATCGTGATCCTGGACATCTTCGCTCAGCACGCCACCTCCAAGGAG
The DNA here is from genome assembly GCA_007121785.1 of Nitriliruptoraceae bacterium. GTDB lineage: Bacteria > Actinomycetota > Nitriliruptoria > Nitriliruptorales > Nitriliruptoraceae > SKTG01. The sequence continues at coordinate 18,561 of SKJX01000028.1, forward strand.
GGCAAGGCTCAGGTCGAGCTGGCGCAGCTGACCTACCTGCTGCCGCGGCTGCGCGGGTGGGGGACGGCGCTGTCGCGCCAGGCCGGTGGGCGGGCCGCCGGTGGCGTCGGGATCGGTGGTCGTGGTCCCGGTGAGACCCAGCTGGAGGTCGACCGTCGGCGCATCATGCGGCGTATCTCCAAGCTGCGGCGCGATCTGGCCGGCTACGGCCGCATCCGTGACACCAAGGCCAGCGAACGCGAACGCAACCAGGTGCAGGTCGCCGCGCTCGTCGGCTACACCAACGCCGGCAAGTCATCGCTGCTCAACGCCCTCACCGGCGCGGACGTGGCGGTCGAGGACAAGCTGTTCGCCACACTGGACCCCACCGTGCGGCGGCTGCCCCTCGACGACGGCCGCGAGATCGTCATCACGGACACGGTCGGGTTCATCGCCAAGCTCCCGCATGGGCTCGTGGAGGCGTTCACCTCCACCCTGGAGGAGTCCACCCGGGCCGACCTGCTGCTGCACGTCGTGGACGCATCGCACCCGGAGGCCGAGTCGCAGATCCTCGCGGTCAAGGACGTCCTGCAGGAGATCGGTGCGGACCAACGGCCCGAGCAGCTCGTGCTGAACAAGATCGACCAGGCCGACCGCGCCACGGTCGATGCGTTGGCCCGGCGGCTGCGGACCGAGCTCGACACCGAACCGGTGCTGGTCTCCGCCGTCACCGGTGAAGGCCTGGACGAGCTGACCGAACGGCTCGAGCTGCGCCTGCCGAGCCTGCGCTACCGGGTGTCAGGGCACGTGCCGTACGCCCGCCAGGACCTGGTCGCGCTCGCCCACCGGTGCGGCACGGTCGTCAAGGAAGGCTACGACGAGACCGGCACCACCCTGGTCGCCGACGTCGATCACGACGCCGCTCTGGAGCTGCGCCACTACCTCGACGACGACCCGTTCGCCGAGGAGCCGGAACCCTGGGAAGCAAACTGACCCGGCCTGGGACGGCGAGCCCGTCGGTGGGTGGTCGGGCCCGGCGGCGTCGCGCAACCGCCGGCGCTATCGTGCGGTCCTGCGACGGAACCGGGGGGCGGGGTGGCGAACGAGGACGCCAGGCTGGTGGCGTTGGCGGAGGCCGGGCGACGGTTCTCCACGGTGGGGACCCTCGACGAGTTGGCTCCGGTCGCCGCTGAGCTCGCGCTCGACGTGCTGGCGGCGAGCAGCGCGTCGATCGGGGTGCTCGAACGCGAGCACGGGATCCTGCGGGTGCTGTGCAACGTCGGTGAGCTGGCTGACTGGGAGGAGGAGCGGCCGACCGACGAGACCTACCGGGTGGCGGACTTCCCGCAGCTGGCCGCCTCCGCCGAGGACGCCAGCCCCTGGTTCGGCAACCTCGGTGACCCCGAGGTCGGGCCGGCGCACCATGAGCTGCTCGAACGGATGGGGATGCGGTCCTCCAGTTCCGTCCCGATCGTGGTGGGGACCACGGTCTGGGGCCAGATCGGTGGGGCGCGACGGGCCCACTTGCCGCCCTTCTCGCCGGCGGACGTTGCGGCGTGCGAGGCCTTCGCCGGCATCCTGGGCGCCGCGATCAGCCGGATCCTGGAGCGTGAGGATCTCCAGGCCATGGCCTACCGAGACCCGCTGACCGGGCTGGCGAACCGCCGAGCCGTCGGTGATCGGCTGGAGGCGTTCTTCCACGATCCGGCGATCGAAGGCTCGATCGGGGCGGTCGTCTGTGACGTGAACGATCTCAAGGCCATCAACGACCGGTTCGGGCACGATGCCGGGGACCGGCTGCTGCGTGAGGTGGCGTCCACCTTGTCGACCGCCGCCGGGACGGCCCCAGGCAGCCTCGCGGCCCGGCTCGGTGGCGACGAGTTCTGCCTGCTGCTGGCGGACGCATCGGAGGCCGACGTCCGGGAAGCCAGCGAGCGGATCGCGGTCGCGGCGGAGGGACTGCCGATGGGAGCCGAGCTGACCTGTGGCTGGGCGCGTGCTACCGAGCGGCCGGGTGACGCACCGAGCGCCACCGTCGCGGCACGGGCGCTGCTGCGGCTGGCCGATGCCGCGCAGCACCGGGCCAAGCGAACGAGCCGGCGTTCCTCCACGGTGCCGGCCGCGCCCGCCACGGACGATCCCACGCAGCAGCACCCTGCGCTGGTCGAGGCCGCGGTCGCGCAGCTGCGCTCAGCCGGTGGCGACGTCGCCGAACGGCTCCGGGCGGTCGCCACCGTGGTGGGGCATCACGTGCAGGCCGGCGGGTGGGCGGTCTCACGCCGGATCGGAACCGGGCTGTTGGAGTCCATCTCCCACGACGCCGAACGCGGTGTCGGCCTCGCGCCTGCCGCCGTGGCCGTGCAGGGCGTACAGGTCGATCCGGAGAACTACCCGGCGACGCTGCACGCGCTGGAGGGTGGCACGCTGCATGCGACGCTCGGTGACGGCGACCCGGCCGAGCAGGCGTTCCTGGCCTCGTTCGGCTACGAGGAGATCCTCGGAGCCGGCGTCCGCACCGACCCGGGGACCGCGTGGCTGGTGGAGATCTTCGGGGATGCGGTGTCGGCTCCGCTGGGCGGGCACGCGGCGCTGTTGCGCGCGCTGGTGGAGCTGGCGGTGGCCGGTGCTGATCAGCTGGTCAGTTCGCACCGCCCGATCGCCGAGGTGGTCGTCGCGACCTCCCCGGACTGACGGCGGGCGTCCCCGGGTCATGCCGTGGCCGTCGCCGCGACACGGGTCAGCAGCGAGGGCCGCCCTGATCGTGTCGTGCGCCGCTACCGGACGCTGCGCATCACGGTGACGACCTTGCCCATGATCGTGGCGTCCTGCTCGGCGTCGACCGGGATCGGCTGGTACGACTCGTTGGCGGGGTCGAGGAACACCTCACCGGCGCGGGTGCGCCGGTAGAACTTCACGGTGGCTTCGCCATCGATCAACGCGGCACACATCTCGCCCTGCTCGACCGTGGGCTGGGCACGGACGACGACCAGATCGCCGTCGAGCACGCCGGCCTCGAGCATCGACTCGCCGCGGACGCGCAGCATGAACAGCTGCCCGTCACCGACCAGTTCCTTCGGTAGCTGGTAGATGGCGTCGACGCGCTCTTCAGCGAGGATCGGTCCACCAGCGGCGATGTCGCCCACCAGCGGGACGTTGCGGGCGGGGGTCGGCCGCTGTTCCAGGGAGGTCTCCGGGTCCCGGCCGAGCTCCAGGGCTCGTGGCTTGGTGGGGTCACGCTTGAGGTAGCCCTTGCGCGCGAGCGCCTCGAGTTGCCCGTGCACCGACGAGGGGGACTTGAGCCCGACCGCGTCGCCGATCTCGCGCACCGAAGGCGGGTAGCCGTGGGCCGCGACGTGGCTGTGCACCACCTCCAGGATCGACCGCTGGCGGTCGGTGAGGTCGTTGGCGTCGGCCAGCGTGGAGAGGGCGGTGGCCGGATCCTGCGTCGGCTCGGCGGTCGCGGGGTCGCTGCTGGCCGCCTCGGTGGTCATGGGGTCGGTGCTCACGTGGCCCTCCTGGCCGGTGCTGACGCCGTACGGATCGCTCCCGCAGGCGGCTGCGTGAGCCGAACCTGCGTTCGCCACCGTAGCACGGCGGCCGCGCCAGGTGCGAACATCCGTTCGCTTCAGGGTTGACGCCGGAACAGGTGTTCGGTTGACTGGGAGGCGAACGGGCGTTCGGGACGTCGCACCTCTGATGTCACACCCTCGACGTAGCGTCGTCAGGAGTCGAGGCCAACGCCGCAGACCGTGATCCACGGACCGGATCCGTCGGCCGACCGCGTGTCGATCCCCGACCATGAAGGAGCCAGTCGTGAGCAACGTCCACGCCCCGACACCGACGCCAGCGGCCTCGCCGTCCCGGGCGACCTACCGACGTCGGCGGGTCCTGGTCGTCGCCGTCCTGGTCGTCGTGGTGTTCGCCGTCGGGGTGCTGCTCGGACGTGTTACCGCTCAGGCGGGACCGGAGGACGCGGTCGGCGGGCAGGTCGTGGTGGAACCAGGCCAGACCTTGTGGGACATCGCGGTGGACACCGCGCCCGACGGGATGGACCCGCGCCAGCAACTCGCGGATGTCCGCGAACTCAACGGGCTCGACTCGACCGGCCTCGAAGCCTGGTCGGTGGTGCTGCTCCCGGCCCGCTGACCCCTGCGGCGTCCGTCTCGCGTGGTCGAGCGGCTCACGCGGTCTTGGGCGGGTCCTCCTTGCGGAGGCTCGAGAGCTCCTTCTCGAAGTCCTCAGGCCCCTGGAAGTCCTTGTACACGCTGGCGTACAGCACGTAGGCGACCTGGTCGAGTTCCCGCAGCTGCGTGAGGACCTGGAGCCCGACCTGTTCGGAGGTGACCTCCCGCTGCCCGCTGTTGCGCAGCGTGGTCTCGACCTCCATCGCGGCATTCTCCAGCACCTCGGGAGCCAACCGTCCCTTGCCGGCGCGCGCCATCCCCGCGACGACCTTGGCTCGGTCGAACGGGGCCAGCACCCCCGAGCGCTTGCGGACCAGCAGCTCGGGTTGTTCCACCCGCTCGAAGGTGGTGAACCGCAGCCCGCACGCGCGGCACTCCCGGCGACGCCGGATGGCATCACCGCCGGTCGAAGGACGGCTGTCGACGACGCGATCGTCGTCCACGCCGCAGCCCGGGCAGCGCATCGGCGCTCCTGTTCCTGCGGGGGATCGGACGGAGGGGCGCGCCCGATGCGGCAGAACCTACGGTCGACGCTCTGCTGAGGCGAGCACCCTCACCCGCTCCAGCGCACACGTACCGCCATGTGAGCGTCCGGACCGCTCCCGGACCGACCCCGGCGCCGCACTACCCGTAGCTCACCCCGACCTGCTCACGGATCCGGTCCATCGCGTCCAGGGCGGCCAGCGTGTCGGCATGGCACAGGGCGGGGCTCTCCGTCAGTCCTGCATCCAGGCACCGGTGGACCTCGCGGACCTCGTGGCGGTAACCCAGATCGGCGTCCACCACCTCGACGGTCTCCACGACGCGATCGCGCTGGCGCCGGGTGAGGTCGCTGCCGTGGTGGAACGGGCCGCCGAGCCGCAGGCTGCCGGTCTCGCCGGCGACGGTCGCCTCCACGCCGCTGTCGGCCACGAACGAGCAGGACCAGGAGCTCAGTCCATCCCGATGGGTCATCGCGACCGCCAACTGCGCGTCCACCCCGGTGGAGGCGAGCTCGCCGAGCGCCCGGATGCGCGTCGGCGGACCGAGCACGCTGATGGCGAACGTCAGGGGGTAGATCCCGACGTCCAGCAGCGCGCCACCACCCTGCTCGCGGGCGAACCAGCGGCGGGACACGTCCGGTTCGGCGACGATGCCGAAGTCGGCCTGGACCAGCCGCGGCTTGCCGATCGCCCCCGCCGCCAGCTGCTCGTGCAGCGCGAGGAACCCGGGTTGGACCCGCATCCACATCGCCTCGGCGACGAACACGCCGCGTTGGCGGGCCACGTCCAGCACCGACGCCGCGTGGTCGCGGTCGAGCGCGAACGGCTTCTCGTTGAGTACGGCCACACCGGCGGCGACGCACGCCTGGACGTCGAGGTGGTGGCGCTCGTTCGTGGTGGCGACGTACACCACCTCGACGTCGTCGTGGGAGAGCACCTCGTGGTGCGTACCGTGGGCGTGCTCGATCCCGAACCGCTCAGCGAACGCTCGCGCGCGCTCGGGCGAGCCGGAGCCGACCGCCGCGATCGTGCCACCCTCGGCCAGGATGGCCTCGGCGAACGCGGTGGCGATGGTGCCGGTACCCATGATGGCCCAGGTCCTGCTCACGGTGCCGCTCCCAGCGTCGGTCGACGCACCATCATCGCAGACCTCAGGCCGGCACGGACCGCAGGCGGTGCGTCAGGACCCGACCGAGGGCCGAGGGGCGCAGCAGCGTCGAGGGTGGGTCCACCAACCCGGCGACACGCAGGAAACGATCGGTCAGGGCGGGGTCACGCGACGCTGCCGCGTGCAGCCGTGCGAGGTAGCCGTTGCGGACCCGCGTCATCAGGTCGCGGCGCCCCTCGATCGCATGCACCGCCAGGTCGCCGCTGCACGTCAGCTCCCACGCCAGATCCAGCATCGGCTGGATCGCGGCGAACCAGGCCTCGGGCGTGGGGGCCATCCCGTCGGCCAGCAGCGACCGCAGCGCGACCGCCTGGTGCGCCGCGACCGACATCCCCTGCCCGTAGATCGGGTTGAAGCTGCACACTGCATCGCCGGCCGCCAGGAACCCGTGCGGTAGACGGCACCGGTCGTAGCGTCGACGCTGGTTGGCGGGGAACCGGTAGCGGGCGGGCTCGTCGAGCGGTTCGCCGGCCACCAGCGCATCGTGGATGTCGGAGGCAGCCAGCTCGGCGGCGAACGCCTCGAAGCGGTCGGGATCCCGGGGTGGACGTCGGCCGCCCATGGCGAACAACGTCGTGATCCACCGGTCGCCCTCGATCTTGCTCAGCGCCCCACCGAGCGGCAGGTCCGGGGTCGGGCCGATCAGCAGGTTGCGGTCCCCGCCGAGCACCTCGTCGGGGATGCGGTACTGCCGGGTGAGGTAGCGCAGGTCGACGGGGAGCTCGTCGATCGGCGGCGGTGCGTAGCCCAGCGTCTCGAGCCACGCGGGGCTCGAGGAGCGCCGACCCGACGCGTCGACCACCAGATCGGCGGGCAGGTGCTGCTCGTCGGCGCTGGTGCCGCCGTCGCCCCCGGCGCTGCCGCCGGTCACGCCCCCGACGGACGTCGAGGTGGTGCGCACGCCGACGATCCGCCGGCCGTCGTCGCTGGTGGTCAACCCGCGGACCGTGCAGCCGTCCTCCACCGCGATGCCAGGGTCGGCACGGATCCGTCGACGGACGTGGTGCTCGATGAACGGCCGGCTCGCGAAGACCGCCGTGTCTCCGGCGGGCCCACGAGCGAGCCGGTGGCCGTTGAGGCACAGCCGGATCCGGCTGGGGTCACCGACCGCGGCACCGTCGGCGATGAGCTCCTCGAGCAGGCCCGGGAACAGCTGCTCGAACCAGATGGCGCCGCTGGCCAGGAGCAGATGGACGTGGCGGTCCTGCGGTACCCCGGGGCGGGGGACCGCTTGGTCAGGGAGACGGTCGCGGTCGAGGACCGTCACCGCGGCGAACCGCGGCCGCAACGCCTGGGCGATCGTCAGCCCGGCCAGGCTGGCGCCGATCACGACGGCGTGGTCGGCGCCGGTGGTCGCGTTCGCTCCCGATGGGTGCATGGATCGCTCCTGCTGGCTCGGAACGGACGCGCGGCCGGCCAGGCCGTCATGGCTGCGACGCCCGACGACGGCCCGGGCCGCTCGCACCGCCCGCACGCGGTCCCTGGTGCGGCGACCGCGGCCCCGAGGCTCGACTATGCGGGTCGACGGCCCCAGGTCAAGGCGTGGACCGGGGTGAGCTGGTGGGCGCCGAGGTCGGTGAACCCGTGCCGGGTGAGCAGGTCGTCGTAGGCGCTGCGGGGCAGCAGTTGGTCGTCGATCTGCGCCTCGAAGAACTGGATCCCGCTCATGATCCGGCCGGGCACCGACCGCAGTCCCTCGTCGTCCTCCGGGAACGGGAAGTCGGAGATGACGAACCAGCCGTCCGGTTCCAGCGCGGCGAGGACGTTCTCGGTCACCCGGTCGATGTCACGGCACTCGTGCATCGAGATGTTGTTGATGACCAACGTGGCCGGCGGCTCGATGGCCATCTCCTCCAGGGGGCTGGCCTGGAAGGTGACACGGTCGGAGATCCCCGCTTCGTTCACCCGTTTCTCGGCGAGGTCGATCGAGTGGCCGTCGCCGTCCACCCCGACGATCTCGCAGTCGGGGAAGTGCTCGGCCAGTCGCACCAGCCCGCTGCCCGCGCCGCACGCGGTGTCCACGATCCGGCTGCCTGCCTCCAGCCGGTCGAGCAGGCCCGGGACCTGTCGGAGCCCGCCGGGCACCAGGCGGGTGTAGAACGGTGCCCCGGTGCCGGCCACCCCCGCGATCCAGTCCGCGCTGCACTGGTCCCACCACAGTCGTTCGCCGGAGTCGAGCACCGACGCGAAGCGGTCGAACATCTCGTGCTGCTCGAAGACCGGGAAGATGCCGCCGATGTAGGCCGGTGAGCCGGGATCGAGCAGCAGGGTGTCGATGTGGGGTGCGAGTCGGTAGCGATCGTCGGTGCGGGTGCACACCCCGGCACCCAGGGCGGAACGACACCACACCGCGACGTAGAAGGGGTCGAGGTCGATGTCGTCGGCGAGCTCCTCGGGCGTCAACCCCTCCGCGGCGTCCGCCAGCGCCTCGAGGAGGCCGTGGCGCAGCCCGATCGAGATCGTGCGGTGGCTCGCGTAGCCGGCGGCGTGGCTGAGCAGCGCCGGCGCTTGCTCCTGCAACGTGGGGCCGTCCTGGTCGGTCATCGCGAGGTCCTCCTCGGGTCGGTGATGGGGCGGAACCTCGGCCGTGGGCGGGGTGCACCTACGACCAGATCGAGGATGGACCGACCGGGATCGCGATAGCCAGTACAAGCTCTGTACCACCCCTGGCGCCCTCGTCCGGCCACGCGTAGGGTCGATGACGGCAAGTGCGACACTGCGGCCGGGAGGGGCGAGGTGGGCAACTACGGGCAGTTCTGTCCGGTGGCCAGGGCCATGGAGCTGCTGGACGAACGCTGGACGCTTCTGGTGATCCGCGAGTTGCTGTGCGGCAGCCGGCACTTCAACGAGTTGCGTCGCGGCGTGCCCCGCATGTCACCGGCCTTGCTCTCCAAGCGACTGCGCACGCTGGTCCAGGCCGGCGTCATCGAACGCCACGAGGGCGACGACCGTGTCACCTATCAGCTCACGTCCGCCGGCGAGGAGTTGCGTGGCGTCGTGGAGTCGCTCGGTACGTGGGGTGTCCGCTGGATGCCGGAGCTCGGCGACGAGGACCTCGACCCGCACCTGCTGCTGTGGGACATCCACCGCAACCTCGACCTCGACGCGATGCCCGAGGGGCGGACGGTGCTGGCCTTCCACCTGTTCGACGCCCGGCAGGGTGCGCGCGACTGGTGGATCGTCGTCAGCGAGGATGGCGTCGACCTGTGCGACTTCGATCCGGGCCACGAACCGACCGCCCGGATCGAGGCGTCCCTGCGGGAGCTGACGCGGGTCTGGGTCGGTGAGGTCGGCTGGGACGAGGCGCTGCGCGCCGGCGAGGTGCAGCTCCAGGCCCCGGCCGCGATCCGGCGGCAGCTGCCGGCCTGGCTGAAGCTGTCGGCGTTCGCGTCGGTCCCGCGGCCGTCCCCGCGCGAACCGGCGCCCGTCGGTGCCGGCGGTTAGCGACGTGGCCGTGCCGATGACCGACCGCGCCCATCGGTGACCCGGCGACTATCGTCGGTGCGTATGAGTCCACCGACGATGCTGTCCGCCGGCCCACCTGAGCTCGGGATCGAGCTCGGCGTCGATGCCACGATCACCGACGATGGGTGGCTCGAGCGCCACCTCCTCGCCCCGCCCGGCCTGGACGGGCCACCAGGCATCCTCCAGGGTGGGCTCGCAGCCGGTCTGGCAGCCCCGATCGCCCGGCTCGTGGAGCGCTACCGGGCACCGTTGACCTCGATCGATGCTCGGCTGCACGCGCCGACCCCGCTGGGCGAACCGCTGCGCGCGCTGGTGCGAAGCACCGACGAGGCTGCGCGCTACGAGGTCGAGACCCGGCACGGTGACACCCGGCTGGTCAGCGCCGAGGTGGAGCTGGCCGGCTACGAACCGTCGCCCCGGGCGTTCGATCTGGCGGAGCTGGGTCGCTCGTCGCTCCCGGACCCGGTCCCGCAGCACGTCTTCCCGGCCTGCTTCATCTGCGGGCCGGAGCCGACCCATCCGCACGGGCAGCGCATGCATCCGCGCTACCGCCGCGACGGTGCGATCGTGCAGCCGTGGGTCGTCGATCCCGAACTCGGCGACGAGCGCAGCGTGATCGATCCGCTGATGATCAGCGCGGTGCTGGACTGCCCGACGGTGTGGGCGTCGGTCGACCACGTGTACTCGCTCGGCCATGAGGGCGCGCTGCTCGCCGGCTACCACCTGCGGCTGTTCCGGGACGCGCCGGTGATGGAGCCGCTGCGGGTCGTGGGACGCATGGACGATGCGGACGGGGCGAAGATCCGTGCTCGTGCCGTGTTGGTCGACGAGGACGGCGTGATCTACGCGGTGGTCTCCGCGTTCCACATCTCGGTCGCGCACCTGCCGGGCCGCACCCCGGTCAGCTGACGGCGCCGGTCGCCGGTGCGGCCACCCCGTCCGCGCTGTCGGTGAACCGCTGGATCAGCACGCGCCGTCCGTGGGCGCCGCGCTCGTCCGACCACTGGTCGACGATCTCGAGCCGGCCGTCCTCGCGCCGTTGGACCCGGGCCCGTCCGCGCCCCAGGGACTCGTCGGTGGCGCCGCCACGGTGCTCCTCGGTGTGGACGAAGCGGTAGCGGACCAGATCGCCGGTGAGGATCCCGGCGAACTCGCCGTCGAACAGCCGGTCGGCGTCGTAGCGGGCGATCACGCGGCGTCCCTCCTGCAGGAAGCGAACGTGCAGCCCGTACGACGGCGGGCCCTCGTTGACCTCCTCGATCTGGAAGGTGAGGCCGTGCAGGTCGTAGCCCTGGTTGCCGGCCCGGTGACGGCCCGCCTCCCAGTCGCTGCGGGTGAGCGCGTAGCCCCACTCGGCAGCGAACCGCCCGTCGGCGTGCTCGATCACGTCGCGGTAGCGCGCCTCCATCCGGAACCCGGCCGCGTTGAACACCCGCTGCATGGGCACGTTGTGCTCGTGGGCGCGCCCGGTCAGCCGGGTGAGCTCCGGATGCGCGGAGAAGTGGTGGTCGGCCAGCTGCCGCAGCACCTCGCGGCCGACGCCCCGGCCGCGCACCTTCGGGCTGATCCGCAGCGTCATCTCTGCGTCGTGGCCGGCGAGCCCGGTCACGAGCACGAACCCGCGGGGCTCGCCGTCGACGATCGTCGCCCAGCCCCAGCGCTCGTCGGACGCCCAGGTCCCCTCGTCGAGCTCGGCCGCGAGCTTGCCTTCCTCCCAGCCGTAGGCCGGCGCCAACGGCGTCGCGGCCTCCTGGTCGACGGCCGTGACCCAGCTCGCGTCATCGGCGACGAGCATCCGCAGGTGGACCTCCGGCCGGTCGCCGGGCGGGCTGTCGAGGTGGTCTCGCTGATCGGGCTGGTCGGACACGGCGGTCTCCATCGTCGTTGGACACCAGCTGGCGCAGCGCGAACGTGGCCTGGTGCGAGCACGGCCCGGGAACGGACGGCCCGGTGAGGTCGCTCGCGACCCGCTCGGGTGGCACCCGGGCACGTCGCGGTGAGGCGGCCTCCGCTGACCGCTGCCCCATGGTGCCAGACGGTGTGCGCGTTGGCGGCCCGACCTACTTCGCGGCGGCTCAGCGTCGCGTCGTGGTGCGGTCACGTTCCGGGGCGCCGCTGCGCAGCCGTCCGACGGCGGCCAGCAGGCCAGCCAGGACGATGGCGCCGCCGGTGACGGCGAACAGCCCGGCCAGATCGTCCAGCAGCTGCGGCGCGGCGATCATCGCGACCCCGAGCGCGAGCATGAGCGACCCGCCCACCAGCTTGAGGACGCGGCCGTGGCGTTCCTCGAAGTTCGCCATGCGCAGCGTCACCACGACCGCACCGAAGATCAGCAGCTCCAGGCCGACGTAGATCAGCAGGTACAGCGCGAGCAGCGCCGCGAAGGTCGCGCCCCCATCGATGCCGAGGCTGCGGAGCGTGCCGGTCCAGATCACCGGGAACCCGGCGGTGCACGGCAGCTCGACCAGGGCGACCCCCGCCGCCATGACCACGGTGACGGCGAGGACCGACGGTAGTGACCGTCGCTGGTCCCGGACCGCGCGGCCACCGCGGTAGATGCGGGGCTTGAACCGGTCAGGGATGGTCAGCGAGATCCCCTGCTTGTAGGCGAAGAAGTCCTTGACGTTGATCAGCCCGACGACCAGCGCGACCACGGCGACGATGCCGCGGATCGTCCCCAGCTGCTCGATGAACCCCAGCACGGTGAACAGCCCCACGATGAACGCGCCGTAGAGCAGCCCGGTGACCGTGAGGAACGTGACGCCGACGGCGGCGACCCGTCGCCGGGTGACGCCGGCGTTGAGCACCATCGCCAGCAGCACCGTGAGCACCCACAGCGAGCACGGGTTGAACCCGTCGACGAACGCGATCAACGCGGTGACCCCGACCGCGGAGCGGGCCCCCAGGAACACCTCGCCGAGGATGGGCACCTCGATGGTGGCCTCGTCGATGCCGGGTGGCGCTTCGATCGGGTCGTCAGGGTCCGGTTCAGCGGCCTCACGGCGGTCGATCGCCGCGGTCACCTCGGCGGTGACATCGTCAGCGACCTCGTCGCTGAACCCGACCCACACACGGTCCTCGAGCACCGTGGTCGGAACCCCTTCGGCGGACCGGCCGCGGTCGCGCATCTCCGCTTCCCACCGTTGGCGGGCGGCCGGATCGGCGGAGACCTCGAACCGCTCGATCCGCAGCGCTGGACCGGCTTCGGCCTCCAACTCGTCGAGGAAGACCTCCATCTCGGCGCAGTAGGGGCAGCCGTCAGCGCCGAAGTACAGCAACTCCACCGGGTCCTGCTCAGCGGCGGTCGGCGCGGCGACGTCGGGGCTGGCCAGGGTGTGGTCGACGCCGAGCGCCCCGAGCAGCCAGGGAAGGGCCAGCAGCAGCAGCGCGGCCACCGCGAGCGGCCGTCGACCCACGCTGGCACGCCCCTCGACCGATCGGTCCCTCGTGGTTCGCGCCATGCACACCTCGTCGCCTTGCACGGTGGCTCACCGCCGGCGGGTCGGCCGCGGCCAGCCGTCCCGACCTGGACGGGCCGTGCGGCCCCATCGGTCCGCAGAAGGCCCGTGGCGACCGTTCGGCGGGACACCGCATGACCCGGTGGATCCGCGATCGGCCACGGCGGGCGGGTCGCCAGTAGGGTGGCGCGTGGCCCCGCGGGAGCTGCGGTGGCCGCGGCGAGCCTCCCGGCTGCGCCGACCGATGATCCGAGGCACGGAGATCACGTGGAACTGGTGGGACGCACGGCGATCGACCTCGCGGCCGCGGTCCGCGCCGGTCACGCATCGGCCACCGAGGTGGTGCGCGCGCACTTCGACCACCTCGCCGCGGTCGAGCACCGGCTCGGGGCGTTCGTGACGACCCGGCGGCGTGAAGCGCTCGCGGAGGCCGAAGCGGTCGACGCCGCCGATGACCGCGACCAGCTGCCGCTGGCCGGGGTGCCGGTGGCGGTCAAGGACGTCGTCGACGTCGCCGATGAGCCCACCCGGCACGGATCGACGGCGACCGCCGGTGATCCGGCAGCGCAAGACGACGAGATCGTCGCTCGCCTGAAGGCGGCCGGGGCGATCATCATCGGCAAGACGCGGTGCTCGGAGCTGTCGGTGTGGGGGACCAGCGACGACCACGACGGCATCGCGGTCAGCCCCTGGGATCCGACCCGTAGCGCCGGCGGATCGTCCGGTGGGTCGGGGGCAGCGGTGGCGGCGGGGATCGTCCCGTTGGCGCTCGCATCCGACGGGTTCGGTTCGATCCGGATCCCGGCCGCCGCCTGCGGGGCCATCGGGATGCGGCCCGGGGCTGGGTGGCTGCCGGTCCAGGGCGCGGACGGGGAGCCGCACTGGTTCGGTATGACCCGGTACGGGCCGATCGCGACCACCGTCGCCGACGCCGCGTTGCTGCTGGACGTCCTGGCCGAGGGGGACACCGTCCGCGAGGTGGCACCGCTGGACACACCCATCAAGGCGGCCGTGTCGTGGAAGGCCGGTGCTCCGGGGGTCGTGGTCACCGGCGCCTGGCGCGAAGCCGCCCTGGAGGCCGGTCGTCTGCTGCACCACGCCGGGCACACGGTCGTGCACGAGGATCCACCGTACGACCGCGCGACGATCCAGGCGGTGGTCGGACGCTGGACCCAGGGCGTCGGCACGGAGGTGGCGGCCCTCGATCTCGACCCGGACCAGTTGCAGCCGCGGACCCGTGCCCACCTGGCCGCAGGGGAGCGGCTCGCCAAGGCACGGCCGGTCGACGATGCGGATGCGACCGCCTGGCGCGAACGGCTCGATCCGTTCTTCGCCGACCACGACGTGCTGATCACCCCGACGTTCGCGCGGAGCCAGCCGGCCGCGACCGCCTGGCACGAACGGCCGTGGGCAGCCAACATCGCCTCCGACTTCTCGACCTACCCGTTCTGCGCGCCATGGAACCTCGCCGACCTGCCGGCGATCGTGGTGCCGCTGTGGCAGGACGGTGGACGGCCGCTCAGCGTGCAGATCGTCGCCGGTCCGGGACAGGAGCGGCGCGCGCTGTCGGTCGCCGCGAAGCTAGAGGCACTGGTGCCGCGGGCCCGGCACGCTCCCGGATGGGGCGTCCCCATCACCTAGCTCGCCGGTTCGGACCGCCAGCCGGCGACGCGGCCGGGCCTGGACGTCGCGCGGACGGTCAGCCGTCGGCGCGGCCGCTGGGCCGTTCGTCGACCGGGTCGGTGCTCCCGTCGCCGTCGGTCGCGGGCTCGTCGTCGGTGTCCGGGGTCGGTGCCACCTCGACGTCCTGGGCTGGGGGCGCCTCGGTGCGTCGGCGAAGGTCCTTCAGCTCGCTGGTGTGCAGATCGCCGAGGTCGTCGAACTCGCCGGTGTCGAACCCGTCCGGGTCGGGGGTCGTGCGCTCGATGACCTCGACGGAGCCGTCGGCGTTGATCCGTTCGCGGGTGCGTTCGCGACGGGTCTTGCGGCTGCCTCGATGCCGTCGCGCCGACCGCAGCTGGGTGTCCTTCGGGAACTGGACGGACACGGTGGTCGGGTCGATGCCGGGACCACCGAGTGGCGATGGCCCCGGGACACCGCCGCGCTTGGCGACGTCGCTGCGTAGCCGCAGCTCGTTGCCGACCGCAGCCACGACGGCGGCGACGGGCACGGCCAGGAACGCCCCGACGATGCCGATCAGCACCGCACCGGCGGTCAGCACCCCCAGGATCACCGTCGGGTGGAGCGCGACGGCGCGTCGCATGATGGTCGGCTGCAGGACGTTGGATTCGAACTGCTGGACGGCCAGGACGATGCCGGTGACGATCAGGGCGTCGGTGATGCCGCCGCTGGCCAGCGCCACCAGCACCGCGAGCAGGCCGGTGAGCGTCGCTCCGATGACCGGGATGAACCCGCCCAGGAACACCAGCACGGCCAACGGCAGCACCAGCGGCACCCCGACGATCGCCAGGCCAACGCCGATGCCGATCGCGTCGACCAGCGCGACCGCGGCGGTGCCGCGAACGAAGCCCGACAACGCCACCCACGCCCGGGCTCCGGCGGCGCGGATGTTGTCACGGTGGCTCTCTGGGGTCCGGTCGATGAACCAGCCGACGATCTGCTCGCCGTCCTTGACGAAGAAGAACAGCAGGACCAGCGCGAGCAGCAGGGCGGCGAAGCCCTGGCCGAGCGCCACGGCGATCGTGCCGACCTGGGTGGCGATCTCCGCGGCCTGCCCCTCGAGCATCTCCATGCCCTGGTCGAACAGGTCCTCGAGTTGGCTGCGGTCGTAGCCGATCGGCCCTTCTTCGAGCCACTCCAGGGCGGTGTCGATCCCCTGTGCCACCGTGGGAACCAACTGCTGGACCTGCGTGACGAACGGTGGGGTCAGCAGCGCGATCAGGCCGATCATCGACCCCACCCCGCCGAGTACCACGACCACGGCCGCAGCCAGCCGTGGGAACCGCAGGCGCTCGAGCTTGCGGGCCGGCGGGACCGCCAACGTCGCCAGGATCAGCGCGATGATCACCGGCAGGGTCACCAGGTACAGCCGGGTCAGGACGAACACCGCCGCGGTCAGGCCGACGATCAGTACCAGGCCGCGCCAGGTGTACTGGACGGTCGTGTCCAGCCACTCCGGCACACGCTCGTCGTGGCCGCGCCGGACGATGGGGCCACGCCGGGGTCGCTCCCGCGCCGCTTCGAGGTCGGCGGTCTCGGGCTCGCTGCCCTCGGGTCCGCCGCCGTCCGGCTCGTGCCGCTCGTCGTCGGCCCCCGCTGGGGGGTCGTGGCGGTGGTTGTCTGCCATGCGGGCTCCGCGGGTCGAGCGGTCGCGACGGTCCCCGTCGCCAGGTGGACGGACTGGATCCGCGGACCCGGCCGCGGCGGGTCGGGTGGACGGCCCAGGGTCGTCGAGGTGATGCGGGCGCCACGATACGCGACCACGGGCGCGCTCGGCAGGGTCTGCCCCCGCCGACGGACGGCCTCGGACGCCCCACGCCATCGCGCAGCGCACCACCTCGGCCACCGAGCGCGAGGTCGCGCGCTGTGGACGGCAGCATCCGCCATGTCGCGCGTTGTGCGCCCGGTCCGCGGATCGGCCACACGCCACCACCTGTGGACATCAGCTGTGGACAACTCATCGATGCCTGGGGATGAGTTGGGGGCCGTGCCGGGGGCGTCGCTGTGGAACACTAGATGTTGTAGCTCAGGCCTGGGAGGACCCCCCACCCCTGGTGGCGCCCAGGGCTCGACCGGTGTCGAGGTCCTTGCCAAGCTCAGCCGTGACCGGTTCAGTGCGGGCACTTCATCACACGCGTGTAGTTCCACGCCGTGGACCCCGTGTTACCGGCCGGGCGGCTCGGTCGGGGCCGACACCAAGGAGACGAACCACGATGGCGAACACCACCCGCGAAGACGACCCACAGCTCGTCACCGACGTCTCCGAGCAGGGGCCGGCCATGGAGGTCGTGTCCGACGGTGACCGTGCCGGCCTGTCGCTCAACCGGTACTTCACCCGCGACGGCGTGCACCCCTACGACGAGCTCGAGTGGGAGCTCCGCGATGCGGTGCTGACCAACTGGCGCGACGGCACCACCTCGTTCGAGCAGCGCGGGGTGGAGTTCCCCTCCTCCTGGTCGATGATGGCCACCCAGATCGTCTCCCAGAAGTACTTCCGGGGGACGCTCGGGACGCCGGAGCGCGAGTCGTCGGTCAAGCACATGATCGACCGGGTGGCCGACACGATCACCGGCTGGGGGATCGACGGCGGCTACTTCGCCGACCAGGACGCGGCGGAGGTGTTCAACCACGAGCTCAAGCACCTGCTGGTCCACCAGAAGGCCGCGTTCAACTCGCCGGTGTGGTTCAACGTCGGCGTGGAGGAGAAGCCGCAGTGCTCGGCGTGCTTC
>SKJX01000160.1 GCA_007121785.1 Nitriliruptoraceae bacterium
CATCGCGATCTGGCCCTCGGCCATCAGCGTGCGCGGGTCGTCCCAGTCCTCACGGGCACCGGAGTTGGTCCAGTAGCCCTCGGCGTCCATCTCCTGCCACCACTCCATGACGGCGACCCCCTCGGGGCTGTCGAGCAGCACCTCGGTGGCACGACCGTCACGGCCGTTGTCGTTGTTGGCGAGCACCTGGCCCTGGTTGGCGACCATCTGCTCGAAGAACCACGAGTGGATCGGCATCCCGAAGCAACCGTCGAGGTCGGTCTCGGCGATGATGTCGTCGCACGCGTCCATGATGTCGCCGAACCGCTGGGGCGGATCGTCAGGGTCGAGGCCGGCTTCCTCGAAGATGTCGCGGTTGATCATCATGATCGGGTTCGAGGAGTTCCACGGTGCGCTGTAGAGGCCGCCGGTCTCGTCCTGGTAGTAGCTGGAGACGGCAGGGATGTAGTTGTCGGGGTCGATCGCCCCCTCGGCGTCGAGCTCGTGGATCGGAGCGAAGATGCCCGAGTCACGAGCGATCTGGGTCCCGATCTCGTACAGCTGCGCGATGTGTGGTGCCTGGTCGGTCCCAGCCGCCGTGATGGACTGGTCGAGCACCTCCTCGTAGGTCCCGCGGTTCTGCGCGTTGACCACCACCCCGTCGGTCTGCTCGCTGTAGACCTCCGCGAGCTCCTCCTCGATGAACACCTCGTCATCGCCGCCGAGGCCGTGCCACATGGTGATCACGATGTCATCGGGGTCACCACCGAGATCCTCCGGGTCGACGTCGTCCGGGTCCTCCACTTCCGCGTCCTCGCCATCGAGCGCGTCCTCCGGCTCGTCCGCAGCATCCTCTCCACATGCCGCGACGACCAACGCCATGGCAAGCAACGCCAACAGTGACCGTCTCATCTGGTGCAGCCTTTCGTCGACTCCAACGGGGCGCCACCTGACAGCGGCGCGCTTGCGGTTCCGGGGGCGTCGCGCTCGCTCCTCCCCCGCCTCGTCACCGCCCGGAAGATCGTGGGCGATGGCGACCTCTCATTCGGGTGATCACAGCCTGCGCCGGAGCCGTGGGGTCAACCGGACCGCGGACCCTAGGTCGGCCCGGGGCCGATGCCAACGTGCCCGACATCCCAACCCCCTCTCACCGACGCCAGCACGGTCGCGAGACGTCGAGCATGACCGTGACCGGCTCCGAACGCTACCTACGAGTGCGGTAGTGGAGGTCGCCCGTCCATCCGGTGCGCGGTGGGCACCCCAACGCGTGCGTTCCCCTCCGTGGGGTCACGCTGGGTGGCGTTGCGCCGCCCTCGGCAGCGGATGGCCGGGAACCGTCGGACGGGCACGCGCACCGACGGACGACGGTGCCCTCGCAGCACGCACCGGTCGGTGCCCCGTCCATCCGACGGCGCTCCTCCCGCGGATCGATCGCCGCGGACGGTCATGCTCGTCGGGCCAGCAGCGATCGCGATGGGGACCACGTGACGGCTTCGACCGACCCGGCCCCCGCGACCGGCGGACGCCGGCGCGGGCCGGTGGGCAGGCGCCCATGGCTGCGACGCACCCTGCTGGTGGGCGCCGTCCTGGCGATCCTCGGCCTGCTCGCCGGGCTCGCGGTCGGCATCGCCTACTGGCGCATCTACTCCACCGCCACCATCCCGACGGCGCAGGAGCTCGAACGGCCTGACCCGACGGTCCTGCTCGACCGCGATGGCGACGAGGTGGAGACGCTCGACCCTTCGGACGTGGAGGAGAACGTCTCCATCGACGATCTGCCGGAGCACGTACCCCAGGCGGTCCTGGCAGCGGAGGACCGACGCTTCCGCGACCACGGCGGCTTCTCCGTGCGAGCCATGGCCCGGGCCGCGGTCGCCAACCTGACGGCCGGCGAGGTCGAGCAGGGAGCCTCCACGATCCACCAGCAGTACATCGCGATGGCGGTCGCTGACATCGGCGACGGCTACCTCGACAAGTTCCGCGAGGCCGCGATCGCCTCCCGGCTCGACGATGAGTTCGACGACGACCAGATCCTCGAGATGTACCTCAACCAGGTCCCGTTCGGTCGGACCGTCCACGGGATCGAGGCGGCGGCCCGCACCTACTTCGACGTCAGCGCGGAGGAACTGGACGAGGAGCAGGCGGCGCTGCTGGCCGGGATGATCGCGGCGCCCAGCGCCTTCGACCCGCACGACAACCCTGACGGGGCCGCCGGTCGACGTGACTTCGTCGTGGACGGCATGCGCCAGATGGACCACCTCGACGACCCGACAGCCGAGGAGCTGATCGGCAGCGACCTGCCGTCGCTCCGCGAGGATCCGCTCATCGACCTCGACGACGACGCCTACTTCCTCGACGCCGTCCGGCAGCGGCTCCCGGACCTGCTGGCCGACCCGTCGTTCGATGTCACCGAGGGTCTGGTGGTCCACACCACGCTCGACCGGGATGCGCAGTCCCTGGCGCTGGATCAGCTGCGGGGCCACCTCGACGAACTGCCCTACACCGGCTCGGTGGTAACGATCGAGTCCGGCACGGGGCGGTCCGCTCGTTGGTCGGTGGCCTGGACTTCGAGGAGGCCAACTTCAACGTCGCGACCGAAGCGCAACGCCAGTCGGCTCGACCTTCAAAACGTTCGCGCTCGTCGAGCTCATCGAGCAGGGCTACGACCCGGACCGCACCGACATCGAGGTACCTGACGAGTACGACATCGAGGTGGAGGACGGTGACGACGCGACCGTCCGCAACGTCAGCGAGGACGACCCGGACGAGGTCGACGCGCGCGAGGCCACCGTCTCGTCGATCAACACGCCGTACGCCCAGCTGGGTGAGGAGTTGGGTGCCGACCGGGTCGCGGACCGGGCCGAGGAGCTAGGTATCGAGTCGGAGCTGCACGGGTTCCCGAGCCTGGTGCTCGGTGCCGCCGATCTGCGGCCGATCGAGGTCACGGCGGCGTACGCGACCCTAGCCGCCGGTGGGACACGACACGAGCCGTACGTCGTCGAACGGATCGAGGACCGCGACGGCCAGGTCCTGTACGAGCACGAGGCGGAGCCCCTCGAGGCGCTGGACGCCAACACCGCCCACCTGGTCACCGACGTACTGGTCGACGCCGTGGAGTCCGGGACCGGGCAGGCCGCGAACCTCGCCCGCCCGAACGCAGGGAAGACCGGCACGACCAACGACTACCACGACGCCTGGTTCGTCGGCTACACGCCGGAGCTGACCACCTCGGTGTGGGTCGGCAACCTCGACAACTCGCCGATGGAGGACGAGATCTCCGGTGGGTCGCTTCCGGCGGAGGTCTGGGGCGCCTATATGGGCGAACTGCTCGACGGGACGGACGCGGAGGAGTTCCCGACCGCGGACGTCGGCGACCTGGACGCGTTCGAGGAGCTGGAGCCGGACGAGCCGGAGCCGGAGGAACTGGAACGGGAGGTGTTGCCGAGCCGCGACCCCGAGGACGAAGCACACGAGGCGGACGAAGACGACGATGGCAACGAAGAGGGTGAGGACCGCGAGGGTGGTGCCGACGGGTAGTCCGGCGGCCCACGCCACGGTCTGATGGTTCAGTGACCGCGACGACGGTCGATACCTACGGAGGGCAGTCACGTCCTGCGCTGGCGTGCCGTACCGGAGTTCGGGGAACGACCAAGGGGCGAGGCGATGGCACCCGGCGTTACGGAACGTCGTGACGATCTGCTCGCAACCGCGTCGCTCCTCCGGCGCGGGAGGGCAGGCGCGGCGGTCCTGGTGAGCGTGCAGTTCTGGCTGTACCAGCCACCTGTGGGGATGGAGATGCCGTACCCGCGGGCCCTGTTCGCCGCAGCGTTCGTGGCCATCCTGCTGCTCGTCAACGCCGTATCGCTCTGGGCGACCCGGACCTGCGACGTGCGTGGTCTGCGGCGCGTAGCGATCGTGGAACTGACCGTCGACGCGGGTCACATCTACGCCCTGGTGCTGCTGTTCACCTTCGACCCGCACTCGTCGCTGTGGGCGCTGCTGATCATCCCGGTGCTCGAAGGAGCCGCCCGGGCGTCTCTCGCCGGTGCGCTGTGGTCGTGGATCGGGGTGAGCCTGGGCTACCTGGCACGTGAAGCCTGGGGGGCGGCCGCCTACGAGTACCGCGACTTCGGGCTCGATGGCGTCACGTACGTGGTCGGCATCATCGGCATCGTCGCGCTGAGCATGGGGCTGATGGCACGGTCGCTGCGACGACGGACGGAGGCCTACCGCGCCGCGAAGGCGGAAGCCGAGCAACGCGCTGAACAGCTCGATCGAGCGAAGGGGCTCCTCGCGCACCAGGCGTACCACGACGACCTCACCGGGCTGGCCAACCGTGCCCGGTTCCTGGACGCCCTCGCGATCGCTCTCCGACCGGGATCGGGTGTCGCCGGACCGGTGGGGGTGATCTTCCTCGACCTCGACGATCTGAAATCGGTCAACGATGACCTCGGGCACGCCGCCGGCGACGAACTGCTCGAACGTGCCGCCGACCGGCTCCGCCGATCGGTCAGGGACCGGGATCTGGTGGCGCGCCACGGAGGCGACGAGTTCACCGTCCTGGTCATGGAGGCCGACGATGCCGGCGAGATCGCCTTGGTCGCCGATCGGATCGTCGAAGCGTTCCGCGAGCCCGTCCGGCTCACGACCGGCCACGTCGAGGTGACCGCGTCGGTGGGGCTCGCCGTCGGCACGCCCGGCCGAGACACCGCGGAGCGGATGCTCAGCACCGCTGACACGCGGATGTACTCCGCGAAGCGTTCCGGCGGTGACCGCTGGCACGGCATGCACACCGCGGTCACGACCGAGAGGTAGCGGTCCACGGGACAGCTCGGGGTTCGGGTCGTCGGTTAGGCACCGCTGCGTTGGAGGACCTGCGTGTTCACCACGATCGCCGCGACGAGGATGATCCCGGTGGCGACCATCTGAGCGAAGGAGCCCAGTCCGATGAGGTTGAACACGTTGCGGAGGACCGACAGCAACAGCACGGCGATGAAGGTGCCGAACACCCCACCGCGGCCACCGAACAGGCTCGTCCCGCCCAGGACCACGGCGGCGATCGCGTCCAGTTCCATGCCCTCACCGGCCTGCGGCTGGCCCACCGTCAACCAGGCGGTCCGAAGCACCCCGCTGAACGCCGCGAGCGACCCGGAGATGACGAAGACGCCGGTGATGATCAGGCGGGTGGGGACCCCGGAGAGTCGGGCGGCTTCCTCGTTGCCACCGGTGGCGTAGACGTACTCGCCGAACACCGTGAAGCGGAGCACGAGACCACACACGATGGTCACGATGATGAAGACGATGCCCATCATGGGCACCGGTCCGATACGACCCCCGAGCCAGACGAACGACGCGGGGAGCCCGCCGATCGGTATGTCGCTGACCAGGAACGTCAGGCCACGGATGCTGACCAGCCCCGCGAGGCTGACGATGAAACTCGGGAGCCCGAGCCGGGCGCTGAGCCCACCCATGGTCATACCGAGCAGTGCGCCTCCAGCCGTCGCAAGCAGCAGGCTGGGCACGACCCCGTACCCGGCGGCCATGAACCAAGCGACGGTGATCCCTCCGAACGCAGACATGCTGCCAACCGACAGGTCGATCTGCTTCGCGAGGATCACGAACGTCATCCCCATGGCCATCACACCGAGGACGCTCGACTGCTGCAACAGGTTCAACAGGTTGCGGGTCGTGAGGAACGCCGGCGAGAGCATGCTGCCGATGACGACCAGGGCCAGCAGGATGAGGAGCAAGTTGAACTTGATCGCGATCGGGCCGAGGCCGCCCACCCGCGCAAGGAGCCGCCGGTACCCGGTCGGGGGCGCCCCACCGGTGTCGTCCTGCTGCTCGGAGGTGGTGTTGACGTCGGTGCTCATGCTGCCTGCTCCCTGCCAGTGATCACCGCTCGATGGATGGCATCGTGGTCGGTCCGGTCGGTGTCGAACTGTTGCGTGATCTCGCCACTGTGGAAGACGACGATGCGATCGCAGTTGGCGAGGAGTTCGGGGAGTTCGCTGCTCGCCACCAGACAGCCGTGACCCTCATCGGCGAGTCCGCGGACCTCGTCGTAGAGGCTCTGCTTCGCGGCGACATCCAAGCCACGGCTCGGCTCGTCGAGCAGGAGGAGTCGCACCCCCTTCAGGATCCACTTGCCAAGGACGACCTTCTGCTGGTTGCCGCCCGACAGTGTGTGGACCAACTGCTCGGAACGGCTGACTCGGATGTCCAAGGTTTCGACGAGCGGTGCGGCCAGCTGTTGGAGTCCTCGCGGCGTGACGATCCGTTGGTTACCGAGGGAGGCGAGACCGAGGTTCTCGCTCACCGAGCGGTTGAGGATCAACCCCTCCTCCTTGCGGTTCTCGGGAACCAGGCCGACGCCGGCTTGGATCGCCTGACCGGGGGTCTTCGGCGCGTAGGGCACCCCTCCGAGCGTCGCCGACAGCTCGGCGCTGGGGTCGACCCCGAAGAGGGCACGTAGGAAGGTGGTCCGCCCGGATCCCGCCAGCCCGGCCAGACCAACGATCTCACCGGGCAGGACCTCGAGATCCCGGACATCGAGCAGACCGGGCACGTGAACGCGTTCGACGTGCAGGAGGGGGTCCGCTGGCGGCACGTCCCGCGCCACCTTCTCGATACCACCCCCGGAACGATGACCGATCATCGCCGACACCAGCTGCTGCTCCGTCGTGTCAGCGACGTCGACCTCGGCGACCGTACGACCGTCCCGCATGACCGTCGCCCGGTCGCCGATGGAGAACACCTCGTCGAGCCGATGGCTGATGTAGATGACGGACTGGTTGTCGGACACCAGGGACCGGATGACGTCGAACAGTTCGGTCAACTCGTTCTGGGAGAGGGTGGCCGACGGCTCGTCCATGACGATCACCCGAGCATCGAACGTGAGCGCCTTGGCGATGGCGGTGAACTGCTGGTCGACCACGCTGAGCCGGCCGACGGTCTGTTTGAGATCGACGTCACCGCCGACGCGGCGGATGGCTTCGGCAGCACGGCGGGATCGTTCAGCACGTCGGACGACACCCGCCCATCGGGGTGCGTGCCCGAGGAGCAGGTTCTGCTCGACGGTCATGTCGGGGACCAGATCCAGTTCCTGGTAGATCACGCTGATGCCAGCACGCTGTCCGTCGACGGGGCTGGTGATGGTGACGGGCTCCCCGTCGAGGAAGATCTCCCCATCGTCCAGCTGATACGCGCCGGCCAGCACCTTGATCAGGGTGCTCTTGCCGGCTCCGTTCGCGCCAAGCAGGCAGTGCACCTCTCCGGGGGCGACGCGTAGGAACGCGTCATCGAGCGCCTGCACACCCGGGAAGCTCTTGCGCATCCCGCGCATCTCCAAGCGGTACTCGCTCATGTCGGGCCATCCTCGCCGGCGTACTTCAGCAGGAAGTGAGCGTTGTGCCGGTCGGTGACCAGGACGTTGATCCAACCACCGGTCAAGGCAGCAGCGATGACGTCCCGCTTGCTCCGACCTGCGGCCACACCGATGGCATGCTCCTTCGCCTGGAGGTCATCGCGCGTGAGCCCGAGGACGCGAGCATCGAGGTCATCATCGACGATCTGCCCTTCGGCGTCCACGAAACGACCCAGCACATCGCCGACGGCGCCACGCCGCTGGAGCTCGTCGAGCTCCGCCTCGGTGAGGTACCCAGAGCGCACCAAGACCGAGTCCCGACCGAGTGCACCAAGGCCGAAGATCGCCACCCGCGCCTGCCGAGCGGGCTCGAGGACCTGCGCGATGGCTCGGTCCGACTCCAGGAGCTCGCGGGTGTTGGCTTGTTCGGAGATGGCGGGACCGGGCAGGATCTCCGCGGTCCCACCAGCGGCGGCCGCGATCGACTCGGCGATGCCCGCAGCGCCCGTCGGCGCGTACGAGCGGCTCAGGGCACCGTTGGCCAGCACGACGTGCACACCGTTGGCCCAACCTTCCGGGATGTGCTCGGCGACAGCACTCATGGTTCGACCCCAGGAAACCGCCAGCGTCGATGGCGGGGTGGGGAGTTCGGCGAGGTACCGAGAAGCCGCGCGTCCAACCTCCGCGAGCTGACCGGCGTCGTCGTCCATCGGAGGCGTGATCACACAGTCGAGTAGGCCGTAGTGATCCCGGACGGCTGCGGCGAGGTCCTGCTCCTCGCCGTCCGGCGGAACGATCTCGATGTGGACGATGCCGGCCTCTCGCGCCTGTGCCAGCAAGCGGTTGATCTTCCACCTGGTGAGGCCGAGCTCATCTCCGATCTGCTCCTGGGTCAGCCCGCGCTCGTAGTACATCCGTGCCGCCGTGACGGCGGTGGACGTCCAGGCCCCGAGATCAGCGGCCATGGGAGCCCTCGCCGTTCGGCGCGGCGTCCGAGGAGGTGGACGTGACCGCGTCACCTTCGTGGTGCTCGGCACGATCGGCGGCGTCATGCAGCGGCTCACGCAGCGCTTCCACGGCCGCCCGGTAGCGACCGAGACCGTCCTGGTAGATCTCAGCGAGCTCCGGTCGCGGCTCGATCGTCCTGGTCGGTGAGCTGAGCCGGTCAGAGGCCGTCAGCAGCTCGGGCTCACGGCCAGTGGCGACGGCTGCGGCGATCGCGCCGGCCCGGAGTGTGGCGTTCTCTGCCTCCATCAGTTCCACCGGTTGCTGGAGGACGTCGGCGGTCACCTGCAACCACAACGGATCGTGTCGGATGCCGCCCGAGAGCTTGATCTGTCGGGTGATGATGCCCCCGTCAGCGAAGCCGGCCAGCACGTTGGCTGTGCCGTACGCCAGCGCTTCGACGCACGCGCGATAGATCTCGCTCGCGCCATGCGCCAGAGACAGTCCCAACACCGCACCGCGGAGTCGCGCGTCGCGGTAGGGCGTTCGGTTGCCTTGCCAGAAGTCCATGACGAGGAGCCCCTTCGCGCCAGCCGGGACCTGGGCGGCCCGCTCGGCCAGGTCCCGATGCGCACCGGGGTCCTCGGTGCCGGTCAGGCGGGTCAGCCAGGCCAGGATGGAGCCGGCGGACACCTGACCGCCCTCGATCAGCCAACGGTCCTCCAACAGCGCCTGTGGGTAGGGTCCCCAGATGCCGGGGTGCCACACCGGCCCTTCGCTCTGGGTGATGTGGACCACGGAGGTACCCGCCACCATACCGACGTCGCCCGGCCGTACGGCGTTCATCCCGAGCATGCCCATGTGAGCGTCGATACCGCCCTCGGCCACCAGGACACCTGCGGGTAGGTCGAGGTCGTGGGCGACCGACTCCGTCAACGTGCCAACGCACGCACCGACGGGTAGGACGGCCTCTGGCCACTTGGTCGGGAGGTCACCGACGCCGAGCTCCTCGTACAGCTCAGCCGGGAACCGGCCCTCGATGGGGTCGTAATGGAGCTTGCAGGTCGCATTGAGCTTCGTGGCCGCCCACCGTCCCGTCAGCCTCCAGTTCAGGTAGTCGACGGCCTCGACGATGCGGTGTGCGCGGCGGTAGACCTCGGGCTCGTGACGAGCGAGCCACATGGCCTTGGGCACGAGCCACTCGACGGCCGCGCCCCCACCGCTGTACCGCATCACCGGATGGTCGGTCCGCTCGGTCAGCTCGGCCTCATCGGCAGCGCGGTTGTCCATCCACACGATCGCGTCGCGGAGCGGTCGGCCCCCCTCATCCAGGATCACGACGGTGGAGGAGGTGGTGGACACCCCGATCCCGATGACCTGGCTGCGGTCGAGCCCAGCGAGCGCCTGGTTGAGAGCATCACGCAGCGCGGTCCACCAGTCGGTGGGATCCTGCTCGGCCCAGCCGGGTCGGGGCCAACGGGTCGGGTGGCCGGCCTTGCCGGTGGCCAAGGTGACACCGTCCGGATCGATCGCCCCGACCCGGACGCTGCCGGTCCCGACGTCGATACCGAGCAGGATGCTCACCCAATCAACCTTCCGGCTCGAAGAGGACCTTCGACGAGGGCAGGCCGTCGCCCATCTGGTGGATCATCCTGGGGACCTCACTCATCGGGAGTCGGTGGGTGATCATGAACTCCCATTGGAGCCGGCCGGACGCGAACCCGTCGAGCGACGCCGTCCATGCGGTACCGGGGAACGGGGCCGAGAACGAGTTCCACGAGCCCATCAGCCGGACCTCCTGGCGGAGGAAGTGCTGGTAGGTGCGAAGGCTAAGGGTCACCTCGGTCGTGGGGATGCCGATGAACACCACTTGGGCCCGACGCCCCGCGATGCGGGTAGCAGCGTCGATGGCCGGTACGGCAGCGGCGCATTCAACGACCACGTCGTAGCCCTCGGGCCCAGCGAGCTCGGTCAGCTCTTCGCCACCGGTACTGAGCGTGGTCGCGCCGGCCTGTTCGAGCAACGGGAACTTCTCCTCCCGCAGCTCGATCCCGAGGACATCCGTGGCACCCATCAGCCGCGCCCACTGCAGTGCGAACAGGCCGATGGGGCCCCCCGCACCGGTCACCGCGACCCGTGCACCGGGACCGATGTCGGTCTGTCGTAAACCGTGGAGGGCGATCGCGGCTGGGTCGGTCAGCGCGGCAGCTACCGGGTCGACCCCATCGGGCACGGTGAGCAGGTTCCCCTGGGGGACGGCCACGTAGGTGGTGTAGGCACCGTCGCGGCGGCTGCCGAAGTAGTCATAGTCCTGGCAGAGGCCGTAGTGGCCGTCCTGACAGGGAGCACACTGGTAGCAGGGGATCAGCGGAGGGACCGTGACGAGCTCATCGACCTCGTGCCCGCGTACCTGGGAACCGAGTTCGACGATGTGGCCGGCGAACTCATGCCCGCAGATGATCGGGTGGTGGTGCGCTCCCTTGGTCAGCATCCGCGGCAGGTCAGAGCCGCACACGCCGCACGCGGCGACCCGCACAAGGGCCTCGTCAGGCTCGATCGTCGGCACCGGCACGTGGGCGAGTTCGAACTCACCCGGTGCGTGGAGGACGGTCGCGAGCATGGTCGCATCAGACATGGGTGCTCCGATCGATCGGTCAGCCGCGGTCCCGGCTAGGGCGGCCTAGCACGGTGGCGATGCGGCGCAAGGACCGCATCGCCACCGTGGCCCAGCTCAGAAGTCCATCTCGGGCTCGTAGGCGCCGAAGGTGGTGTCGCCGACGAACTCGGCGACGTTCTCCGGAGTGACCGCTTGGGTTCCCGCGTCGATCTCTTCAGGGACGTCCTCGCCCTGTGCCGCAGCGACGGCGGCATCGACCGTGAGTTGACCCAGGTAGACCGGGTCGTTCAGGGCGGTCGCGACGTACTGGTCGCCCTCATCCATCGCTTCGAGCGCCTCCATCAGGCCGTCGACACCGGCAACGAGCGCTTCGTCGTTCCCCGCGTCCTGAAGCACCTGGAGCGCGCCCATGGCCATGTCATCGTTGTGGGCGTAGACCGCATCGACGTCCGGGTGGGCTTCGAGCAGGTCCTGCATCGCCGTGACGGCCTCAGCTCGGATGTACTCCGCGTACGGGCCTTCGACCATCTCGAAGTCGCCGGCGGTCTCGAGGGCCTCGTTGAAGCCATCGCGGCGGTCACGCATGACGATGCCGCCCGCGTCACCCTGGATCTCGATGACCTTCGCACCGTCGTCGAGCCGTTCCGCGAGCGCCTCACCGACGACCCGACCCATCTCGACGTTGTCGCGGCCCACGTGGGCGACGACGCCCTCGCCCTCGACCGGCCGGTCGACGGTGATGACCGGGATGCCCGCTGCTTCAGCGTCGCGCAGCGCAGGCGCCACCGCTTCCGGGTCGACGGGGTTGATGATCAGTGCGTCCACTCCCTGGGTGATCAGGTCAGCGACGTCGTTGTTCTGGGTCGTCTCGTCGCCGTCGGCGTCGAGGAAGATCATGTCGTGGCCGAGTTCCTCCGCCGCGTCCTGTGCGCCCTGTCCGAGGTCCACGTAGAACGGGGATGCCTGGGTGACCTGGCTGAAGCCGATGGTGAGCGACGCTTCCTCAGGGTCGTCATCGGTCTCGGGGTCCTCCTCAGGGGCCTCCTCGGTGTCCTCATCGGGTTCCGCCGGGTCCGCCGGCTCCTCGCCATTGCCGCAGGCACTGACGACCAACATCATCGCCATCATCGCCAAGATCGTTCTTGAACGTCGCATCGCCATCTCCATCGTGGTTGCTTGTTGCTTCTCGGCCCGGCACAGCCACCCCACATCGACCTCGATGCCGGCGCCGAACCCTCTCCAGTGCCCCTTCTCGCCCGCTGGCCTCCGGTCTTCGCAGTCCAACATATGTGCACCGCCAGTCTATATGTGTTGGTACGTGGGGCAATGGACTGCTCAGATGTGAGCGCTCCACGTTCATATGTGCACGGGGCGGGCCGACCAGCGACGCAGACTCCGTCCCGGATGCCCTGCGCGGCCACGTCCTCGCAGGTGCGCCGCCACGAACGGAGACAGCAGTCCGGTGAGGACGAGCGTCACCCCCGCGCACCTCGGAGATCATCATGCAGCTCGGCCAGGTCCTCGCCCATGCCGTGTCGACGCTGTTCCTCACCGGCCTGATCTGGACCATCCAGGTCCTCCACTACCCGTTGTTCGCGGAGGTTGGCTCGGAACGGTTCGTCACCTACGAGGCAGCCCACAGCGCCCGCATCACCGTGCTGATCGCTGTTCCGTGGGCCGTGCAGGGACTGACCACGCTGTGGCTGCTCATCGCACCACCCCCTACCGTGTCTACCTCGCTGGTGTGGCTGGCCGGCCTGCTTGCGGCCATCCCGGTCCTCGTCACGCTCGTGTGGAGCGTCCCTGCACACGGCGTGCTGAGCGAGGGCTTCGATCCGACTGCACACGCCCGTCTGGTCACGACTAACTGGCTGCGCACCGCGGCATGGAGCCTGCACGCCGTGGTCGCCAGCACGATCCTGGTCCTCACGCTCCGGGGCCGCTGAGCGTGGTTCCGGCGCAGGTACGACCCCCCCCCGGGCCTATGGTTGGTGTCTGCGGCTCCAAGCGCCGGTCCCGGCCGCGACCGCCACGAGAGGACACCGAGCATGGAGCAGGACGAGGGTCGGTTCCGCACGCTCGAGGAAGCCGTCGCGGAACCTCGCAGGCATCGGGACCTCGACCTCGCGATGCAGCCGATGCACAACTTCAGCTCGACCCCCGGCGGGCCCCACGGTCAGCCGCTGGAGTTCTGGGCGGCGTGGGAGCTCGCCGACCGCCCTCGCCGGATCGCCCTGCTGGTCGACGACTGCCAGGAGGAGTACCGGCCCTACGCCGGCGGCATCCTCCCCAACGTCGAGCGGCTGGTCGACGCGTTCCGGACCGTCCGGACGGAGAGCGACGGGGTCGCGATCGCGTGGAGCGCGTGGAGCCGGATGTTCGATGACGGCATCTCCAACGCCATGGACCGCTGGTACGGCCCGCGGGGTTTGCGTCCGGAGGAACCCGAGAACGCGGCCTACGTCTTCACGGGTGCCGCGGGCCTCGAGCCGCTGGCGGAGATCGCTCCCACCGACGAGGAGCGGGCGGACGGCTGGTTCTACCTCGGCAAGCACCTCGACATGTTCTGGACCTTCGACGAGCAGGGCGAGTCGTACCTGGACGGCAAGCTCAAGGCCCTCGACATCGACACGATCGTGATCGTCGGGC
>SKJX01000221.1 GCA_007121785.1 Nitriliruptoraceae bacterium
CATGGCCGGCACTCTACGAGGGCGAGGTGGGATGACGACGCCTCGCTCGACGAGCGGCCGCGCCGACGGCGCCAGCGGTCGCCTGTGCGCCCCGAGCGGTCAGTGCGGGGTCGTGGCCACCGTCCGGAGCCCCGAGCGGACCGCTCGCGCCGAGGTTGCCGCCGCTCGTCCACGTCCCCTTGCGACCTGCTCGCGGCCGGTGTTTGCGTCCCACCAGAGGGAGCGGCCGATCCTGCGGATCGCCGTGCCGGACGCAGGTGCTGTCGAGGCGAGGGAGTCGAGATGACGGAGTCAGGTCAGTCCGGCGAGCCGGACAACGGCTGGCGCCAGGAGTACTGGAAACGCAACCTTCGGCTCATGGTCACCCTGCTGGTGATCTGGTTCATCGTGTCGTTCGGTTTCGGGATCCTGCTGGTCGAGCAGCTCAACGCGTTCGTCTTCGCGGGCTTCCCCCTCGGCTTCTGGTTCGCCCAGCAGGGGTCGATCTACACGTTCGTCGTGCTGATCCTGGTCTACGCCCTGCGCATGGACCGTCTGGACAGCGAGTTCGGGGTCGATGAGCGCGACGAGGAAGGGAGGCGGCTGTGAGCGACATCCAGTTCTGGACCCTTCTGTTCATCGTTGCCAGCTTCGCGGTCTACATCTTCATCGCCTGGCGCAGCCGGGTGAAGGAGACCGCGGGCTTCTACGTCGCCGGCCAGGGCATCCCGACGGTCGCCAATGGGGCGGCGGTGGCGGCCGACTGGATGTCGGCGGCGTCGTTCATCTCGATGGCAGGTCTCATCGCCTTCCTCGGCTATGACGGCGCCATCTACCTGATGGGCTGGACCGGCGGCTACGTGCTCCTCGCGCTCCTGCTGGCGCCGTACCTGCGCAAATGGGGGAAGTTCACCGTCCCGGAGTTCGTCGGGGACCGCTACTCCGAGCTGGTCCGCACGATCTCCGCGGGTGCGGCGATCCTGATCTCCTTCACCTACGTCGTCGGGCAGATGCGCGGCGGCGGCATCGTGTTCAGCCGGTTCCTGAACCTGCCGGTGGCCGGTGGCGTCGCCGTCGCGGCCGCGATCATCTTCACCTACGCGGTGCTGGGCGGTATGAAAGGCATCACCTGGACCCAGGTCGCCCAGTACACGGTGTTGATCGTCGCCTACATCATCCCGGCGCTGGCCATCGCACAGACCATCACCGGGTTCCCGATCCCGCAGGTCTCGTTCGGCAGCGTCCTGGCGGAGTTGAACGCCCTGTCGACCGACTTCGGGCTCAATTCCTACACCGAGCCGTTCACCGAACGACCACAGCTTGACGTGTTCCTGGTGACCATGTCGCTGATGATCGGCACGGCGGGCCTGCCGCACGTCATCATCCGCTTCTACACGACCAAATCGGTACGGGGTGCACGCTTCTCGGCGTTCTGGGCCCTGCTGTTCATCGCCTTGCTGTACAGCACCGCGCCCGCCGTCGGGGCCTTCGCCAAGTTCAACATCCTCGAGGGGGTCGGTGGCACCGAGGTGACCGAGCTCCCGGACTGGATCGAGAACTGGGCAGCCACGGGGCTGGTGACCGTCGACCCCGACGCGGAGACGGTCGAGTCGATCAGCAACGATCCAGCGGAGGGGGCCGACCTGACCGTGGACAACGACATCCTGGTGCTCGCCAATCCCGAGATCGCTGGCCTGCCTGCGCCGGTGGTGGGGCTGGTCGCGGCAGGCGGCATGGCCGCCGCGATGTCGACCGCGGCCGGCCTGCTGCTCGTGATCAGCTCCTCGGCGTCCCACGACTTCTACTTCCGGCGGATCAAGAAGGGGGACGCCTCCGAACGTGAGAAGTTGCTCGTCGGGCGGCTCGCCATGGCCGGCGCGGTCGTGATCGCGGTCCTGGGCGGCATCAACCCACCCGCGTTCGTGGCACAGGTGGTGGCGTTCGCCTTCGGGCTGGGAGCGGCCAGCTTCTTCCCCACGATCGTGCTCGGGATCTTCTGGAAGCGGGCCAACGCCCGGGGGGCTGCCGCCGGCATCATCGCCGGGCTGGGGTTCACCGCCTTCTACATGATCTGGTCGTTGTACATCTCGCCGGGCTCGACGGTCGCCGGCATCAGCCCGGAGGGAATCGGCGCGATCGGGGCCGTGGTGAACTTCGTCGTCGCGATCCTGGTGTCGAAGGCCACGACGCCGCCGGACGAGCACCTCATGGAGCTCGTGGAGAGCATCCGCTACCCGGCGGCGAGCCGACGGACGCCGGCGCACGAGCAGGCACCCAAGTCCGGGCCCGACGACGTGTAACACCCCGCACGCGGGCGGTGACCGGCGGCCATCCGGCCGTCGGTCACCGCGTGAGTCGGGACTGCAACGCGAGGTAGAGCTCAGCGGTCGCGATGGCATCGGAGACCGCGTCGTGGGCCTGGTGCGGCGGAAGGCCGAACGCTTGCCGTGCCCCGGACAGGTTCCGTGGCAAGCGGCGCCCGTGACCGGTGGCACGCTCGCGCTTGCGGATCCGGTTGATGAGATCGATGGTGTCGATCACCGGTGGCCTCGGCCACCGCAACTCCAGAGACGCACAGGCCCGCCGCAACACGTTGACGTCCAGGCCCGCGTTGTGCACCAGCAGCGCGTCGACCTCCTCGATGACGTCGAGGAGGTCCGGGAGCACCTCGACCAACCGGGGTGCGTCCGCCACGTCCGATGGTCGCAGGTGGTGGGCGACGATGCCCTCGACCGCCGACCGTCCCTCCGGGCGCACCAGGGTCGAGGTGGCGGCACCCACGCGGATCGCGCCATCGATGATCGGCACCGTGCCGATCGCCAGCACCTCCGCGGCCCGTGGGTCGAAGCCCGTCGTCTCCAGGTCGAGCGCGAGCACCCGACGGGGACCGCCGTGGCGCCGTGTCCACAGGCGCCTGCGGCGCAGGTCGAGGGGGCTCAGCGCGACACCTCGTCGCCGCCCAGGCGGTGGATGGTCGCGTTCTGGAGCCGTTCGATCGCCACGAAGGCCTCCTTGAGGTGGCGGCGCCGGGTCGGGGTCATCTCCGCGAGCGGGGCCCGGTTCGTCATGGGCCGACCGCTCCTCGAAGCGCGCACCTGCTCCTCGAGCCGGATGCGCTGGAGGAAGGTGAACGCCTCGGTGAGCTCCTCCGCTCCGTCGCGGGTGAGGCCTCCGTGCTCGGCGGCGACCTCGATCCGTTCGATGGTGGACCGCGTGGTACTGCCCGCTTCGAAGCCCAGTACCCGAGCGATCGCCACGATGGGGTTGACCCCACCCTCCTTGAGGTCCACCGTCCCGTCTGCCGTGCTGCGGAGCCGGTTCAGGAGGCCCAGCGGTGGTCGCGACGTCCCTGCAGCGGCGGCCATCCGGGCCAGCAGGACCCCGTCTCCTCGGAACGCCCGCACGATCTCGTCGAGCTCGGCGACCTCCAGGGTCCCGGCCACCACCCGGTTGTCGAGGAAGATGCTCGTCTCGTAGAGGGCGTTGACGTCCGGCTGGGCGAACCAGCGCTCGAAGCGCCGACGCCAGGTCTCGATCGAGCCGGCCCAGTTGACCGCCATCACCCCGCCGGGGCAGCGGGGCAGCCCGGCGGTCTCCAGCAGCTCGGTGACGTCGGTCGCGAGCGCGTGGAACCACTCGGCACCATCCTCGTCCACCTCCTCGTGGACCAACGCATGGTCCTGATCGGTCAGCAGGGTCTGCTCGCGACGGGCATCCGACCCGAGGGTGAGCCACGCGAAGCGCACCGGGGCGGGGCCGATCGTCTCGGTGGCCAGCGTGATCGCCCGCTGCACGAGCACGTCGGTCAGCAGGGCGATCGTGCGCGTCACCTCAAGGGGGGACAGACCACCGGCCAGAAGCCGGGGGACAATGGCACGGAAGCGCTCAGGGACCTGCGCGAACGCCGCCCGGGGGATGGTCGCGAGCTCCCGCTGCACGTGCAACGGGCTGGAGGCGTCGTGACGGAGCAGATCCCCGGTGGTCACCACCGCGACCAGCTCGCCGCCGCGCTCGACGCCGAGGTGGTGCAGCGAACGCTCCAGCATCATCCGCCGCGCCTCCGCGACGGAGGTGCCGGCGTCGATCGCCAGGATCGGGGAGGAGGAGACCGAGAGCCCGGGTGTGTCGGGGCCCCGGCCCTCCGCGAGCACCCGGTTCCGGAGGTCTCGCGTGGTCACGATGGCGGGTGGCTCGGTGCGTAGCACCACCGAACTCACACCCTCCTCACGCATCGCTCGGGCGATCTCGCCGACATCGGCCTCGGGCGGGAGCGCGACGAGGTCGCGCGAGACCAGGGTGAGCACCGGGGCCATGGGCACGACCGTCGGCTGGGCATCGGCTTCCCCCGACGTGGCGCGGAGCCGGCCCGCGAGTCCCCGCGTGACCTGTTCTGCGAACGCCGGCGTCCGGGCGAGCTCGTGGACCACCTCACCAGGGATGCGGTAGATCAGCAGGTCGTCGACGGCGTCCACGTCGAACTCGGGCGGGCGGTCCTCGAGCACCGAGGGCAGGCCGAACCATTCGCCCGGCTCGACGCTCAGAGCCGCAACGCCGTCGCGTGACAGCAGCGCCGTGCCCTTGCGGACCACGTTCAGGTGCGAACTGGGCTCCCCCCCGCGACGCAGGACCCGCGTGCCTTCTGGCACATAGACGACCTCGAGTGCCGCCATCGCCGCGGCGAAGTCCCCCTCGGCGAGCTCATCGAAGGGAGGCAGCGTCCGTAGGAAGGCCTCGGGGCCGAGGGCCTCCTGCGTGTGCTGGCTCCCCACGCTCGACTCGATGATCATCGTGCCTCGACCGTAGCCCGTCGTCGACGGCCAGCGCGTGCAGGCGGCTCGGGCTCCATCGCTGGCGGGAGCATCTACCCTCGCCGCGGGAGAAGGGGAGGCGACCGTGGCGAGGCTGGAGATCGGACCCGGCGACCCACGATGGCTCAAGGAGTTCGACGGGCCGGACGAGGTCGCTGCCGCCGCGCGGACCCAGCGCCGCATCGCTGTCGGCTACGGCCTGGTGTTCGTCGTCGGGGTCCTGGCCGTGCCGGCGCTGAGCCTGACGTTGCCGTGGTGGTCGCAGTCGCGTCTGCTCGGCGGGATGTCGCCCAGCTTCGTGACCGTGGCCGGCGGGCTCTACGTGTTCTTCCTGGTGCTGGGGATCTCCGCCGCGAGGCTGGCCCGCAGCGTCGAGGGCCGGATGCTGGGTACCTCGGACGACGACGAGCCCGCGTTGTGAGCGCGGCCACCGACCGATCGGCGACCCGTTGAGCGGGCTGGACGCGGTCGGGCTGTCGATCCTCGGGCTCGTCGTCACCTTCGTCTCCCTGGTGGCTTGGCGACGCACCCGATCGACGACGGTCGACTACTTCCTGGCGGGGCGACGTACCGGGGTGGTCACCAACGCCGGCGCCATCTGTGGCGACTACCTCTCGGCAGCGTCGTTCCTGGGCGTCGCCGCGGCCGTCTACGCCTCGGGACTCGACGGCGTGTGGTACGCGACCGGGTTCGCGGCCGGGTTCGTGCCGGTGCTGCTCTTCGTCGCCGCACCGCTGCGCCGGCTCGGGACCGTGTCGCTGGCGGACTTCCTCGCCGTCCGGTTCGACTCCGACCGGGTCCGCTTCGCCGCCGTCGTCGCGGTCGAGCTCGTGATCCTCAGCTACCTCGTGCCGCAGGCCGTCGGCAGCGGCCTCACGTGGGACCTGCTGGTCGGCGAGGGCATCGCGGGGCTGTCCCCGTACGCCACCGGGGTGGTGGTGTCGACGCTGGCGGTGTCCGGCATCGTGGTGATCGGCGGGATGCGCGGGACCACCTGGAACCAGGCGCTGCAGTTCGGCTTCCTGCTGGCCGTCGTCATTTGGCTGGCAGCCCTGCTGTGGGCGGGCGGGTTCTCCTACCCGGGGGCGGTCGAGGAGGTCAGCGCCGATCCCCTCGAGGTAGCGGTCGAGGACGAGCTCGAGCAGGTCCCCGACCGGCTCCAAGGCGGTGAGGCGCGCTTCGGTGAGCCGGGCGGCCGGTACGGCCCGGTCGGGCAGTTGGCGCTGCTGATCACCCTCGTCCTCGGGACCGCAGGCCTGCCTCACGTCATGAACCGCTATTTCACGGCGGCGACCGGGCGAGCTGCGAGGACCACGACCGTCTGGGTGCTCGGGCTGGCCGGATCCTTCTACGCACTCGCCGTGATGCTCGGTACGGCGACGCGGACGCTGGTCGCGCAGCATGCCGACGAGCCGTGGCTGGCGGCGTTGACCGTCGACGGCGTCCTTCGAGTGCCTGAGCACGCCCTGCTGGTGCTGGGACGGCTGCTTGGGGGCACCCCCGGCCTGGCCGTGGTGGCTGCGGCGGCGTTCGCCGCGATGGTCTCCACCATCGGCGGGTTGCTTATCGCCGCCGCGGCCTCGTTCGGGCATGATGTGGTCGGCCGTATCCTGCGCCCGTACGGCGGGCCACGCGAAGCGGTCCTCGCCGGCCGCGCGGCGGTCGTGCTGGTGAGCGCCCTGGCCGCGGTGATCGCCCTGGTCGTGGAACCGACTCGTCTGCTCTCCACGTTCCCCTCCGTCATCGCCACGATGGTGACCTGGGCGTTCGCGCTGGCGGGATCCGCGCTCACCCCGGCGGTGCTCATCGGGATCTGGTGGCGTCGTGCGACAGCCGCCGGGGCGGAGGCGGGCATCTGGGTCGGCGGTGCGCTCGCGGTGGGGTCACTGGTCGTGGGCCTGGTGACGGAGGCCTCGCCGGCGGACGGGCTCGGCGCGGTGCTGCTGGCACCCACGCTGATCGCTGCACCCGCGTCAGCGCTCACCATCGTGGTGGTATCGCTCTTCGACCAGAGCACCGGTGTTCGCCCCCACGTGTGGACACGCCTACACGGCACCGCCGACGACCGGCAGGCGGAGCGCCTCGCCTGGATGACGCTGCGGGGCGACCGATGATGCGCGGCGTCGGGCCCCTGCTGGCCGCGGTGACCGCCCTTTGGGCTGTGATCGCGCTCGTCAGCCAGGTCCTCGCCGAGCCGCCACTATCGCCGGTCGTGACGATCGTCGCCGGGGCACTGCTCACCAACGTGGCCATCCTCGGCTACGGGTCCACGTTGCGCGGCCCCCGGCAGCGACGGCAGCGACCGCAGGAGCCCACGGCTCGCAGGCGAACCCGTGCCCAGCCGGGTGCGCTGCCCGAGGGGCTGACGAACGAGGTCGCAGACCAGGCCGTGGCGCTGCTGTTGCCCCTGCTCGGCGGGGACGCGGTGTCGATCACCGACCGGGAGCGGATGCTCGCGTTCGCCGGCCCCGGCGACGATCACCACGAGCGCGGCAGCCCGTTGTACATCCAGACCCGGGACGAGGTACTGCTCACCGGCCGCACCCTGACGGTGTCGGGCGCGGACGTCATCGGCTGCCCGGAGCCCGGCTGTCCGCTGCGGTCGGCGGCGATCGCCCCGCTGCGGGTCGGCCAGGAGGTGATCGGCTCGGTGACCGTGTACCGCAGCAGCCACGACCCGCCACGGGGGGAGCTCGTGGAGGCGGCCGCCGGCATCCTGTCGCTCCACCTCGAACTCGCCGAACTCGAGTCACGCGAACGGATCGCCGTGGACGCGGAACTCGACGCGCTGCGAGCGCAGATCAACCCGCACTTCCTGTTCAACACGCTCAACACGATCGCCAATCGCATCCGGACCGACCCGGAGGACGCCCGGCAGCTGCTGGTCCGGCTAGCGGACTTCTTCCGTCATGCGCTGCGACAGCGGGGCCAGTTCGCCGGGTTCTCGCAGGAGTACGCGTTCATCCGCACCTACGTCACGTTGGAGCAGGCGCGGTTCGGCGATCGCCTCAACGTCGAGTACGACATCGACCCCGCGGTGCTCGGGGTCGAGATCCCGGTGCTCGTGGTCCAGCCACTGGTCGAGAACGCGATCAAACACGGCGCCAGCAGCAACGTCGAACGCACCACGGTCCGGCTTCGGGCACGCGTCAACCCCCTCGCCCGCACCGTGCAGGTGCTGGTCCGGGACGACGGCGTGGGCATGGACGACGACACCCGCGCGGCCGTGCTCGAGGGACGCTCCCGCCTGGATGCGAGCGGAACAGGGCTGTCCAACATCCGTGCCCGACTACACTTGCTGTTCGGTGACCGCCACACCTTTGACGTGCGATCAGCTCTGGGAGAGGGAACGACGATCCACCTCGAGCTGCCCCTCCGCTGACAGAGATCGGGAGGACCCGTGCCGGCACGTGCGCTCATCGTGGACGACGAGGCGCCAGCGCGTGCGGAGCTCCGCCATCAGCTCGCCACGTTCGATGACGTGGTCGTGGTGGGTGAGGCCACCACCGCCGAGGAGGCGGAGGTCCTCATCGACTCGGTCGGCTACGACCTGATCTTCCTCGACATCCGGATGCCGGGCGTGGGCGGCATCGCACTTGGGCACCGGCTCACGAAGGTCGATGACGCTCCTGCGGTCGTGTTCACCACCGCGTTCGCCGACCACGCGGTCGAGGCCTTCGAGCTGGGTGCGACCGACTACCTCGTCAAGCCCTTCGACGAGGTACGGCTCCGGCGGGCTGTGGAGCGTGCCCTCGGCGACGGCCGTACCGAAGGTCAGCACGAGACGGTGCCATCTCGCTCCCCGGCGGCGAGCAGCGAGGACGTGCACCTCGGCGATGACGAAACCACGCGCTTCCCGCTGGCAGAGGGACGGCAGTCCCGCGGTGGGACCCGGGAAGGACCGGTGCGCATCCCGGTCCAACGGGGCGAGCGCATCGTCCTCATCGAGGAGCCACGGATCGCGTTCGTGGAGGCCGCGCGCGGCTACGCATACCTGACGCTGGTCGCGATGCCAGCAGGTCATCCACTGGCCGGTGCCGACCGGCTCCTCACCAGCCATACGCTGGTCGATCTCGAGGAGCGCTTCTCGGACGCCTTCGTCCGCACGCACCGGTCGTTCCTCGTCAACACCCGGCTGGTGCGCGAGGTCGTGCGCCAGGTGGGTGGTGGCATCAGCCTGGTGATGGCCGATCGGAACCGCACACTGGTCCCCGTCGCACGCCGACAGGCCCCAGACGTGCGCCAGCGCCTCGGCGTCTGAGGCGGGGCCACCCCGCATCCGTCAGGGCACCGGGATCCAGGAGGCGGTCGCCAGCCAGGCCGCGAGGACCGTCAACCCGGACCAGCATCGGGCCAAGCGGCGGCACATCGTGTACGCCGCTGCCGAGCTGTTCGCCGTCCAAGGTTTCGAGATAACCACGGTCGCCCAGACCCGCCATGCAGCAGGAATCAGCGTGGACGACCTGTTCCACTACCTCCGGTACAAGCACGAGCTGTTCGTGGCGAACATCACCGACGATGGTGACGACCGCACCGACCAGGCACTCGCCAACGCCAGAACCGCTCACGATGCCCTGACCGGGAAGGAAGACATCGTCGTGGCACGCCCATCGGAAGCGGGCGAGGCCTACAGGGTCGGGTCGTACTGCCAGGTCCGCTGCTCGTACCCGCCACGCCCCCGAAGCAAGCTGCACCATGCGGCGTTCGATCGGCATATCCCCGGTGTCCGTCAGGATCTGCACGTCGTCGTACGCCAAGACCGCCTCGCCGAGGTCGAGCGATCTGCGGTCTCGAGGCGCTCGACCCCCTGCACGACCGAGTGGGCGAGTGGGACCATCCCCTCCATCCAGGGGAACCGCCTTCTGGCCGTCTGACGGCGCGTTCGCAGGCTGCCTGCGGGCGACGTTGTGATGGATGGACTCGGTTGCAAGCAGCCGTCCGGACGAGCCGGTGTTCAGCTGGCACCTAGCTCGAGTCTCCTGGCTAGCTGGTCCGGACCGGAGGAAGACGGGAGACCTGCCACCAGCCGCATGGTGACCGACTCGCGGCACCGACGAACCTCGCCGAGGGCTCAGCAGGCCAGGTCGTAGGTCACGTCCACGACGTCGCCCTGCTCACCGTCAGGCTCGTCCTCTCCGACGTCGCTGATCTCGAACTCCCGTTCGGCGCTGGTGCCGGTCCAGTCGATGTCGGTGGGTTCGCTGCCCTCGACCGGTTCCCACTCGTGACCGTCGAACTCGTCCGCCGGTTCGACCGGTGCACGACGCAGTCGCAACCCCCGTCCGACCCCCTCATCCTGCGGGTCCTCGTCCACGCTGAGGTGCAGCTGCAACTCCGGGTCATGATCCGGGTTGAACGGGTCGAAGCCACGGGCGGAGATCTCGACGCCGTCGTGCTCGAACTGCCCCAGACACTCGGTGAAGTACAGTTCGACGTCCTCGCCGTCGACGGTCAACGTCGACGCCTCCGGATCACCGTCAGCGCCTGCCTCGTCGTCTCCGTTGTCGCCGACGTCCACCTCGTCGCCGTTCTCGTCGGCTCCGCAGGCCGCGAGCACGAGCGCTGCGGCCGACAGCAGCGACGTCACCTGCCAGCGACGCCGGGGCGACCGGCCGTATGCACGTGCCTGATCCATGTGCTTCTCCTTCCTCGTTTCCGGCTGTACCGACCTGCTCCCGGCTTCGGCTGATGAAGTGGGGCGGGGCTGTCCGCGTGGGGCGCGACCCCGCCCCGGACTGGCGTCGTGTCAGTCGTCGAGGTGCCCCTCCTCAGCGATCCGACCGAGCAGCCCCATCACGAAGGTGGCAGCCTGGTCACGGCTGGTCGTGCGTTGCGGGTCGAACCGGTCGGCGGTCACCCCGGTAGTCAGCCCGGCCGCAGCCACGGCGTTGATGGCGTCCTCGTGGGTGCTACCGACCGTGTCGTCGAAGGTGTGCCCATCGGTCCGCTCGGGCAGCGGCACGCCGACCACGTGGGCGTAGGTGCGGGCCAACAGGCTCGCGGTCTGCGCCCGGGTGACAGGTGCGTTGGGGGCGAACTCGGTCTCGGTGCGGCCAGAGATGATCCCGGCACCGGCAAGGAGGCTGATCGTCTCCTCGTGCTCCGAACCGACGATGTCATCGAACGCCGGGCCCTCGTACTCGGGCAAGCCGGTGCCCGCCAGACCGATCACCCGCACCAGCAGCGAGGCGGTCTGGGCCCGGGTGAGCGTCCGGTCGGGCGCGAACCGGTCGTCCCCGACCCCACGGATCAGCTGCCAGGAGGCGGCGCAGTCGACCGCGGGCCCGTGGGCGGCGTCGGGGGCGACGTCATCGAAGACCCCGCTGTCGGCCTCGTCGCACAGCCGCTGCCAGGCGCCGCTGTCGCGGCCGAGCTCCAGGTCCAGCTCGGCCCTGTCACCTGCGTCGATGGAGACCTGCTCCTCCAAGGGCAGATAGCCGATCGCCTGGACCGAAACCACCAAGGTGCCTTGCTCGAGGCCCTCGAACCCGTAGTCACCGTCCTCGGTGGTCGTGGTCTCGACCGGGTCACCGTCCTCGTAGAGGGCGACCTCCGCATCGACCGGCTGGCCGGTCGCGGCGTCGGCAACCGTGCCGGACACCGACCCGTCATCCGTGCTCGCGCAGTTGACCGCGGACTCCAGCGCCTGCGCGGCAGCCGGCCCTGCGCCCGCCAGCACCCATGCGAGCCCGAGCAGCGCAGCCGTGACGGCCCCCAGCCCAAGCCGTGGCCGAGACACTCGCACGTCGGTCCGTTCCATCCAATGCCCCCATCGGGTGACGCGGTGTCCGGACGCCACGACTCGCCTCGCCCGTCACTGAGCGCTCGGATGCGCAGGCTGGTCGAGCACCGACCCGGCCCGAAAGGCCCCTTCCGACTCACTCGGCGACCGTTGAGAGCACACCTTCCTGCGCCGCACGGCCACGGTCACGGTCCTGCCCCATGCGTCTGACCGTGACGCTGACGTGCAGGTCCCGGCTGTCGGGGTTCGAAACGGTTGGCTTCCCACTCGATGCCCGCACGATCGCCACGGCCGTTCCCGCATCAGAGCTGGCCGTCTGGCCGGGTTCGTCCGGGTACCGGGCGCTCGGCCCCGGCCGGTCCCCGTTGACCCGTTCGGGGTTGGCGGCACCCCTGAGTAGCCCTGTGTCCGGGCATGTGTTCGTCGTCCGGGCATGGGTTGGCGGGGCGCCGTGCGAGCATGCGTTCCGGCCGCGCCACCGTCGCCGGGGTGCCCGGGCGACCGACACGCCCGCAGCCGAGGCGGTGCCGTTCGAGGGCGGGACCTGGGAGTTCACCGAGCCGCACACCTGCGATCCGGAGGAAGACCTGGTCCGAGCCTCGTTCGGACGTGAACCCGACGAGGACGGTGGCAACCGCTTCAGCGTGCACGCCCAACGTTCGCTCGAAGGTGAGCCGGGCAGCGACGACTGCCTCGGGTTCGACGAGGTCTCGGTCGAGCAGCCCTTCGATCCGGACGAGACCGACCGCCAGAACGAGCAGGGCTGGGTCCGTTGGGAGCAGGAGGAGGACGGCGAGCTCTCATTCACCCGTGGCGACGGCGAGGTCCCCGTCCTGCGAGCCACCGAGGACGGCCAGATGACCGCCCAAGGCGAGTTGGTGGTCCTGCTCGGCGACGAGGGTCTCTACAGCGGCGAGTTCCATATGGCGCTGAGTTGTCGGTGACCCGTACCGGCTGCCCAAGCGCGAACGAGCACCCCGAGGGGCGCTCCGACGGCGACATCGGTACCGGTCCCGCCGCCCGCGCAGCAGTAGACCAGGGGAGTTCCCCTGAGGTGAGTGGGCGAGGGGGACTTGTTTCGCCATCCGTGGGGAGGTTCCCCCCGTCGTGCGTCTCACGCATACAGCGGTCCTCCGTCGAGCTTCCGCATAGTCGGCCGAGCATACGTGGCGGGGCTGACACCGGCCGGGGATCCGTCGACGGCGTGGACCGCCCGAGCGCTGTCCCGGACACGTTGAGGGTCACAGCAAGGGCGGGTTCCGGGCGGCGAGAGCTGGGTGGGGAGGGGCGGTCCTTCGAAGCCATAAGGGCCGGGGCGGCCGCCATCGGTTAGGCGGGCACGAGCGACTCTTCACTTCATCAGTGGTCTAGAGACCGAGCTACAACAGCGGTTCTGTACGGGGCTCTCGACGACACCCGGCTCAGGGATCTCCTTCGGTTGGTGACGGCCGCGGGTCCCCTCGACCTGGGCCCCAACGCGGCTGCGTCCGACGCCCAAGCCACTGCTGATGCCGAACTGGCCGGCTGTGCCGCGGCCCTTCCAGCGGCCCGAAGCGTGTCGGCCGAGCTCGACACGCTGTATGTCAATCGGCGCAACAACGTGCCGCTCCAGTACACGCCCATCTCCGGTGCGCTCATCGAACTGCACGATGCGCTCGAATCCGACCCAGACGCGCCGCCTGAGTCTGCTTCGCAGATCCGTGACGACATCGCTGAGATCGACGGCCTGCCGACCGGCGGCAGCGCGACGACGATGATGGACTTCGTGTTGTGGGCGGTCGGCCCGGCGGCCTCGTCGGACGCGGTCATCTCGCGGTGCGTGTCCGAGCCGGCGTCGGAGGCGGGGGCGGCCGTCGCGCCGAGTTCCTCGACGAGCAGTAGCTAACTTGGATTCACGGGGGCGTGGTGTTCAGTCCGCATGTGCTGCCGTTCGGGGCTTC
The DNA here is from genome assembly GCA_007121785.1 of Nitriliruptoraceae bacterium. Lineage (GTDB taxonomy): Bacteria > Actinomycetota > Nitriliruptoria > Nitriliruptorales > Nitriliruptoraceae > SKTG01. Next base: position 13,470 of record SKJX01000221.1, read on the forward strand.
GTAGCGTCGGGGTTGGGGTTTCGGCGGGGTGGTGGGGTTGTCTCGCTGAA
>SKJX01000110.1 GCA_007121785.1 Nitriliruptoraceae bacterium
ACCGCACCGGCCGCGCCCCCACGAGGAGCACGCCCATGCCGCCCCGTCCGAAGCCCAAGGACCGCAACCGTCCGAGGAAGCCGAAGCCGTGTCCGATCTGCACGGCCGGCATCGAGTACGTGGACTACAAGGACCTCTCGCTGCTCAAGCAGTTCCTGAACGAGCGCGCCAAGATCAAGGCGCGACGGACCTCAGGTGCTTGTGCGGCCTGCCAGAAGCAGCTGTCCGCGGCGATCAAGAACGCCCGTGAGATGGCGCTGATCCCCTACACGACGCGCTGAGGAGGAGGCCAAGATGAAGGTCATCCTGAAAGCGGAGGTCGACAACCTCGGGCTGCCCGGCGAGGTCGTGGACGTGGCGGACGGCTACGGCCGCAACTACCTGCTCCCCCGCGGGCTCGCGATCGTCGCGACCAAGGGCGCGATGAAGGAAGCGGAAGCCATCACCCGCTCCCGCAAGGTGCAGGAGTCCAAGACCCTGGACTCGGCGCAGGAAGCCAAGCGGATCCTCGAGTCGAGGACCCTGCGGATCCCCGCCCGGGTCGACGAGCGCGGGAGCCTCTACGGTTCGGTCAGCGCGAACGACGTGCAGCGCGTCCTCAAGGAGCGCGGTCACGACCTTCCGCGCAAGCGCATCGACCTGCGTGGCACGATCAAGCACATCGGGACCTACGAGGTCCCGATCCAGGTCCACCCGCAGGTCGTGGCGACCGTCCAGGTCGACGTCGTCGACGAGGAAGGTGTCGTTGGTGTCGAGGCTCCGGCGGTCGAGGCCGAAGGCGTCGCCGACGCGGCGGCGGACGCGGCTTCGGACACGGCCACCGACGAGGACGTCCTCGCCGAGCAGGCCCTGGAGGCGGCTCGGGACTACGAGGAGCGACAGGCCGCGCTCGAAGCGGAGCGGGAAGCCGCTGGCGTCGATCCGGACGTCGCGGAGGACACCGCCTCGGACGAGCCCGTCTGATCGAGCGACCGGCGGCTGGCGGCGCGGAGGGAGGCACGGCGACGTGCTGAGCGCAGGTGAACGGATGGTCCGGCGATGAGCGGACCGGTCCAACCCCCCTCCGACGCGCCGCCACCGGAAGCGCCACCCGCCAGCGATGCCGGCGGTTCGGCGGGACGTGGCTACGACCGCGTCCCGCCGCACTCGTTGGACGCCGAGGTGTCGGTGCTCGGTGCGTCGCTGATCTCACGCTCCGCGGCGTCGGACGTCGTGGAGGCGCTCAAGCCCGACGATTTCTACCGCAACGCCCACCGCGTGGTGTTCGAGTCGGTCACCGAGCTCACCGCTGCCGGCGAGGCGGTCGACACCGTCACCGTCACCGAATGGCTCGCTCGTCGTGACCGGCTCGACGAGGTGGGTGGTCCGGCCGCGCTGCACGATCTGACGGTCGCGGTGCCGACCGCGGCCAACGCGTCCTACTACGCGCGCATCGTCCGCGACAACGCCCTGCGCCGGCGCCTGATCGACGCCGGCACGGAGGTCGTCAAGCTCGGCTACGAGTCGACCGACGAGGTCGAACGGGTCGTCGACCAGGCTGAGTCGCGGATCTACGACGTCGCGCAGGACAACACCACCTCGGAGTACGAGAAGCTCGGCGACCTGCTGAACGTCTCGTTCCAGCAGATCGAGGAACTCGCCGAGCAGCGCTCGGAGGTGACGGGGCTGGCGACCGGGTTCGACGACCTCGACCGGCTCACCGCCGGCCTACAACCGTCCAACCTGGTCATCCTCGCCGCGAGGCCGGCGATGGGGAAGAGCAGTCTGGTCCTCGGTGTGTCGCACTTCGTGTCGGCGCGGTTGGGCAAGCCATCGATCCTGTTCAGCTTGGAGATGTCCAAGCTGGAGATCGTCAACCGCCTGCTGTCGTCGGAGGCGCGCATCGACTCCTCGCGGCTGCGGACCGGCCGGCTCGAGGACAGCGACTGGCGCAAGCTCGGCGACGCGCTCGGCACGTTGGCCGAAGCGCCGCTGTTCATCGACGACACCCCCTCCATCACGCTGATGGAGATCCGGGCCAAGGCGCGGCGGTTGAAGGCCAAACACGGGCTGAACCTGATCATCGTCGACTACCTGCAGCTGATGCAGGGCAACGGGCGGGTCGACTCCCGCCAGCAGGAGGTCGCGGAGTTCTCCCGTGGGCTGAAGATGCTCGCGAAGGAGCTCGACGTCCCCGTGATCGCGCTGTCGCAGCTCTCACGCCAGCCGGAGTCACGCACCGACAAGCGCCCGATGCTCGCCGATCTGCGCGAATCGGGTTCCATCGAACAGGACGCCGACATCGTCGGGTTCATCTACCGCGACGAGGTCTACAACGAGGACAGCCCCGACCAGGGCATCGCCGAGCTGATCATCGCCAAGCACCGCAACGGTGCCACCGGCATCGTCAAGCTCGCGTTCCTCAACCACCTCACCAAGTTCGCGAACCTCGCCCGCGGCTCCGGCCAGCGCGGCGGACAGGCGGGACCGGGCAGCGCCAGCCCGGCGCCGACCGGCAACGGCCCACCCCCTGCCGCGCCCCCGTCCGGGGGTTCGCCCACCCCGATCTGACCCGCCCGTGCACGGCGTGCGCACCCTGCCGTTGCCGGCCGACAGCCGGCCACCTCTTCCCGACCAGCTACCGCCGTGCGGGTGGTGAGGCCGCACCGCTACCGTGCGACCTGAGGAGGACGCATGGAGTGGCACACCGGCCGCCTGCTGGTTGCGGCACCGGCGCTCGACGACCCGAACTTCGAACGGGCCGTGATCTTCGTGCTCGACCACGACGAGGACGGCGCCGTCGGGGTCGTCCTCAACCGCGCGTCCGATGTCCCGGTCCACGAGACCGTCGCCGACTGGGTCGAACTCGCGGCCGAGCCGCCGGTGGTCTTCGGAGGTGGTCCGGTCGAGCCCACCGCCGTCGTCGCGCTCGGCGCCGCGACCGGTCCGAGCCCCGGTGGGGTCGTTCCGATGCTCGAACGGATCCAGTTGGTCGACCTCGACGCCGACCCGAAACTGGCGGCCGCCGACCTCGACCGGGTCCGGGTGTTCGCCGGCTACGCCGGGTGGTCACCGGAGCAACTCGAGGCGGAGATCGCTCAGGGTGCGTGGTTCCCGGTCGACGCCGAACCCGGCGACGTCTTCACCGATCACCCCGACGGGCTGTGGCACGCCGTGCTGCGACGGCAGCCCAACGAACTCAAGCTGCTCGCGACCTACCCGGCGGATCCGACGCTCAACTGACCCGCACCGCGCGACCGAGACGGTCGGCGGGGCTCTCAGACCGCCGGTGGGCCCTCAGGGCGGTGGGCCCTCACATCGTCTCATCGGTGTCCGCGGGCTCCTGCGGGTCGGCGCAGTGGAACGGTTCGTCGCCGTCGGCGCCGTGGAAGAACATCGTCTCGCCGTCGACGTCCAGTTCGATCCGGTAGCCCTCGACCAACGCTTGGGTGTACACCTCGTCCGGTTGCGGGCAACCGAGCGCGCCGTCGGACCACGTCACCGACTCCGCAGTGACCACGGTGATCTCGTCGCTGGTGACGTCGGCCTCGGTGGCGGCGAGGTCCACGGCTTCCGCGACATGGTCGACCAGCGCGTCCTCGATGGGGCCGTCCTCGGCGTTGTCCTCGGTGCCATCGGGGTCGTCGGGGTCGGCTTCGACGTCATCGACGTCGTCGACGGGCTCGGCTGGGTCCTCGGGGTCGCCGCAAGCCACGAGCAGGACGAGCGCGCCCGCCAGGACCAGGACGCGGGTGATGCTCCGACCGGTGCTGTGCATCGTCGATCTCCGAGGTGGGTTGGGGCTTGGTGACAGCTTCGCAGGTAGGACGTCGCGGGGCGTCCCCGGGTTCCTGCCCGGATGGCGGGCGTCCGGGGTGGGTGGCCGACGCGCACCGGCCTCCCGGACCCGGCCGCCGCCACGTCGCGCGATGCGCCCCGTCCGCTCTCGGCGTGACGCCACCGGGCCAGAGGGTCACCGTCACGGTTCGTACACTTGGGGGACCGTCGCGCATCCGTCGGTCCCGGCAGCCATCGTTGTAGCGGTGCCGGGTGGATCGCGCGACGACGACCTGGCACCCGAACCGACGAGGACGCGTGGGCGAGACCTCCTGGGCCTTCCTGCTGGTCGGCAGCTTCGCTGCGCTGGGCGCCGCCATGGCCATCGGCACCCTCGCGGCGCTGTGGCGGTACCACCGCACCGGCACGTTCCCCGGCCACGACGAGGTCTCCGTGCCGTCCACCGGCAAGGTCGTCGCCCTGTGGATCCGGGTGGTCGTCGGGTTGGTGTTGGCCGTCATCGGCATCATCGCGATCGAGCGGGCCGGTATCTTCTGACCATCGCTCCACGACCCCGGTCCCCGCTACCGTGCCGACGGCAGAACGATCCGGGTCGGGTCGTTCCATCATGCGGCGGCGACCCCAAGGGAGCGATCCGTGCGACGTACCATCTTCACCGAGGAGCACGAGGCGTTCCGGGACCTGGTCGCCAGGTTCGTCCGTGACCGTGTCGAGCCCTACCACGAGCAGTGGGAGCAGGACGGTCACGTCCCGAGGGAGCTGTGGGCCGAGGCCGGCGCCCACGGACTGCTGTGTACCGACGTCCCGACCGAGTACGGCGGCGGTGGCGTGCGGGACTTCCGCTACAACGTCGTCGTCACCGAGGAGTTGACCAAGGTCGGCGCGTCGGGGGTCGGCTTCCCGTTGCACAACGACGTCATCGTCCCCTACCTGCTGGCGTACGCCGACGACCAGCAGAAACAGCGGTGGCTGCCGTCCATGGCCAGTGGGCAGACGATCACCGCGATCGCCATGACCGAACCGGGCACCGGCAGCGACCTGGCAAGCATGACCACCACCGCGATCGACCAGGGCGACGGGACCTTCCTGCTCAACGGGACCAAGACCTTCATCACCAACGGCATCCTCGCCGACCTGGTGATCGTCTGCGCCAAGACCGACCCGAGCTCGAAGCATCAGGGCATCAGCCTGCTGGTGGTCGAGGAGGGCATGGACGGGTTCAGCCGGGGCAGGAAGCTCGACAAGATCGGCATGCACGCTCAGGACACCGCGGAGCTGGTCTTCGACGACGTCCGCGTCCCGAAGGAGAACCTGCTCGGCGCCGAGGGCCAGGGGTTCGTCCAGCTGATGGAGAACCTGCCGCAGGAGCGGCTGTCGATCGGCATCGGCGCCATCGCTGGCGCGAAGGCGGCGTTCGACACCACGCTGGCGTACTGCCAGCAACGCGAAGCCTTCGGTCGCCCGATCGGTTCGTTCCAGCACTCGCGGTTCCAACTCGCGGAGATGCACACCAAGATCACGATCGGCCAGCAGTTCGCCGACCGGTGCGTCGAAGCGCACAACACCGGTGAGCTCACCGTCGACGAGGCCGCGATGGCCAAGTACTGGCTGAGCGACCTCCTCGGCGAGGTCGTCGATACGTGTGTGCAACTGCACGGCGGCTACGGCTACATGCGCGAGTACGCGATCGGGCGTGCGTTCGTCGACGCGCGCGTCCAACGGATCTACGGCGGCACGAACGAGATCATGAAGGAGATCATCGGCCGCACGCTCGGCGTTTGACCGGCGTGCCACCTCACGATGGGGCGCCGGTCAGCGGGTCGCCTGGACGAACCGGCCGATCAATGTTCCACCGCAGCGAGGTGGCCGGCGACGACCCCAGCGAGGCTGTCGAGGTAGTGCTGTAGCCGGACACGAGCCGCCTGCGGATCGGACGAGACCAGCTCGTGGAACAGCAGCCCGTCGAGGGTGGCGACGACGTAGCGGGCCAGCGCTTGCACGCCTTCGTCGGGGCCGACCCCCTCGACGCCGCTGATGCCGTCGGCGATGGAGTCGACGAACCGGTCCGGCGCCCGGCTGGCGAGCGTGCGCAGGCTCGGTTCGCGCATCGCGTGCAGGGTCAGCTCGAAGCGCGCGAGCTGCAACTGCGGCGCGGACTGGAACTCGTCCCACATCGACAGCAGGAACGGCTCGAGGAGCGCGTGGACGCGCTCGGCCCCATGGTCGGGGCCGCCGGGTCGTGCGGCGACCGACGCGAACGTGGACCGCAGGGTGGCATCCATCGACTCGACGATCCGGTCGGTGACCGTCCGCAGCAGCTCGTCCTTCGAATCGAACGCGTAGTGGAACGCCCCCAGCGCGAGACCGGCCCGGTCGGTGATCGCGCGGGTGGTGGCCCGCGCCAGGCCGTCCTCGGCCAGGACCGCGACCGCAGCGTCGACGAGCTGTTCGCGTCGCTCCTCGACCGACCGCCGCTCGGGGTCGTCGGTCGGGACGTCGGTCGTCATGGTCGACATCGTGGCGCCTCCCTGGGGGTGGTGGCCAGGTCGTCCGCGGGGCGCGCGGCCGCACCGTGGCGTGAACCCGCTCTCCGCTCCCGAGCTGGCCGGGGCTGGCGCAGCTCATCGGGCGATGACGCCAGTGAACATGCTGGCCGAGCGGGTGTGGGGGCGCTGCACCGGCCGGTCGGGCGGTCGGCCGGCCCACCACTGTCCGATGACCGGTGGGGGCGGGAACCTCGATCCTGGCCGTTCTGCGCGTCCGGCCGAGCGCCGGCCGGACACCGCATCACCGTTCGCCATCACCTGCACGCAGACGTCGCATCCCGCGCTCCAGCGCGTCCACCAGGTAGGGCCGCAACTCGGCCGCAGGGACGATGTGGTCGACCGATCCGACCTCGGCGGCCCGTTCGATCGAGTGGACCGTGTCGAACTCGGCGGCCACCTCGCCGAGGTTCTCCGAGCGGACCTGCTCACGGATGCGCTCGAGTTCCGCGCGGGCCGAAGCCACCTCACCGGCGCTGGCGGTGGCGACCCGCTCACGCTGCTCGACCACACGAGGGTCGCGGTCCGTGCGCGCGTTGACGTCCCCGGCGAACACCACCGCGGCGGCGGGGGGCCCGCCGATCACCGATGCGTGGGAGCCTTCCACGGCCGCGACCTCGAGGTGGTCGTTCAAGGTGGTGGAGAACACCACGAACGCGCCACCGTGGTAGCGCGAGATCACGCAGAACACGATCGGCCCGTCGAAGTTCACCACGGCACGGCCGATCTCCGCGCCGTACTCCAACTGCCAGCGGCGCAACGACTCCGGGGAGCCGTCGAACCCGGACAGGTTGGCCAGCACCACGGCCGGACGGATGCCACTGGCGGCGTTGAGTCCGCGGGCCAGCTTGCGTGAGGCCTGCGGGAAGAGGGTCCCGGCGGTCCACTGGTCGGGCCCATCCGCGGGGACGGGGCCGCGTCGCGCCAAGGGCCGCGACTCGACCCCGAGCAGGGTCACGGCGTGGCCCGCGAGTCGGGCGTCGGTGACGATCGCCATCTCCGCGTCCGCCCAGTCGCGCCAGCGCTCGAGCAGATCGTGGTCGCGGTCGGCGACCGCCCGCATGACCGTGCGGACATCGAACGGTTTCTTGCGGCCGGCGTTGGTGGCGTCGGAGAAGATGTCGCCGACACGGGTGAAACCGATGCCCTCGACCTGGTGTGGTGCGTCGCGCACGTCCCGGTCGGTCGGATCGTCGGTGTGGGCGCGCCGCGGGAACCGCTCTCCGGGGGCGACGTAGCTGTGCTCGTAGTGGGCGAACAGCAGGTCGCAGGCGCTGGCCAGATCGGGCGCCCAGTGCTGGGCCTGCCCGTTGGGTCCCATCACCCGGTCGTAGCCGCCGATGCCGAAGTTGTCCTCCGCCGACACCCCACCGGAGTAGTCCAGTGCCTGCTTCCCGGTCAGCACCATCGCGCTGTCGGGGGTCATGATCAGCGTGCCCCGGGTGTGCATCAGCATCGTGGCTTCGGCGTTCCAGTACGGCTGCGCGCCGACGTTGATGCCGGCGACCACCACGTTGATCTGGCCACCGTCCTGGGTGAACTCGATGATGCGGCGCAGCACGCGACCGATCCAGTCCATGTTCTCCGTCCCGGAGTCCATCGCGATCCGTGCGCCCGACGACACCGCGAACCATTCCACCGGCAGCTGCCGTTCATGGGCCAGCGTCAACGCGGCCAGGATCCGGCGACTCTCGGCCTCCGCGATGGACCCGAGCCCCTTGGTGGGATCACCGAGGATCGCGACCCGGGTCATGCCCTCCGGGTAGCGGGTGGTGTGCGTGGTCACCAGCCCCACGACCAGCCCCGCGGTGTTGCCGCCCGGCGGTCGGGTGACCTCCCGCAACGGGACCTCGTCGTCCGGGCCGGCTGCCGCCACCTCGTCGGGCTCCAGATCCAGCTCCTGGAACCCCGGCAGCGCGCCGTCCGACCGTGGATCGTCCCCGGCACGGGTGATCAGCGGCACCAGTTCGTAGGGGTAGACCGAGCCGCGGCGCCGGGCACGCATCACCTTCTGCGTGGTCGCATCGAACGGTTGGAGCGGTTCTCCCGGCGGTTCGCCGACCCGCATCGTGAAGCCCTGGCCGGGGGGGCGCGACATCCGCACGATCACCTCGCGGGGCTCCCCACCGGGTTGCGCGAGCTCCGCCTGGACGGCGACCTGCTCGAGCCCGAGCCCCTCGGTGGTCGGCGCGAGCGCCCGAACGACGGGTTCGAGCTCGGCGATCGGGATCTCGACGACCGGCCACACGTTGAGCACGACCCGGTTCCACTCCGGCTGCTGCTCAGGCGGTAGCGCGGCGCGGGCGGCCCGCAGGTCGTCCAGACAGGTCGCCAGCACCTGCTCGAGCTCCGGCAGCGACACCACGCGGCCGTCCGCATCCCGGTCCGGGGTGAGGTCACGGACCTCCGCGAGAGCGAACAGCCGTTCATCGTCGGGGTGCTCCCGGGCGACCGCCCGGAACAGGTAGACCCCGTCGTCACCCGTGGGCAGCCGGGTGAGCTCGAAGTTCTCGTACCGCCACAGATCCAGGCGGCCGGCGACCAGCGGGTGGATGCCGCGCAGGTGCCGCCGTTCGCGGAACCCGTCGGGGCCCCGGCGGAAGGTCAGGTGCTCCACCGACGGGCGCTCGGGCGCGTCGGCGTCGTCACCGGGGGCGACGGTCACCGACAGCGTGACCCGACGTAACGGACAGGGCAGCTGCGCCGCATCCAGGTCGGCTTCCAGCCCGGCAGAGAGCAGGTCCAGGTCGGCGGGCGCGTCCGACCAGGTGATGTAGACGTCGGCGACCGCGCCGGCACCCGCATCCGGGGAGACGTCCCGGCTGAGCTCGCCGGCCGTCCCCAACGCGTCGGTGAGATCCTCCGCGGTGGCGGACACGGCCACGACGCGGCCCTGGCCCCGCGGGTCGATAAAGTCGGCCACCACCGCTTCCCGGCCGTCGGCCTGCAACGAACGGACCGAGGCCAGCTCGCGCGTGCGGTAGTAGCGGCGGGTCAGCAGTTCCAGCATCGGGGCCAGGCGGCCGCCGGCGACCACCGGGTCCTCGAGCAACCCGAGGAGCGGTTCGGGGGCGGCGACCAGCGCCGCCATCCGCTCGTCTCGATCGGGGCGGTCCGGGTCGTCGCTGAGCGCCTGCAGGTGGTTGCGGACCTCGGTGTAGACGGCGTCACGCTGGCGCTTCAGCCGCGGCTGCTCGAACGCCCGGTAGCGGGCCCGTCGTGCGAGGTCCCCGATCACCGGCTGCCGGGCCTGCGTCGCCACGATCAGCCGATCCAGCGTCTCGCGCAGCACCTCGGCGTCGTCGTCGGACGCCGGTGCGCCGGCGTGCAGCCGCCCTTCCAACAACCCCAGGACCACCGAGGTGGTGGTCCCCACCTGCTGCTGCGAGAGGTGGATGCGGAACAGTGCCTCCTCCAGCGCGGGCCCGCGATCGAGCGAGGTGACGCCGTAGTGGGCGAGCGCGCGTCGGAGCTTCTCCTGGAAGGACACCGGCAGCTGCTCGGCGTCGACGTCCAGCGATCGCAGGAAGGCGTGCAGGTGTTCCCGGGCGCTGTGGTCCTCGGCCCAGTCCTCGTCGTCGCCGAGCCGACGGTTGCGCGACAGCGACGCCAGGTCCGCGAACGCGCGCAACACGGCCAGCTCGGCCTGCAACGTCTCTGCGTCGTCAGGGGCGTGCCGGACGGTCGTCAGCAGGTCGTCGACGGTGTCGTCGGGCACGTCGTAGCCGAGCACCAGCCGTCGCAGCGCGTCCAGCGCGTTGGCGGGCTGCCCGGCGAGCTGTTCGGCAGGCCGCGCCAACGCGTCGAACCGCAGCCTCGGCTGGCCGCCGGTGTCGTCGCGGGCCTCGTCCACCTCCGTGAGCGGCTCCAGCCGCAGGACGGGGGCACCGGCGTCGAGTTGGACGTTGCGGGAGGCCACCACCTCGGCGACCGTGCCCGCGAACGGCGCGGTCAGCGGCGTCTCCATCTTCATGCTCTCGAGGACCGCCACGGTCGCGCCGGCGTCGACGACCTCGCCCGGGTCCACGGTCAGGGAGACCACCACCGACGGGCCGGGGGCACGGATCAGGCCGGCGTCGTCCTGGGACACCCGGTGCGGGATGCCGTCCACCTCGACCAGTTCGTCCGGACCCTGGCGGATCGACACGACGCGGAAGCGTTGGTCTTCGATCGTGAGCCGTCGTTCGAAGCGTCGGAGCCGCTCGACGTGGGCGAGCACCCGCTGACCGTCGTTGGCGACGAGGTAGCGGTCTGGGCCGGTGCAGGAGACCAGCAGCCGGTAGGCGTGACCACCGAAGCGCAGGTCGACGTCGCGGGGCAGGTCCGGATCGATCTGCGGCCGTCCCCGGGCGGCGGAGGCGTAGAAGCGGTCGCGGTCCAGCGCCGACTCCCGGTCGTAGGCGTCGATCGCGGCGGCGACCAGCGCGACGTCACCACGGGTGGTGAACCGCCAGCCGCCGTCAGCGGTGAGCCGGTCGAGCCAGCCGATGTCGATGTGGCCGGCGACCACGTCCGGGTGGCGGAGCACGTCGAGCAGGAACGGCCGGTTGGTGGTGCCGCCCTCCACCAGGACGGATGTCTGGGACAGCGCGCGCCGCAGTCGGGTGAGCGCCTCGTGACGGTCGGCGCCCCATGCGAGGATCTTCGCGACCATCGAGTCGTACTCCGGCGAGATGCGGTCGCCCTCGGCGATGCCGGTGTCGACGCGCACGCTGGGGCCGACGGGGAGGTCGAGCAGCTCGATGCGCCCGGAGGCCGGAGCGAACCCGCGCTCGGGATCCTCTGCGTTGAGCCGCACCTCGATCGCGTGGCCCCGCGGAGCGGGCGGGTCGCCTGCGAGGGGCTCGCCGGTGGCGACCTGCAGTTGGAGCTTCACCAGGTCGAGGCCGGTGGTCAGTTCGGTGACGGTGTGCTCGACCTGCAGCCGGGTGTTGACCTCCAGGAAGGCGAGCAGGTCCTCCTCCGGCTGGTAGAGGAACTCGACGGTCCCGGCGCCGGTGTAGCCCGCCAGTCGTGCGAGCTCCGCTGCGGCGGCCTTGAGCTCGTCCGCGCGTGCCGGCGGCAGCACCGTCGAGGCGGACTCCTCGACGACCTTCTGGTTGCGGCGTTGCACCGAGCAGTCGCGGATCCCTGGCGCCCACACCCCGCCGTTGGCGTCAGCGATGACCTGCACCTCCACGTGCCGAGCATCGGTGACCAGCCGCTCGAGGAACACCGTCGCGTCCCCGAAGGATCTCGCCCCCTCCGCGGTCGCCCGCTCGAACGCACCGGTCAGCTCGCTCGGGTCGTCGACGCGGCGGATGCCACGCCCGCCGCCGCCCGCCGCCGCCTTGACCATCAGCGGGAAGCCGATGTGCTCGGCCTGCTCGCGTGCCTCGTCGACGTCGGCGACCGCGCCGCCGCTCCACGGTGCGACCGGGACGCCGGCCCGCTCGGCGAGCTGCTTCGCGCCGATCTTGTCCCCCAGGGCCCGCATCACCTCGCCGGACGGGCCCACGAAGGTCACGCCGATCCGCTGGCAGAGGTCGGCGAACCCCGGGGACTCCGCGACGAACCCCCAACCGACCCAGGCGGCGTCGGCGCCACTGCGCAGCAGGGCGTGCTCGAGCTCCTCCAGGTCCAGGTAGGGGCTGGTCGCCCCGGGTGGCTCGCCCGGTCCCGGCCCGATGCGCACGGCCTCGTCCGCCTCCCGGACGAACATCGCGTCGCGCTCGGCGTAGGTGTGGAGCGCGACGGCCAGCGGGCGGTCGCCGTGCTCCTCACGTAGCTCGCGGGCCGCATGGATGAGCCGCATCGCCGGCTCGCCACGGTTGACGATCGCGATCCGCTGGAACACCGGTGCCTCCTGGAGCCGCCTCGGGACGTGAAGTGGAGGCGGTGCGCACGGTTCGATGCTAGACCTGACACCCGCGTCAGGTCTGCTGGGCGTCCGTCCGACCGCGCACCGCTCACACCGCGTCGAAGAGGATCCGTCCATGGCGACCGCCAGGCTCACCGCGAGCGAGATCGACGCCGCGACACCCGCGGAGCGCAACCGCTACGCCGACGCGCTGCGGCTGGTGGCCATCCTCATCGTCGTCTACGGGCACTGGCTGCTGGCGGTCATCACCGTGCAGGACGGCCAACTCGAGGCGGTCAACCTGCTGACCGTCGCCGACTGGACCCACTGGCTGACATGGATCTTCCAGGTGATGCCGCTGTTCTTCTTCGTCGGTGGTTACGCGAACGCGGCGGCCTACCGCTCGGCCCGGGCGAAGGGTGTGTCGTGGGCTGACTGGGTCCGGGGCCGTGCGCGACGGTTGTTGCGACCGGTGCTGCCGGTGGTCGTGCTGTGGATCCCCGTCGGGGGCATGCTGGCGTTGCTGGGTGTCGACAGCGACCTGCTCCAGTTCGCGACGCAGGTCGCGATCGTGCCGGTGTGGTTCCTGGCCGCCTACCTGGTGGTCTGCACGGCGGTCCCGCTGACCTACGAGGCGCACGAGCGCTCCCGCTGGGGGACGCTGCTCGGCTTCGTCCTGCTGGCGGTCGTCGTCGACCGGCTCCACCTGGCAGGGGTTCCGGCGATCGGGTGGAGCAACTTCCTGTGGATCTGGGGGGCGATCCACCAGGTCGGCTACCTCTGGCACGACCAGGACCGCCTGACCGGCAGCGCCGGTGCGCCGCCCGCCCCTGCCCGAAACGTGCCCGTGCTGCTGCCGCGGACCACCGGTGGCGCGCTGGGCTTGACCGCCGTCGGCTACGGGACGTTGCTGTTGCTGACGATGGTCGGTGACTACCCGGTGTCCATGGTGGGGGTCGACGGTGCGACCCGGAGCAACAACTCGCCGCCGTCGATCGCGTTGCTGGCGTTCGGTGCCGGCCAGATCGGCATCGCGCTCGCGCTGCGTGGTCCCGCGACCCGGGTGCTGGCCCGCCCGAAGGTGTGGGGGACGGTCGTGATGATGGGGTCGTTGACGATGACCGTCTACCTGTGGCACATGACGGCCATGATCGCCGTCGCCGCGGCGCTGATCCCGACCGGGGTCTGGCCACCCCGCGAGACGGTCGACGCGGCCTGGTGGTGGACGCGGCCGCTGTGGTGGCTCGTCTGCACGGTCGCCCTGGTGCTGATCGTGCCGGTGTTCGGCCGGTTCGAGCGGGCCGGCTCGCCACGCAGCCGCCCGTCGGCGGTCCGTGCCGGTGCGGGAGCGGTCCTGGCGACCGCCGGGCTCGGCCTGTTGGTGTTCGGCGGGCTGCACGTGCCCGGGACCGCCACCGGGGTGCCGTGGATCCCGCTGGGCATGCTGGCGCTCGGGCTCGGCTGGCTCGGCGTGCTGCGCAAGCCGACCAAGCCGGACCACGTGCCGCCGCCCGGCGGTGCGGCCGAACCGGACGAGGCGGCGCCGATGGACGACTCCGGGGAGCTCGCCGGGCGCTGACCTCCGCCAGCTCGGACGGCTACGGTCCTGCGCCGCCGCCCGGGGGGTCGACACATGAGCGCGGAGCCACCGCCGCCACCGCCGCCACCGCCACTGACCGAGCCGCCGCAGACGCCGCCGTCCGCCGGTCCGGCACGCGCGGACGTGGCCGTCTCCGCCCGGTCGCTGACGAAACGGTTCGGGACGACCGTCGCGGTCGACGGGCTCCACCTCGACGTCCCCCGGGGCGCGTTCTTCGGGTTGCTCGGTCCCAACGGCGCGGGCAAGACCACCACGCTGCGGATGGTCACCGGCCTGTTGCGGCCCGATGCGGGGCAGGTGCTGCTCGAAGGCGTGGACGTCTGGGAGGACCCGCCGCGGGTCAAGGACCGGATCGGCGTGCTGCCGGAGGACCTGCAGCTGTTCGACCGGCTGCGCGGCCGCGAGCTACTGACCTACACCGGGTTGCTGCGCGGGCTCGACGCCGACGTGGTCGAGGACCGGGCCGGCCAGCTGCTGGACGTGTTCGACCTGACCGGTTCGCGGGACGAGCTGGTGGTCGACTACAGCCACGGCATGCGCAAGAAGGTGGCGTTGGCTGCGGCGCTGCTGCATTCGCCGCGGGTGCTGTTCCTCGACGAACCGTTCGAGGCGATCGACCCGGTGTCCGGACGGACGATCCGTACCGTGTTGCAACGGTTCACCGCTGACGGCGGCACCGTGGTGCTGTCCAGCCACGTCATGGCGTTGGTCGAGCAGCTCTGCGACCACGTGGCGATCGTCGCGCACGGGCAGGTCGTCGACGCCGGTCCGTTGGCGGAGGTGGCCGGCGACGGGTCGCTGGAGGACCGGTTCGTCCACCTGGTCGGGGCTCGCGAGGTCGGAGAAGGAGCATTGGGGTGGCTCGGCTCCTCGTCCGACTGAAGCTCCGCCTGGTCGGCAACCGCCTCCACCAGGGGACGCAGCCGGCCATCGGGTTCGTCATGGCCGTGCTCGGCGGCCTGCTCGCGGCCGCCGTCGGGTTCAGCGCGCTCAACGCGACGGTGGACGGCAACCCCGACGTCGTCGTGCTGGTGCTGGCGCTCCTGTGGCTGGGGTGGATCCTGGTGCCCGCGCTCACCTTCACCGCGGACGAGACCCTCGATCCACGCCGGTTCCAGCTCCTGCCGCTGCGGCACCGGCAGCTGGTCGTCGGGCTGCTGGCGGCCGGCGCGGTCGGGGTCGGCGGCATCGCCACGCTGGCCGCCGTCTCGGGCGCCGCCGTGGGTGCCGGGAGGGCGTCCGGTCAGCTCATCGCCGGGCTGGTCGCGCTGATGGTGGTCGTCCTGCTCGCCATCACCTGCATCGCCTGGTCCCGCGCGGTGCTGACCCTGCTCGCCGACGTGCTCGGAACACGTCGCGGCCGCGAGATCGGTGCCGCGCTCGGGGTCGCGTTGCTGATCGGGCTGTGGCTCACCCCGCAGCTGCTGTTCGGCGGCTCGCCGATCATCGACGGCCCCGACATCGACCTGGCCGGACCGGCGGAGCTGGCCCGGTGGTCGCCCGGTGGGCTCGGCGCCGTCGGGGTGCTGGCCGCGGCCGACGGACGGCTGCTGCTCGCGTTCGCGGCCGCAGGTGGCCTGCTCGTGTCCTCCGTCCTCGCGTTGGCGCTCTGGACGTTCGCCCTCGGGCGGTTGGATCGTCGAGCGCCCGCCCGCTCCACCTCTCGGCGGGCCAGCGCCCTCTACCCGCCGTGGCTGGCCTGGCTGCCGCGGTCGCGGACCACGGCGGTGTCGGTGCGGTTCCTGCGCAGCCTGGTCCGCGATCCGCGGGTCCGCAGCCAGGCGCTGGGCCAGCTGTTCCTCGTGGTGCCGATGGTCGCGATCGCGGGGCCTGCCGGGGTGTTCGTGGACGAGTACGCGCCGCTGATGGCCGCCGGGCTCGCGTTCCCGTTCGGGCTGATGGCCTCGAACCAGTTCGCCCTCGACGGACCGGCGCTGTGGGTCCATGAGGTAACTGGCGCCGACGGTCGTGCGGACATGCGAGGACGTGACCTCGCCGTGGTCCTGCTCGCGACGCCGGTGATCATGGTGGCGGCGGTGGCGCTCGCCGCCGTGTCCGGCGGCTGGTCGATGTTGCCGGCGGCGCTGTTGTTGGCGGCAGGGGTCCTGGTCCTGGTGCTCGGCGCCAGCAACCTCGCGTCCGTCCTGCTGCCCGTGCCCGTCCCCGAGCGGGGCGACAACCTGTTCGGCACCTCGGCGACCGGCCAGGGCTGCATCAACACCGCCCTGCTGTTGGTCGTCTACGCCGTCGTCGCCGCGTTGATCACGCCGATGATCGTGCCCGTCGTGCTGGTCGAGCCGATCGGGTGGCGGACGTTCGCCGCCGTGCTCGGGCTCGGCTACGCGGTGCTCGGTGGGTGGCTGTTCACCCGCGGGGCGGCTTCCTACCTGCGCACGCGCGGCCCCGACCTGCTGGAGGTCATCGACTGGCGCCGGGGCTGAGGCGCCTCCGTCGGGCTGGGTCGCTCCCGTCGAGCTGGCCAGCTCCCATCGCGATGGCCGGCTCAGGCGTGGACGTGGCCGACCAGCGCCTCCGCGGCGCGGTCCACCTCCTCCTCGGTGGTGGACACGTGGAACGCGAGCCGCAGCCGCCCCGCCCGCGTCGCGGCCGCGATCCGGGCCCGCTCGAGCCGAGCCGGCACCTCGTCGTCGGCGAGCATCGCCACGATCGCGGAGTCGCTCACCGGCAACCCGACCGCCTCCTGGAACCGTCGGGCCAACCCGACCGCGTGGGCGTGGAGCGCGTCTGTCCCGACCTCCAACAGCAGCTCGAGCGACGGCGCCTGCCCGACCCAGGCGTGCCAGGCCGGGGAGATGTCGAACCGTCGCGCGTCGTGTGCCAGCCGCAGCGGCGTGCCGTACACGCTGGTCCAGCGATCCTCCCCGGCGTACCAGCCGGCGGCGACCGGCAGCAGGTCCTCGACCAGCTCCGGACGCACCGTGAAGAACGCCGTTCCCCGGGGGGCCAGCAGCCACTTGTAGCCGCCGCCGGTGGTGTAGTCGAAGCGGCTGGCGTCCAACGGGAACCAGCCGGTGGACTGGGTGGTGTCCAGCAGGATCCGCGTGTCGGTGCCGTCGGTCACCTCCAGCAGACCGTCGAGGTCGGCGGTCCGGCCGTCGGCGGACTGCACGGACGACACCGCCACCAGGGAGGTGTCCGCGGTGACCGCGTCGGCCAGTCGGTCGAGCGGGACCTCGCGTACCCGGACGCTGCGGCGCTCCTGCGCGTGGAACGGGAACAGCACGCTGGTGAAGTCGCCTTCGGCGGTGAGCACCTCGCTGCCGGGCGGCAGCGAGGTGGCGACCAGCCCGACGAAGCTGGACACCTGCGCGCCGACGGCGACCCAGGAGGGGTCCACGCCGACCAGCCGGGCGTAGCGGTGTCGGGAGTCCGCGACGGCGTCGTCGAACCCCAGCGCGTCGCTGCAGCCGGACGCGAACCGTGCGAGCTCGTCCTCCAGGGCGGCAACCGTCCGGCGAGGCGGCAGTGCCATGGTGGCGGTGTCGAGGTAGATGCGCTCGCGTGCGAACTCCGAGCGGACCGCCTCGGGGATCAGGGGTGCGTCGCGAGGGCCGGTGGGGACCGTCGGCTCGTGCGCGCGTGCCACCTCGCCCCCTTGGTCCGAGCCGCGGCGGTGCGGCTGACGCTGCCAGCGTCGCGAGCGGACGCTAGCAGCGGCCCCGTCGCCACTCGATGGTCGCCCGACCAACCGCCGACCGGACGGCGGCAGGGACGACCGGTGGGCGACCACGCCCTCAAGCGTGCGCCGTCACGGTCGACGTTGAGGCCATGCGGCAGCGCGCTTGGATCGTCCTCGCGGGGCTCGGCGCCCTCACTGGCGCCGGGTTCCTCGTCGTGGACACGCCCCTTCTGCGGGAGCTGATCTGGATCGGGGTGCTGCTGGCGTCGTGTGCCGGGGTGGTGCTGGGGGTGCGGTGGCACCGCCCTTCGACCCGGTACCCGTGGTGGTTGCTGCTGGCGGCGTTGGCGTTGCTGCTGCTCGCCAACGTGCTGAACTTCCCGGCGTGGGCGCACGACGCGACGCAGGCGGCCGCCGACCAGATCTCGCTGCTGGCGTTCCCCCTGATCGGTGTCGGTGCCCTGGCGCTGACCCGGTTGCAGGTGCCCGGCGGTGACCGCGAGAGCGCCATCGACGGCACGATCGTCATGATCGCGGTGGCGACGGTCCTGGCCGGCACCGTCTTCCGACCGGAGGACCTCCCCGACGAGGTGTCCTGGGCCGGCCAGTTACTCAACACCGCGGTCGCGCCTCTGATGATGGCCGCGGTCACCGCGGCGACCTTCCGGCTGTTGCTCGTCGGCAGTCGGCGGATCGCCGCCTCATGGCTGCTGGTCCTGGCGGCCGCCGCCGCGATGGGCGGCAACCTGGCCCGCGCCGTGCTGCTCTCCAACGGCGTCTACGAACGGGGGACCTGGTCGGACCTGTTCATCCTGGCCTCCTACGTCCTTGTGGGCCTGGCGACGCTCCATCCGTCGTCACCGTCGCTGGCCGAGCCGGCGGACGCGCACCACCGGCGGCTCACCAGCGCACGGCTGATCGTGCTGGGGGCGTCCATGATCGCGGCACCGGCGACGCTGGCGATCCGCGATACCGGGGACGGACGCTCGCTCCCGGTCATCGCCTCCGTGGGGTTGAGCCTGCTCGTGCTCTGGCGGCTCAGCCGGTTGGTCGTCGACCGCGAAGCGGCCCGCGAGGCCCTCCATCAGCGGGCGGAGCGCCAGGAGGCGCTGGCCCAGCTCGGGCTGCAAGCCATCGACGAACCCGACGTCGACCATCTCATCGAGGTGGCGACGATCCGGACCCGGGATCTGTTGGGCCTGCGGACCTGCCGGATCGGGGGCGCACCCGACGATCCACCCGAGCACGCGATCGTTCTGACCGTCGCCGATGACACCGTCCTGTTGGCCGAACGCGACGAGCCGTGGAACGACGAGGACCTGGCCTTCCTCCAGGCGGTCGTCAACGTCCTCACCGGCGCGCTCGAGCGGCAGGCGACGCACGAGCTGATGCGGTACCGCGCCGTCCACGACGCCCTGACGGGGCTCCCCAACCGGTCGTTGATCATCGACCGGCTCGAGCACGCCCTCGCTCGGCAGCGACGCACCGGCTCCCGCGTCGCTGTGATGTTCATCGACCTGGACGGCTTCAAGCAGGTCAACGACCTCCACGGCCACCAGGCCGGCGACGACCTGCTCCTGGCGGTCGCCGAGCGGCTCGGTGAGTGCGTCCGCGGCAGCGACACGCTCGGTCGCCTGGCCGGTGACGAGTTCGTCGTGATCTGCGAGGACGCCCCCACCGACGAGGTGCTGCGGATCGCCGATCGACTCACCACCTCGCTGTCCCAGCCGTTCACGCTCGGCGACGCGTCGGTCCAGGTGGGTGCGAGCGTCGGGGTGGTCGAATCGGACGGGTCCACGACCGACCCCGAGCAGCTGCTCGCGAAGGCGGATGCGGCGATGTACGCCGCCAAGGCGATCCCAGGCAGCGCCGTCGCCACCGACGACGAGGTGATGGACGCCGACCGGGTCGTCCGAGTCAGCATGTCGTAGGTGGAGTATCGGGTCGTGGATCGCGACGCGCTGGACCCGACCTCGTCGCTGTGACCGCGCCCCGACGAGCCGCTCACGCGGCCGGTGACTCGCGGGCGAGGAACATGTCCACCGACGGCTCGATCAGGCGCGCCCAGCGATCACCCCCGGGGTCGTTGCTGACCTGTTGTGAGGCCAGGCCCGTGACCATCGCGGTCCACAGGTCCACCGCCTCGGGGCGGTCGATGCCGATCGAGCCGAGCACCTCGCCCAAGCGTTCCAGCGTCCGCCGTGCGAGCTCGTACGAGTCCTCCGACGGGGCGAACCCGGGGATGACGCGCAGGAACAGCAGCTGGCTGCGGGCGGGGTCGGAGACGTAGAAGTCGAAGAACGCGCTCGCGACGTCCCGCAGCAGCGTGCGCGGGTCTTCGGCCGACGGGACGGCGTCGACCGTCTCGAGCAGCTGTTGATAGCCCTGCGAGAACATCGCGTCGTAGATCGCGTCCTTGCTGTCGAAGTACACGTACAGCGATGGCGCCCGCATGCCGACCGCGTCGGCGACCTCCCGCAGCGACCAGCCGGTCAGCCCGCGCTCGCGTGCGAGCTGCCACGCCGCTGCCAGGATCTCCCGGCGGGTGGCTTCGTGACGGCGTGCGCGCCGGTCGGGCATCGCGGGTCTCCTGAGCGAGCGCGACGGAACCTACCAACGCCACCGAACGGAGTTCGGAGAACCGATTGACGTTCGGCTCGGGTCGACGTATACCTAACAGTGTTAGGCAGGCGTTCTGGGCGCCGAGGCTGGGTCGACGATCGATCGGAGGGCACATGGCAACGCACGACACCACGGGACCGGCCGCACCGCAGCGGTCAGGGACGACCACGATGGACCACGACGACTGGATGCGGGCCGCCACCGAGGAGTACCGCCGCCTGCTGGTGCTGCTCGGCGACCTGGACGACGACGCCTGGCGGGCCCCGACCGACTGCACCGGCTGGGACGTGCGGGCGATGGTCGCCCACCTCGCTGGCGGCGCACAGTGGGCGGCGACGCTCCGCGAGCTGCTGCGCCAATCCCGCCAGGGTCGCCGGCTGCTGCCCGACGCGGACCTGGTCGACGGCATGAACGAGGTGCAGGTGCGCGAGCGGGCCGGCGACACGCCCACCCAACTGCTCGAGGAACTGCGCGCCATCGCGCCCCGCTCGGTCCGGGCTCGGGCCCGGTTGCCCCGGCCGATCCGGGCGATGCCGATGCGGTTCGGGCCGCCGCTGGGTACCCAGCCGCTGGGCTACCTCTACGACCGGATCCTGACCCGCGATGCCTGGCTGCACCGCGTCGACATCTGCCGTGCCGTCGACCGTCCGATGCAACTCACCGCTGACCACGACGGCCGCATCGTCGCCGACGTCGTCGACGAGTGGGCGCAACGGCACGGTCAGCCGTTCGAGCTGGTGCTCACCGGCCCGGCGGGCGGCACCTGGCGTGACGGCACGGCGGGGGAGGCGGTCGAGCTGGACGCGGTCGAGTTCTGTCGGGTCCTCTCCGGCCGTGCGGTCGGCGACGGCCTGCTGGCGACCCGTGTCAACTTCTGAGGTGTCGGCGGGCACGACCGCTACGGGTCAGCCGAGCGCTGGCCCCGTGCTCGCCGACCCTCCGGAGCCGGCGGACGGGACCGCGGGCGCGCTCGTGTTGTTCAGCGACGTCGCCTGTCCGTGGGCGACGGTGGTCGTCCTGCGGCTGCGGCAGGCACGGGCCAGGTTGGGACGTCCCGTGACGGCACGGGCCGCTCGGCTGCCCATCATCCATCTCGCTCATCCGCTGGAGCTGTTCCACCGTCGGCCGCTCTCCCGGCGTGTGATCGACGCGGAGATCCCGTTGTGTGCCGCCGCGGCCCCGGACCTCGGCTGGTCGCTGTGGCAGGGGCGGTTGGACGAGTACCCGATCTCCAGCCTCCTGGCGGTCGAGGCGGTCCAGGCTGCCCGACGTCAGTCGGAGCTAGCGGCCGAACAGCTCGACCTGGCGCTGCGCACCGCGTTGTTCGTCCGCTCGCGCTGCATCACCCTGCGGCACGAGATCATCGACGCGGCGGGCACCTGCCCGTCGATCGACGTCCCTCTCCTGGCACGCGACCTCGACCGCGGGACCGCCCGGCGTGCGGTGACCCGGCAGGCTGCGGTGGCCCAGGTGCGTACGAGCGGCTGCACCGGCTACCTCGTGCTGCCCGATGGCTCCGGTCGCTGCAACCCGGCGGTCGAGACCACATGGCTCGGACCGTCCCTGCCCCGAGGGGTGCCCCAGCTGGTCCGTGACGATCCTTCGGTGTACGACCGTCTGGTAGCCCGTGCCGCAGCGACGGCCGAGCACCGACGCGGTCGGGACGCGCCACGACCGTGACCCTCGACGAACTCCCCCGATACCGGGTGGACCGGAGCCGTTCTCATCACGGTCGCGAACGCGGACGGGTTCCCGCGGGGAGACGCGTCGTCGGCCTCGGCATGCCGCGGTCAGCATCCCGCGCGCCGACGTGGTCGGCATCGGTAGCTCTACCGGTCTGCCGTGGTGAGCAGGCCGTGCTCCATGGCGAACCGTGCGGCCGCGGCACGGCTCGACACGCCCGTCTTGGCGTAGATGTTCTGCGCGTGACGCTCGGCCGTGTGGCGCGAGATCACCAGCCGTCGGGCGATCTCCTTGTCGCTGCACCCGTTCGCGAGGACGCCGAGCACCGCGCGGACCGCAATCGAGGTCGATCCGCCCGGCACGGGCCTCGGTGAGCAGCTGGCCATCTGCCTGCTCGGCGTCGCGGGCGAGCCGGGCACGCCCTGCGAATGCCTGTGCGTCCAGGGGGCCCTGAGGGCGACCAGGTGGCCGGCGAGGATGGGCCGGGCAGCGCTCCACTGCCCCGCCGACCATCTTGAGCATCCGCGCTTGGTCGGTCGTGGTCGCCAGCAACGCGGCGGTGGACGTCAGCATGGCCAGCCGGGCACCCATCGGGATGTTGTCCCCGGCCAACCCGTCGGGCACCCCGTTCCCGTCCGACGACTCGTAGGAGTGGTAGAGGCGGTCCTGCACCTGCTCGGACAGCCCCAGTCGACGGGCGGCGTCGCACCCCACCTCACAGGCGGCCGTCGTCGACTCGACAACGATGCGCTGTCCGTGGGGCCGCGTCGTGATCGTCAGCCGGGTTCGCTCGAGCGGTGGACTCCCTCGTGTCATCCCGGGTAGGACCGTGGTGAACGGCTGTTTGGGATCGGCCAGGCTGGCCTGTGCGGTCACGGCGTGCATCGCCAACTCGTCGCCGACCATCCGCCCCGCCTCGTGGGCGTACCCGGTGCAGCCGACGTGGTGGAGCAGCGCGGTGTACATCGCCGCCCGTACTCCGGGAGGCCATCTTGCCTGAGCCGGACGGATCGGTCCTGCACGGATCAGACACCGCCCGGCCAGGCATCCACGCATCTCGGGTCGTCCTGCCGAGGCGCGGCCGCCAGCTGTCGGCCAGGATCGATGCCGACGACGATCCAGGAGGATGGCTATGACTCGGACGGTGCGAGCGGAGCTACGGCACGCGGTGTCCCGGGACGGGATCGTGGTCGGCTTCGTCACCAGCGGTGACGGCCCCCTGGTCCTCGTCCACGGGGTGCTCGGTGATCACACGCTGGGACGCCCTGCGACCCCACCTGCTGGACCGTGTCACCGTCCACGCGTTGGACCGGCGTGGTCGGGGCCAGAGCGGCGACGCTGACCTCGAACGTGGCGCGGCTGGTGCTCCACGAGCCACCTGTCGATCCCGCCGCCCTCCTGCCGGCGGGGTTCCTCGAGCGGCTCGACGACCGGGTCGCGGACGGCGAGGCGGAGACGGTCGTGGAGTCGTTCGGCCGTGAGGTCCTCCACATGGGCGACTCGCAGATCGAGGACGACCGCAGCCAGCCGTCCTGTGTCAGCGCGCGTGACCGCAGCGCACACCCTCCCGCGTGAGCTCCGGGTCGCGCCGGCCGGCTCGTCGACCCACGACGGGCCGCCACGATCACCATGCCCGTCCTCCTCCTGGAAGGCAGCGAGACCCCCGACGGCTTCAAGCAGGGCACCAGGGTCGTCGCCGGTGTGCTACGTGACGCACGCGTGGCGGTCCTCGACGGCCAAAGCCCCACCGCGGACGTGCTCGCGCCCAAGGTCGTCGCCGACCGGCTGCTGGGCTTCCTCGACCCTCCGCGGTGACCGTTGCGGATGAGTGGTTGGACGTGACCCTCACACTCCTGCAGCCTCCCGCTGCCGGGAGACGGCCCCGTCTGACCCAGCGGGGGTGATGCCGGGTTGACGGACCACAGCCACCTGCGTCGCCTGGTTGCGCAGGGTCGGTCTCACGATCGGATCGCCGTCCGTGGTTCACCTCTAACCGACCATTTCGGGGCGAGGGCGCGACAACCAAGCGCTCTCCGCGAAGCGGAGGAACCGGGCCTGCGAGGACGAAGTGTCCCAGCGCTCGATGGCGCCTGTTGGACGCCACGGTCCATGACGCTGTAGGGGCTTGATCGCGCCGAGTTCGGGGATGGGTCGTGGTGGCTGGTAGGGGGTGCCGTTATGGAGCATGGCGAGGATGACGTCGCAGCGGCGGGGTGCCAGGCACATCACGGCGGCGTTGTGGTGCTTGCCCTCGGCCCGTTTGCGGTCGTAGAACGCTCGCGACTCGGGGGTCCTGAGCGAGGCGAACGCGGCGAGGAACATGGCGTTCTTCAGCCGGTGGTTGCCGCGACGGTGAACTGAGCGCAGTGGCAGGCGTTGAGAGCGCCGCCGATTGGAGGGAGCTGGGCGGCTACCTAACTGACGCGGGAGCAGTACGCACGCGAACGGTCCCGCAACCGGTGCCGCTAGCGGTGACTGACGGGTGTGCTGGTCTTCCCCTTCAACGTGCAGTCGTACCGGAACGGAAGGCCCGGATGAGCCCAAAGCCGGCACGGAGTGCAGCACCCCCTGGATCAAACCCGTGATGCGGCGCTTGTGGTCTTGATGCTGGACGTGGGTCAGGTGCGGTCGGGGACGGGGTCGGGGGCCTCGCGGATCGCCCGGGTCTGAGAGCGCCACCACCAGGTAGCGGCAGCAGCGAGGGCGACGAACGGCAACAGCAGCAGGTTGAGCCACGCCCAGCCGGCGGTGTGGAGGAGGACACCGGCCAGCAGCGAGCCGATCGCGACGGCGGTGAAGATGACCAGTTCGTTGAGCCCTTGGACCTTGCCGCGTTCCGCGGGGGTGTGGGTGGTGGCGAGCAGGGCGCTGCCACCGACGAACAGCAGGTTCCAGCCGATGCCGAGCAGGATCAACGCGAGCAGGTAGTGGGCCATGGTCTCGCCGGCGACGGCGGCGGCGATGGAGCCGGCCAGCACGCCGGCGCCAGCCAGCAGGATCCGCGCGTGCCCGAAGCGTGCGATGAGGTGGCCGGTGACGAAGGAGGGGACGAACATGCCGAGCACGTGCCACTGCATGACCGTGGCAGCTTGCGCCAGCCCGAACCCGGAGCGCTGCATCGCCAGCGGGGTGGCGGTCATGACCAGGATCATGATCGCGTAGCCGACGGTCGCGGTGAGCATCGCGACGACGACGGCCGGCTGTGCCACGATCTCGCGCAGTGGACGCTGGTAGCCGGTGCGGGCCTCGTGCTCGTTGGGGATCCGCAGACCCAGGTGGAGGCCGGCGCCGAGCACGGCGAGTGCGACGAGCACGGCGTAGGGGCCGGCATCGGTGATCGCGAGCAGATCGGTGGCCCGTGAGGCGTTGAGGGGGCCGAGGAACGCCGCGGCGACCCCGCCGGCGAGCACCAGCGAGATGGCTTGGTTCTGGAAGGCGGGTGAGGCGGCGTCGGCTGCGGCGAACCGGTGGTAGTTGGCGAAGGCCTGGTAGACGCCCAACAGCAGGTTGCCGGCGGCGAACAGCCAGAACGATCCGACCGCGACCCCGAGCACCGACACGACCCCGCCACCGGCCCCACCCAGCAGCACGCCGACGAGAAACCCGGTCCGTCGACCGACGCGCTTCATCAGCAGCGATGCGGGCAACGCCGCGATGACCACGCCGATCATCATCATCGCGACCGGCAACGTGGCCAGTGCGGGGTTGGGGCTGAGACGTTGCCCGACGAGCCCGCTGAGCGTCATCACGGTGATCGCGGCGATCAGGAACAGCGCCTGGTTGGCGGCGAGGATCGCGACGTTGACGCGTTCGCGGGTGGTGGCGGTGGTCATGGTCGATGTCCGGATGGGTGTCGTGGTCGTGCGGCCGGCCAGCGAGGTGGCAACGGGTCGGCGGTGGAGCGCGACACGGCGGGTTCCGCGGTACGGGTCAGCGCGCGCAGGTGCTCGACGTCGCCCAGCAGCTCGAGCTTGCGCTCGATGAGCGGCAGCGCGCCGCTCTGGGATCGATGACACGCACAGGCTGCCCGCTGAGGTGCGCGGTCGACCCGGATGCAGTGATCCCCAGCGGCCGGCTCGGTCGGCACGAAGTCGGCGCCGAACTCGGCGTTGAGCGTGATCGCGACCTGGTGCGGCACGAACCAGCCGTACACCGGCAGGTCCGCGCCGCAGGCGGCCAGCAGCGCCGCTTCGGTCGCCCGTTGGTGATCGGGGTGTCCGGTGATACCGGACGGGTGGAACACCAACAGCAGCTCCGGGCGGTGCCGTTCGACGGCCACCTGCACCTCGGCGACGAGTTGGTCGACGGGGACCTGCACGAGGTCGCCATCGGGGTGGTCACACAGCCAGCTCGTCGTGATGCCCAGTTCGCGGACCGCGCAGGCGAGCTCGGCCGTCCGACGTTCCGCCAGCGTCGGGTCCGCACCCAAGGTGGAGGCCTCACCGCGCGTCAGGGTGAGCAGCGCCACCTCGGCACCTCTGTGCACGTAGCTGGCGATCAACCCGCCCAGCCCAAAGGTCTCGTCATCGGGGTGGGCACAGACCGCCAACACCCGGCCAGCCGTGGGCAGCGGTCCCCGTCCGTCGCTCGCCGTCATCGCCGCCTCCCCGCGCCTGGCCGTCAGAAGGTGACGACGCGATCGGCCTCCAGGGTCCAGTCACCGAGCAACTCCATCGACCCGCGGGCCACCCCTTCGACGAGTTGCTTGTCTCCGATGGCGCGCGCGTCCATGCAGGTCGCGCAGCAAGCGACCTCGGCGTCCTTGCGAACGACCGAGCGGAGCATGCGGTCGAGGTGGTAGTAGCCGTCGGGCAGCTGCTGGCCCGCGACCGCCGCACCGACCGCGTCACCCATCAGGAACACCCGCACGTCGACCTCATCGCGGGTCACCAACTCGCGGGCCAGCCGCAACGCGTTGAACGGCAACTCCGAGCCGTACGGCGGGCCGTTGACGATCAGCAGCACGTTCATCTCGTCGAGCTCCTCCGGTTGGCCTACGGCCGAGGCTACGTCAATCCAACGAAGCATGCAATGACGAACAAACGCGGGACGGCATGAGCCGCTGTCGCAGCGACTGGTCGGGCGATGTTGCCGAGTCGAGCGATGTGGCCGGTTGGTACGGCGTCACAGACGGGCTGGTCGACGGAGCCTGCGTCGGTCTTTGGCCGACGCCATCCAGGATCCGACGAGGTGTCGCCTCCGGTCGCGTCTCGCGGTCACGACGCCCGGGGCGTTGCGACGGGCAGGCCGGCCAGCCGCCATTCGGGGTAGCCGACCTCCAGGCGGCGCACCTGACGGCCGGCCTCGCGCAGCTGCGTGACCGCCTCGGGCGCGAGCACGCAGTAGGGGCCACGGCAGTAGGCGACCACCTCGACGTCGTCGGGGAGCTCGTCGAGCCGGTCGGAGAGCTCCTCGAGGGGGATCGACACCGCGCCGGAGATGTGGCCGGCGTCGAACTCCTCGCGTGGTCGTACGTCGACCACGACCACGTCGTCACCGGACGAGATCCGGCGCTTGAGCTCGGCCGGGTCGATCGGCTCGATCGGGTCGTGCGCCTCGAAGTGGGTGCGCACGGTCTCCGACACCTCGCTGAGCTGGGAACGGGCGACCTCCTGCACCAGCTGCAGCAACCGGCACACGGAGTCGTCGGCGATGCCGTAGTAGACGTGTTTGCCCTCGCGACGCACCGTGACCAGCCGGGCCTCGCGCAGCACCTTCAGCTGAGCGGACGCCGTGGTCAGCTTCAGATCGACCGCTCGGGCGAGCTCCTCCACGGTCCGCTCGCCCTGGCACAACAGGTCGAGCAGCTCGAGGCGCTTGGGGTGACCGGTGACCTTGCCCACGCGCGCGAACTGCTCGTAGAGCTGATCCTTGATCTGGCGGGACGACATACCGATACGCTACGTCACTCCAAAGGATCATGCAATAACGCAGGATGTCGGGACGTCGACGCCCGCCGGTGAGCGTCGTGGCCCGACGCCCCGCCCGGCGGACCAGGGTGGTGACGATGGTTGCGAGCGGTCACGTGCACCCCTCGACCCTGTGGTCGCTCGTGGCTGGTGACCTTGACCCCGAGCAACTCGCCCACCTCGAATCGCACCTCGACGTCTGCTCGGGCTGTGCCAGAGAGCTCGCACGGACACGTGCGATCCATCGGCTACTGCGTCACCGTGCCACGGTCGAGATTCCGGATCCGGTGCGGCGACGGCTGGAGGCCACCATCGCCCAGCTCGGAGATCCTGCTGAAGAAGAGGCATCAGCGTCGCGGGCTGGTCTCGGGGACGGGGTCGAGCAACGCGATCTGGAAGGCGCCGAGGTCCGGGAAGGGCTGTCCGATGCGTTCGATCAGCGGACCGATGCGTCGTAGGCCGGGCATCGCGCCGGGGGCGTAGAGCGCTGCGCGGGTGCTGACGGGGCCGTAGGCAGCGAGCAGGGCTCGCAGCTCGGGTGGGGTGCGCAGGCAGGCGGCGGTCCACGGGGGGCGTCGCAGCTCACGGTGGCGTGCCAGGCCCCATGGGCTGCGTGGGTTGAGGGCCCCGATGGCGACGCGACCACCGGGTCGGGTCACTCGGACCAGTTCGCTGACGATGTCCTCGGCCGCGTCGGCGAACTCGAGCAGGGTCATGGCGACGGTCACGTCGACGGCGTCGTCAGCCAGCGGCAGTGCCGTCGCATCGCCGTGCACGATGGTGCCGCCGACGCGCTGCCGTGCGAGCTCGAGCATCGCCTCATCCCGGTCGATCGCGACCAGGTGGGCGCCAGCCTCCTCGAGGTCGGCGGTGAACCGGCCCGTTCCACAGCCGACGTCGATGACCCGCAGCCCGTCGAGGTCGCCGAGCACATCACGCAACGTTGCCCGCTCGATCTCGAAGGCGTAGGCGCCCCAACCGTGCTCGAACCACGTGTCGTACGCGCGAGCATCGAGTGGTGTGTCCTGCGGGTCGGTCATGACGCGGGTGCCTGGCCTCGGCGAGGTGTGCGGTGTTCGGCCGGGTGGGTCTCGCGCATACGCAGGGCGACGTCCAGGCCGGACACCGCCGTGATGGCGGCGACCACCACGATGGCGGCCGCCAACGTGTACAGGTCCGCGAGGACACCGGCGAGCACGGCACCGACGGCGAAGCCGATGTCGCGCCACAGTCGGTAGACGCCGACCGCGGCCCCACGCCAGGTCGGGTGGGCGACGTCACCGACCGCGGCGATCAACGTCGGGTAGGCCATCGCGGTGCCGGCCCCGAACATGGCGCTGCCGACGGCCCAGACGGTGAAGCTGTCGCCGAGCGCGATCACCAGCAGGCCGGCCGCCTCACTGAACTGTCCACCAGCGATCAGCCATTTGCGGCCGATGCGGTCGGAGAGCGCCCCGGTGAACAGCTGCCCGACGCCCCACACGGCCGGGGCGATCGCGACCAGCAGCCCGACGGTCGATAGCTCGAGCCCGCCGAGGGCGAAGAACACCGGGAACAGGCCCCAGGCCATGCCTTCGTTGAGGTTGTTGACCAGGCCGGCCTGGCTGGCCGATGACATCGACCGGTCACGCCAGGTCCCGAGCGCGAACACCTGCCGGGCGGACAGCTCGCCGCCGTGTCCGTTCGCGCTGGTCACGTGGTTGGCGACCTCGTGGGCGACATGGCTGGCGGTCTCGCGCACGAACACGCTGGAGAGCCCGATCCCAAGCGCAGCGAACGCGAGACCGAGCAGGAACGGGGCCGGGCGCAGCCCAGCGGTCTCGGCGATTGCGCCGGTGGCCCAGGCGGCCACCGCGATCGCGCCGTAGCCGGCGGCCTCGTTGAACCCCATCGCGGTGCCGCGCTTGGCCGGGCCGACCAGATCGATCTTCATGATGACCGTCACCGACCAGGCCAGCCCCTGGTTGACGCCCAGCAGGACGTTGGCGAACACGATCCAGCCCCAGGACGGTGCCCAGATCAGCAGCAGCGGGACGGGGATGGCGAACAGCCAACCGACCAGCAGCACCGGTTTGCGACCGAACCGGTCGGCCAGCGTGCCGGCGAAGTAGTTCACGATCGCCTTGGTGAGCCCGAACGCGGCGATGAAGGTCAGCATCGCGGTGTAGGCGGTGAGCCCGAACTCCTGCTCGGCCAGCAGTGGCAGCACGGTGCGTTCCATGCCGACCATGCCACCGACCAGCGCGTTGACCGCGACCAGCAGCACGAACTGCGGCAGGTTCTCCCTCAGCCCCAGCTGCAACGGTTTGCGATCGGTGCGGGTCATGCCGACGCTCCGATCTCGAGCTCACCGAGCTCGTCCGGGCCGCCGGCCAGCACGGCGACGTCCTTGTGGCCGGCACGTTGCAGCAGGCTCGCGGCCGACATCGCCCGCTCACCGTGCCCGCAGTGCACCAGCAGCGAGGTGTCCGGGATCCGCTCGGTGGGCTGGGTGAGCGTGCCGAGCTCGACGTGGGCCGCTCCGGGCACGTGGCCGGCGGCGAACTCGCTCGTCTGGCGGATGTCGAGCACCTGACGGTCGTCAACACCGGCTGCGTCGACCAGCGGGACGGTGGCAAGCTGGCGGCCGGCCTGTCGCCAGGTGTCGATGCCGCCGGCCAGCTCACCGACCAGACGTTCGAACCCGACGGTCATGGCCGCCCACACCAGGTCGCGGCGATCGATCGCGTCGTCGACGATGAACACCACCGGGCGGGTGCGGTCGACCAGCCAGCCGAGCCACGTCGCGAACGGTGGCCGCCAGGGGTTGGACAGCGCGCCGGGGACGTGGCCGTCGGCGAACGGGCCGATCTGGCGTACGTCGACGATCTCCGCGCCGTCGGCCACCGCCGCGTCGAACGCGTCCAGATCCAGCTCGGGCCACGCCGGTGGTGTCGGGCCGTGGACGGTCGGGCCGGCGCGGTTGACGTCACGGAGCTCGAGGAAGTAGGGCGGGTAGCTCCCAAGGCCGACCAGCAGCCGGGCCACGAAGGTGTCCTCGTCCGGATCGTCGACCAGCAGCGGGTTCGACAGACGCTCCTGACCGATGGTGGTGGTGCGCTGCCCACCGCCCGCCACCGAGCAGAACGACCCCCCACCGTGCGTTGGATAGACCGCCAGGTCGTCGGCAAGGGTCAGCAGCCGCTGGTGGATGGAGCGGTAGGCCGCACGGGCCAGCGGCTCGGTCTGCTCGGCAGACAGCAAGTCTGGGCGCGCGACCCCGCCAGCCATCAGCGTCCCCCCGGAGAACAACGCCACCGGACGGCTGCCGTCACGCAACAGGTAGGCCAGGTGTTCCGGGGTGTGCCCGGGGGTGGCGATGACCTCCAGCGTCAGCCCACCTAGGTCGAGCACTTCACCGTCACCCAGCGGCCGGTGCGCGTACGCGAGGTCACTGCCGGCGGGGGCCAACAGCTGCGCCCCGGCATCGACGAGCTCGCGACCACCGGAGACGAAATCGGCATGCAGGTGGGTCTCCACCACGAACCGCGGCGTCAGCTTTCGCCGCTCGAGCTCACCCAGGTAGGGCCGCGGATCACGCTCCGGGTCGATGACCAGGGCACCACCATCGCCCAGATCCACCACGTAGGCGCTGTTGCCCAGCCCCTCATCCACCAGCGGGATGACGTTCATGTCCCTCTCCAGATACTCAAATGTCGGCTTGAACAGAAGCGTGGCCGATCGCGAGCCTAAAGTCAAACCGACGTTTGATTGGGGGTACGCTGGTGGTGGACAGGAGGCGATCATGACCACGGGCACGGCGTCCCGCCGTCAGGCCAAGGACGCGCTTTACGACGGGTTCGCGACCATCGCTCGGGCGCTCGCATCGGGCCGGCGTGCCGAGATCGTCGACGTGCTCTCCCAAGGCGAACGCACCGTCGAGGAGATCGCCCGTGAGATCGACCAGTCGATGGCCAACACTTCGCACCACCTCCGCGCGCTCGCCCAGGCGAAGCTGGTGTCCACGAGGCGGACCGGCACCCACATCCACTACCGACTCGCCTCCCCGAAGGTCGCCGACGCATGGGCCGCACTCCGCGATCTCGCCGCCGAGCAACTCGACGAGATCGACGACCTCGCCACGGCCTACCTCGGCAACCGGCACGAGCTTTCGACCATCACCCGCGACGAGCTGCTCGCCCGGCTCGACCGAGACGAGCTGGTGCTCATCGACGTCCGTCCCGAAGCCGAGTACGCCGCCGGACACATCCCCGGCGCCATCTCCACACCACCCGACCAGCTCGACACCGCCCTTGACGAGCTTCCCGACCAGGGCGAGGTCGTGGCCTACTGCCGGGGCCCCTACTGCGCTCACGCCGACGACGCCGTACGCACCCTGCAGGCCCGCGGCCGCCGCGCACTCCGACTGGAAGACGGTCTCCCCGAATGGGATCGCCACGGCGGGACCATCGAACGCGCCAGCTGATCCGGGGCGCCGTCATCGTTGTCGGATCGACCCTGACGGTCACATCGCCGACCACCTGATCGCGACCGGCCAGGGCGAGTGGTCCATGAGCTGGGCCTACTACCACAGCCGGATGCCAGCGCCTGCTCAGTGTCACCTCAGCCGGACAGCTCGCGCCCATCGCGTCCCCGCCCTACCTCGTGCTCATCACCCTCGCGAGCCGAGACGAAAGAACCAGATACCACTACCTACGACCCGGCGAGCCTGCCCGTCTCGGCATCGAACTCGAACAGTCCGCTTCGCCGATCTCGCCGGTGACATCGTCCGGATCGAGGTGGATGCCCTTGCCAGCTCCAAGGGGGAAGCGGGACGGCCCGACCACCGCCGTGACACGCGAGCTCGCCGGCCGTCGCCCGCTCCGCGCTGTCGGGCGAGGGTCGGGGCGCAGCCGCTTGACCGCCGGATGGGGCTTTCGCCCCTTTCGGGCGGCAGGCGGTGGGGCACGATGACGCCGGTGGTAGGACCCGTGTGGCTTCAGCCGGTGCCTCCACCGTCGCGTGCTTGCGGTGCGCCCGCGTGGAGGTGGTGGCATGCTCACTGACCGGGAGGCGGGACTGCGGCCGGGTCTAGTGCTCATCCACGGCGGGTACCACATGGCGCGCTGCTGGGCGCCCACCGTCGCCGAACTTCAACGTCAGGCCCCCGACGTGCCGGTGTTGGCCGTGGACCTGCCCGGTCGAGGGGACTCACCGGCCGATCTGGGGTCGGTGACGGTCGGCTCGTGTGTGGATCGTGTCGTCGGGCAGATCGACGCTGCCGGGCTCGGCGAGGTGGTGGTCGTCGGTCATTCGCTGGGCGGGCTGACCGTGCCGGGGGTCGCGGCCAGGCTGGGTGCGGCCCGGGTGGCCCGGCTGGTGTTCATCGCCACCCTCGTCCCACCCGAGGGCACCTCCGCTGTGCAGTTGATCCCTTGGCCGCCGCTGCGCTGGTACATGGCCCGGCTGCTGCCCCCCGGCAGGTCACGACGCCCCCCACCGCGAGCTGCCGCGCGGCTGGGTTTCTGCAACGGTATGACCCGGCAGCAGCGTGAGCTGGTCTACGACCAGCTGTGCCCCGAGGCGACGAACCTGTTCCACGAGCCCGCCGACCGGGCCCAGATGCCCGCCTCGGTGCCACGCACCTGGATTTTGCCGCGCCGGGACCGGGCCTGCCCGCCCCGCTACCAGCGCCGCTACCTCGACAACCTCGGTGGTGTCGACGAGGTGATCGAGATCGACACCTGCCACGACGTGATGGTCAGCGAGCCCGCCACGCTCGCCGCCATCCTCGCCGAGCGGTGCCGTCCGGGCCGGGCCGCCCGGGTGGACGCGCAGGGCTGAGGCGTTGGCGGCCACCGTCGCTGACCGGGAACCACACGAAGCGCCAGGGATGGTCAGCGAGGATCGTGCCGTGGTGCCTACGTCTGGACGGGGTGAGCAAGCGCTACGGACCTGTCACCGCCCTCGACGGCGTCGATCTCGACGTGGACGCCGGCAGGGTGTTCGGGCTGCTGGGGCCCGACGGGGCGGGATAGACCACCGCGGTCAACCTGCTGGCCGGGCTGCGCCGCCCGGACGCCCGGCGGGGAGAGCTGTTCGGTCGCGACCCGCGCCTGCCCCGAGCGCGGGTGCGGCTGGGGGTCACACCCCCCTAGGAGACCGGCATGCCCGACGTGCTCAAGGTCGGCGAGCTGCTCGATCGGGCTGCGGCGCACTTCCCCGACCCACGGGACCGTGACGTGCTGCTGGCCGAGTTCGGGCTGACCGAGCTGGCCGGCCGTCGGTTCGGCGGACGGTCGGGCGGGCAGAAGCGCCGGGCGACGGTCGCGGCCGCCTTCGCCGGCGATCCGGAACGGGTGCTACTCGACGAACCAACCACCGGGTTGGACGTGACCGCGCGACGCGGCCTGTAGGCAGCGTTGCGCCAGACCACCGAGGCGGGCCGCACGATCCTGCTGACCAGCCACTACCTCGAGGAGGTCGAGGCACCCGCCGACCGGGTCGTGGTCCTGGCCGCTGGCCGCATCGTCGCCCGCATCGAGCGGCACGGCAGCCGCATCGAGCTATTTCGGAGGACGCCGACGCGCTCGTGCGCGCTCTGGTCGACCACGAGATCGGCTTCGGCAGGCTCGAGGTACGGCCCGCCAGCCTCGAGGAAGCCGTCCTCGCACTCACCGAGCCGTCCGCGACCGCAACCGGGACGGAGCTGCGATGAGCGTGTTCGTCGCGCACGTGCGCTCCCGCACCCTGGACTACGCGCGCACGCCCTTCGCGATCGTGCCCACCCTGGCGTTCCCGACCATGGTCACGGCGTTCTTCCTGCTACCCAAACTGCCTGCCGACGAAGCAGCACGAGGACCGGCGACCGTGCTGCTGTTCACCTTCACGATGATGACGATCTTCATCTTCGGGGCTGGCATCGCCCAGGAACGCCACCTGCCGTGGGAGACCTTCCTGCGCGCCCTGCCGCTGCGCGCCTCCACCGCACGCAGCGCGAACCTGCTCGTCGGGCTGGCCTTCGGCGCGCTCGGAGCGCTGCCAGCGATCGGTCTGCTGGTCTGGCAGCTCGACGTCACGATCCCGCTCATGCGCTGGCTGACGCTGGTCGCGGCGGTCCTGCTCGGAACCGCTGCGATGGGAGGTATCGGGCTGACGATCGGTCACGCGCTGCCGGCCAAGGCCGCGATCGCCACGGCAAACGAGGGTTCCTGCCGATGGCGTTCGTCGGCGGGCTGCTCCTGCCGCCCGAGATCCTGCCCGACTGGGCAGGGATCGTGGGCTGGGCGACCCCGATGCGCCCGTGGGTCGAGCTGAGCTTCACAACCGCAGAGGGTGGCCCCGTCCAGGGCTGGCTGTGGCTGCTGCTGGCCGTCTGGGCGGCCGCACTGTGCACTCTTGCCGGGTGGGCCTACCGACGCGACCAGATCCGCCGCTACCGGTGAAACGCCCGCAGCCGGGTCAGGATGTGGTGCGCCAGGCATCGCGTGGCTCGACCTCTGCGTCGGTGCGCAGGACCGCCCCTCGGTCGCTATCGGCGCGACGGACAGCCTGATCCACCGCCCGCCGTCACGGTGACGCTCGTGCGCCCGGTGGCCAACTGAGGTAAGCATCCCGCTGTGGTCCAGTAGTGGCCGATCCGGCTACGTCAAACGGTCCTCGCGGCGCACAGCCGCAGACGTCGATCGTCACGGTCCTGTGGCCAAGGTCCGTGGCTGAGGCTGTGTCAGCGCCGAGGATGAAGCTGCTGGATCCGTTGACGTTGGTGGGCGGCGTCTCGCGCGCCTCTCTACGGTGGCGCCATGGTCGGCGGGTCGGATGGAGTTGGCCGATGTCGGGAGGTGAACGGGCTCGGGGCGTGCTGCTGGGCCTGGCGTTGGGTGATGCGCTGGGGGCGCCGTTCGAAGGCCGCTCGCAGGTCACCGCAGCGCAGGTTGATGCGTGGGTCGACGCGCGCGAGCTG